>JALYXU010000070.1 GCA_030946925.1 Pseudomonadota bacterium
TGCGCGCCAGCACCACGTCGAAATCGCCCTTCGCGTTGAGCCGGTTCGGGCCGCGCGACAACAGCGAATCGGGAGGGCCGGGCCACCACGGCGCCGGATCGAAGTCACTCAAGGCCACGCGCCCGGCGGCATGCCATGGCGCATCGGCCGCAGGCCGGGTCATGCGGCCGGCCAGCGACGCCCTGGCGGTGCCCAGGCTGGCCTCGGCGCTGTGCAACTCGATGTCGCGGTCGCCGGCGCGCGCATCGAAGCGGAGCCGCGCCAGGTGCGGTGCGCTGCGCGGCAGGCGTCGATCGACGAGCGTTCCGGCAAGGTCGCCGGCGATGGCGATCGTGCGTTCGGCGTTCGCCGTCGACGGCGCGCGGCTCGAGGCGCTGAGCGTGCCGTCGAGCGCCGTGTCGGGGGCCCTTGCATCGAGCCCGTTGGCGCGCACCTTGTCGAGCGTGGCCTCGAGGTTCCAGCTTTCAGGCGACCAGTGTCCGCGCGCGTCGACACGGCCGGCCGCAGATTGCGCCGAGCCCAGCTCGGCGACGAGCGTCTGGATCTCGAGCGCGCTCGGCGCATCCGGCCGGGCCCGGAGGTCGGCATGCAGACGCTGCACCGGAAGCAGGCCCTCGTTCCATCGACCGGCGCGGCTGTTTCTCAGCTCGACCAGGACGCTGGCAGGCCGATCCAGACCGGTCGTCGTGACGGTGGCTTCGCCGCTCAATGCCGTCGCCGGTGCGCTGCCCGAGAACGCCGCGAGATCGAGGCCTCGGGTCGTCGCCCGCAGCTGGCCCAGAGGCCACGCCGCGAACGGTCTGATCGTGGCATCGGCAGTCAGCGATGGCGCGTCGGCAACCGGGGCCGATGCCGACGCCGAAACGGAGGCGGGCGGTGCCGATGCCGACGCCGATGCCGCAGACGCCGACGCCGATCCAGCGTTCGGACGTGCCGTCGAATCGGCCCGCGCCGCAGCAGCGACTCGCCGCGCCGTGGCCGTGACGTGCAGTGCCTCGAGCGGACCGACCGCGGCGGCGTTCGCCTGCCAGGCGGGCGTGGCATCTTCATAGAGCAATGCGAGCTGCGCATCGACCTGGAACGGCGCATCGGCGGCGATCGAGGCGCGCCCGGACGCGCGTGCCTGCTGGTAGCGCGCCTCGAGCGCATCGAAGCGATGCAGACTGCCGCCGGCGTCGCCGAGATGAACGCCACCGCGCAGTGCCAGCAGCCGGGTCGCCTCTTCGCCGGCACCCAGGCGCAGCTCGTCGACGCTGGCGGCGCGGATCTCGAGCTCGATCGGCAGGCGCAGCGTTGCCGGTGGCGCCGCCGGCTTGCTGTCGGGCGGCGTCGGCGTCTCGCTGCGCAGCAAGGTCACCCGGTCGGCGTGCAGGCTGTCGATCCGCAGATGCAGCCAGCGGCCGTGGTCGCCAGGCCCGGCACTGAGGGCATGCCAGCGCGGCGCGTCGACGCGGAGCACGCCGCTGCTGCCGGGCAGGCTGATCTCGATGCGCTCGGCCGCGAAGTCGCCGAGCAACGAGCCTTGCGGCCCGACCACCTTGAGCTGCGGCAGCAGCGTCACCAGCCAGGCGCTGCCGCTGCTGCTGTGCAACGCTGCCGTCAGCAGGCCCAGGCCGATCGCCACCAGCACGAGGAGCGCTGCGACGCTGAAGCCGAGCCAGCGCCAGGCGCGGTGTCTCGACGCTGGTGGCGTGGCAGCGAGCGGCGTCGCTGCCGGCGGCGGCGCAGAGGGCGGTGTCTCGGCCATCGCTCGTCGTGTCTAGAACGTCGCGCCGACGCTGATGTGCACTCGAAACTGATGCACGTCACGGCCGTAGGCAAGGTCGAGCCGGAGCGGACCGACCGGGCTTCGATAGTGGACGCCGGCACCGACGCCGAGCACCGGATGCAACGCCGCCCAGCGATCGGCGGCGTTGCCGGCGTCGACGAAGACGGCGCCGAGCAGCGCCGGCAGCCGCTCGGTCAGCGCGTGCTCCAGCTCGAGGCTGCCGGTCGCGAGGACGCGGCCTGCGACCACGGCGCCATTGACATTGGGGCCGAGCGTGCGGTAGCCGTAGCCGCGCACGGAGTTGTCGCCGCCGGCGCGAAACAGGATCGTGTCGGGCACGCCGATGCGGTCGTGCACGAAGACCTCGCCGGCCTCGGTCCGCGCGTTCGCATACCAGTCCCCGAACCGCCCGTACCAGCGAAAGTTGGCGTAGGCGCGGACGAACGGACCGCGGCTCTTCAGCTCGCCGAACAGGTCCGAGCGCGTCTCCGTGCCGCGGCCGTAGCCGACGCCGGCCTGCACGGCGAGGGCGGTGCCTTCGGTCGGCGCCAGGATGCTGTCGAGATCGCGACGCAGCCAGTGGTAGTTGCCGGAGAAGGCGTCGGCCGAATCGACGAGCTGCGCGCTCGCGACCTTGGCGTGCGCGGCCTCGAGGTCATACAGGCGATCGAAACGGGTCGTGTCGAGCGAGCGGCCGACCCGGACCAACCAGCTGTCGCGCGTCTGGTCGGCGGCCCGCAACTGCTCGATGTTGGCAGCGAGCAGATCGCGCCACAGGTCCAGGTGCGGATACGAGCGGAGCTCGGTGCCGATCGACTTCAGGTCGGGACCGTAGGTCAGGCTGCTGTGCGAGATCCACGGCAGGCCGAAGACCTTGCGGTCGTAGTGCTCGACCGAGATGCGCGGGCCGGTGTTGGCGCTGTAGCCGATGCCGAGGGTCGCGCTGTGCTGGGTCAGCTCCTTCACCTTGACGACGACGGGCGCCGCTTCGGCCGATCCGCTCGCATCCAGCTCGACCGAGGCGCCTTCGTACAAGCCGACCTTGATCAGCCGGTCGCGGTAGTCGAGCAGCAGCTTTTCGCTGTACGGCTCGCCGCCGAAGAAGGTGGCCAGCCGCTTGATGGTGTCGACGTCGTAGCGGTTCGCGCCCTCGATCCGGATCGGCCCGAGCCGAAACAGCGGGCCCGCGTCGACCGTCACCTCCAGCGCCGCAGTCGACTCGGTCGCGTCGATCCTGGCGTGGGTCGAGTCCCATCCCGCGGTCGGATAGCCGTCGGCGCGCAACTCGCCGAGCGCGGCGTTCTTCGCCGCATTCCAGTCCGGCTGGCGAAACGGCTGACCCGGCTTCAGGCTCCAGGTCTGGCGCAGCTTGGCGAGGCGATCGTCCCACGGCTCGTCGCGCGTCGGCGTGCGCTTGGCCAGCGGCTCGGTCGACTCGATCGCAACGCTGGCCACGCGCACCCGCGGGCCGGGCACCACCGTCATCGTCAGGCGCGGCAGCTCGCCTGCAACCGCGCTGCGTGGCGCCTGCACGATCTTGATCTCGGCGTCGAAGTAGCCCTCGGTCTCGAGCAGCGTCCGGGCCTGGGCCGGCGCCGCCGCGGCCAGCCGATCGAGCTCGTTGCCGGCGATCGCTTCCGACGCCGGCGCCTTCTGGAAGCGCGAGATATCGAGGTACGTCGAGAGCAGCGCGCGCAGGTTGCCGGGTGCGTCGATCTCGAAGGCGTACAGGGCGACCTCCGGCTCCGGCGGCTTCGCCGCGGTGGCAGCGGCGTCGTCCTTGGAGAAGAAGGGCAGGCCGGCGCAGCCGCCCAGCAGCATCAGCAAGACCGATCCCGACAGCGCTCGAAGCAGCGCTGCGCGCCACCTCATTTGACGAGCAGTCGCATGGCTCCTTCGAGCCCGGGCAGGGTGAGCGGGAACATGCGCTGGTTCATCAGCTGCTGGATCACCGAGATGCTCTGCCGATAGCCCCAGACGCCTTGCGGCTCGGGGTTGATCCAGGCGAACTTCGGGAACGCGTGGGTGAGCCGCTGCAGCCATTCGGCGCCGGGCTCCTCGTTGTTGTATTCGACGCTGCCTCCCGGCTGCAGGATCTCGAACGGGCTCATCGTCGCGTCGCCGACAAAGATCAGCTTGTAGTCCTTGTTGTACTTGCGCAGGATGTCCCAGGTGCTGAACTTCTCGCTGTAGCGGCGCTTGTTGTTGCGCCACATGAAGTCGTAGACGCAGTTGTGGAAGTAGTAGAACTCGAGGTGCTTGAATTCGCTCTTCGACGCGCTGAAGAGCTCCTCGACCCGGTGGATGTGCTCGTCCATGGTCCCGCCGACGTCCATCAGCAGCAGCACCTTCACCTTGTTGTGCCGCTCGGGCACCATCTTGATGTCCAGCCACCCGGCGTTCGACGCGGTGGCGCGAATGGTGTCGTCGAGGTCGAGCTCTTCCTCGGAGCCTTCCCGGGCGAAGCGGCGAAGCCGGCGCAGCGCCACCTTGATGTTCCTCGTGCCGAGCTCGAGCGAGTCGTCGTAGTCCTTGAACTGGCGCTGGTCCCACACCTTCACCGCGCTCTTGTTGCGGCTCTTGTCCTGGCCGATCCGGATGCCCTGCGGGTTGTAGCCGTAGGCGCCGAACGGCGAGGTGCCGCCGGTGCCGATCATCTTGTTGCCGCCCTCGTGGCGCTTCTTCTGCTCCTCGAAGCGCTTCTTCAGCGTTTCCATCAGCTCGTCCCAGCCCATCTTCTCGATCGCTGCCTTCTCTTCGGCCGAGAGCTCGAGCTCGAACTTCTTCTGCAGCCACTCGAGCGGAATCTCCTGGGTGAAATCGGTGAGCAGCTCGACGCCCTTGAAATACGCCGCGAAGGCGCGGTCGAACTTGTCGAACAGGGCCTCGTCCTTGACCAGCGCGGCCCGCGCCAGGTAGTAGAAGCTGTCGACCGTCGGCGCGCCGTCGGCGTCGTCGAGCACGCCCGACTTGATCGCTTCCAGCAGCGTCAGGTACTCCTTGACCGAGACCTTGAGCTTGGCGGCGCGCAGCGTGAAGAAAAAGTTGATCAGCATTGGTGACGCACGGGCATCGGGCCCTTTGCGAGAGGAGGATACTGCGAGCCCCGTTCAGACCTCAGGAGTGCCCGTCATGTCCTTGCGCATCAACGACACTGCGCCCGATTTCGAAGCCGAAACCACCCAGGGCAAGATCCGCTTCCACGACTGGATCGGCGACAAGTGGGCGATCCTTTTTTCCCACCCGAAGGACTTCACGCCGGTCTGCACCACCGAGCTTGGCTACATGGCGAAGATCGAGCCCGAGTTCAGCAAGCGCAACGCCAAGCTGATCGGCCTCTCCGCCGACCCGGTCGACCGGCACAGCGCCTGGGCCCAGGACATCGAGGAGACGCAGGGATCGAAGGTCAACTACCCGATGATTGCCGACCATGACCTGAAGGTGGCCAAGCTCTACAACATGCTGCCGGCCGACGAGGTGGGCGCCGACGGCCGCACCGCCGCCAACAACGCCACCGTGCGCTCGGTCTTCGTCATCGGCCCCGACAAGAAGATCAAGCTGATGCTCACCTACCCGATGACGACCGGCCGGAACTTCGACGAGATCCTGCGCGTGCTCGATTCGATGCAGCTGACCGCCAAGCACGCGGTTGCGACGCCGGCGAACTGGAAGCACGGCGACGACGTCATCATTGCCGGCAGCGTCTCTGACGAGCAGGCAAGGCAGAAATATCCGGAAGGCTTCAAGACCATCAAGCCGTACCTGCGCACGGTCAAGCAGCCGAGCTGATCGCGCCGCGGCGCTGCTTGCCCGGAGCGTGAACTAGCGCATCTCCGAGGTGTCGGTGCGCAACGCCGGCGGCGACGTCCGCATCGGCGCTGCGCTCGACCGCTGCAGAAATGGCGGACGCGCATCGAGCTGTGGATGCCGCTGCCGGAACGGACGCAGCAACGGAACGCCGATGACGACGCCGTCGTCGACGATCTCTTCGCGGCGGTCGAGCCCGTTCCTCTGCCGGCGCATGAACGCATCGAAGTCGGCGCGGCGCTGCTCGGCTTCGATGCGTTGCCCGATCCGGGCGCTGACCGCCTCGGCCTCTCGATGAACGGCGCTGGCGCGCTGCGCGGCACCCGGCTCCTCGCGCTCCACCTGCCAGGTGCGTTCGGTCAAGGCAGTGGGCGATGGCCGGTCGGTCAGCATGATGCGGCCGTCGGCGCCGCGCTGCTGATAGACCTGAGTCGCCGGGATCTCGGCCATGACCGGCTGCGCCCAGGCGGCCACCCCGGCGATGACTGCGGCGAGCGCCGAACTGCGCAGATGGATGTCTTTGCTTTTCATGGTGGTCGCCTGATGCTTTCCGGACTGTGACAGCGTTTGGCATCGGCTGTTCCCGCCCCGATCGGACACCGCCCTCGCATCATGGCGACACCGAGACGCGGCCCGGCCGCGCCGGGGCGGAGTTGGTACGCTTGTCGTTTCGTCACCAAACGCCGCATCGCATGACCGAGCCCCAAGTCTTCGACGCCGCCAGGCTTGCCTCGGCCGTCGCCGCCATCGTCCGTGCCGGCGGCTCTGCCGATGCCGAGGCGGCGCAGGTCGCCGCCAACCTGGTCGAGGCCAACCTGCGCGGCCACGATTCCCACGGGGTCGGCATGGTGCCGCGCTACATCGATGCCATCCTGGAAGGCGGCCTGGCGGTCAACAGCCACGTCGCGGTGCGCGCCGATTCAGGCAGCCTGCTGACGCTCGACGGCCAGCACGGCTACGGCCAGGTGATCGGTGCCGAGGCGATGGCGATGGGCATCGAGCGGGCCAGGCAGCACGGCGTCTGCGTGATCGGCCTGGCGCACTCGCACCACCTGGGCAGGATCGGCCACTGGGCCGAGCAGTGCATCGATGCCGGCCTGGTCTCGATCCATTTCGTCAACGTGCTGTCGCGGCCGGTGGTCGCGCCGTTCGGCGGCCGCGACGCCCGTCTCGGCACCAACCCGTTCTGCGTCGGCATTCCGCGTCCCGGCCACGCACCGATCGTGCTCGACTTCGCGACCAGCAAGATCGCCCAGGGCAAGACCCGCGTCGCCTTCAACAAGGGCCTGCAGCTCGAGCCCGGGACCATCATCGACGACCACGGCGATCCGACCACCGACCCGCGCTACACGGTGATCGAGCCGACCGGTGCGATCCTGCCGTTCGGCGAGCACAAGGGTGCCGGCCTGGCCCTGATCTGCGAGCTGCTCGGCGGTGCGTTGGCCGGGGGCGCCACCGCCGGCCCGGTCAGCGACGGCCGCCGCCGTGTCCTCAACAGCATGTTCTCGATCCTGGTCGATCCGGAGAAGCTCGGCACTGCTGCCAACCTGGCCCAGGAGATGGAATCGTATGTCGCCTGGGCGACCGCCTCGCCGCCGGCAGTCGCAGGCGGGCGGGTGCGGACGCCGGGCGAACCGGAGCGCGAAATGCGTGCGGCGCGGATGGCAACTGGCGTGCCGATCGACGCCGTAACCTGGGCGGAAATCGTTGCCGCGGGCCACAAGGTCGGCCTCACTGGCAGCGAGGTCGACGCACTCGCGCGCTGACGCTGATACGCTCGTCGATCCAGGTCGAGCCGAGCCCCGATGCCTTCGATTTTTTCAGCCGTCGCGACGTGTCTCGCCGCGCTCGCGCCCCTGACTGCTGTCGCCGCGGTGCAGCTCGGCAAGTTGCACGCGCCTGCCGGCTTCGTGATCGAGCTGGTCAGCGACGCGGTGCCGAACGCCCGCCAGATGGCGCTCGGACACGACGCCGACGGCAAGGCCGTGCTCTACGTCGGCAGCCGCGGCGCCGGCAAGGTTTACGCGGTCGAGCTCGACGCCGCCAAGCCGCCACGCGTGCACACCATCGCCTCCGGCCTGACCATGCCGTCGGGCCTGGCCTGGCGCGACGGCAGCCTCTACGTTGCGGCCCTGTCGCGGATCCTTCGTTTCGACGCGATCGACGGCCAGCTCGATCGGCCGCCCGTGCCGGTGCTCGTCACCGACCGCTTGCCGACCGAGAGCCACCATGGCTGGAAGTTCATCGGCTTCGGCCCCGACGGCAAGCTCTACGTGCCGGTCGGCGCGCCGTGCAACGTCTGCGAGCCGGACGACCGGCACGGCCTGATCCTGCGCATGAACAAGGACGGCAGCGGCGTCGAGACGGTGGCGCGCGGGGTTCGCAATTCGGTCGGCTTCGACTGGAGCCCGAGCGACCATTCGCTCTGGTTCACCGACAACGGCCGCGACATGCTCGGCGACGAGCTGCCGAGCGACGAGCTCGATCACGTCACGCGGGTCGGCGAGAGCTTCGGCTTTCCGTATTGCCATCAGGGCGACTTGGCCGACCCCGAATTCGGTGCCCGCCACGCGTGCAGCGAGTTCACGGCGCCGGCGGCGCGGCTCGGTCCGCACGTCGCGGCGATCGGCATGCGCTTCTATTCGGGCCATCAGTTCCCGGCCGTCTATCGCGGCAATGCCTTCATCGCCGAGCACGGCTCGTGGAACCGCAGCCAGAAGAGCGGCTATCTGGTCGCCCGCGTGCCGGTCGACGCCGCTGGCCATGCCGGTCGGCCGGAGACCTTCGTCGACGGCTGGTTGCAGGTCGATGGCAGCGGTCGCGAAACGGTCTGGGGCCGGCCCGCGGACGTGCTGCCGCTGCCCGACGGCTCGCTTCTCATCAGCGACGATCTGGCCGGCGCGATCTACCGCGTCCGCTACGCGCCGTGACGGAGAGCAGCGTGATCGGCGGGTTGGTCGTCGTCGCTCTGCTGCTGTGCGGCGCGGTCGGCTGGCTGCTGCTCAGGTCGAAGCGGGTCGGGGCGGCGGCAGTGGCGCCGCTGCAACCCGATGCCGATTTCGAGAGTGCTCGCGATGCGTCCGCGGCGTCCGTCCCGCCGCGAGGCGAAGCGGCGGCCGAGCCTGCGAACGGGTCGCCGCCGCGCTCCGCATCGCCGAAACCGTCCCAGGGCTGGGGAGCGCCGCTCGAGATGCCGCGTGCGGCGCCGTTGCCGCCGCGTCCGGCAGCAGTGCCGCCATTGCCTGCCGACGTGCAACCGCTGCTCACGCTGCCGCCGGCGTGGGTCGCCGCGCCTCTGACGCCGCGCCCACCAGCCCCGGTGATCGAGCGGGTCCTGCCTCTGGAAGCCGCGCTGGCTGCGGAATGGGATCGCGCGCAGCCGCTCGCCTTGCTGCCGGCGCAGGCTGCGGCGGTCGGCGTGGCCATGGCCGGCCGGGTCGATGGCGCGACCGGCTTCAGCGCGGTCACGTTGCGGCCTGGCGCCGCGATCGGGATCGCCCGCGCCGACGTCGCGTTGATGCGCGCGCTCGCCGCCGACGCGGCGTTGCAAGCCGCCGCTGGACGTGCCGGCGCGCCCGCACGTCCCGTCACCTGGCTCGACTCATCCGCAGCCTCGGCCCTGGTCGGCACGGCGCTCGGCGCACTGGCGAGCGACCTGTTCCTGGCTCGCCTGGGCGACGAGACACGCGAGCTGAAGGCGGCCGCCCCTCGCGTTCCCGCAGGCTTGCCGGCACAGGACGGCGCCGACCTCAAGATGCTGGTCCAGGACCTCTCGCGCTTCGTCCGCGAGGCGCGCGACAACTATGCGTCGGCGGTCGGCAAGCTCGCATTTCGCGAGCGCGTCGGCGAAGCCGCGGCGCGGGCCGCCGGCCTGTGGCAAGACGGCGTGGGCCGCGCCGACGGAGTGCGCCAGCAACTCGACTTGCTGCTGCGCCGCTCGCCTCGCTTCGGCGAGGCCCAGGTCGACACGGCTATGCTGCTATGGACCGAGCTGCAGGAGCAGGAGCGGCTGCAGGGCAGCCTCGGTCGCACCCTGGCCGCGGCCCATCTTCTTCGACTCGCGATCGGCGACCCGCCGGGCGGCGGCCGCCTCGACCCGCTGGCGTCGGCGCTCGCCGCGCTCGCCGCCGGGGCGGCGCAGAACCGGCAGCTGGCGACGCGATTCATTGCCGTGGAGAAGACGGTGAAGAGCGATCCGTCGGTGCGCAAGGACGAGCTCGCGGCCAGGCGCGCAAGCTTGCGGCAACGCCTCGAGCAGATCGGGCAGATGGGCAGCGCGGCACTGGCTCCGGCGGCGCGGCCGCTGGAACGCGCTGCGCACGCCGGGCTGCTCGACGCGCCTGCGGGGCCGGGCCATCGACTCCTGATCGCTCGCGACGGCAACCAGGGGATCGGCCCGCAGCGCTTTGCGGTGCGCTGGCTCGAGCTGCGCTGAAGCATTCCCGCGGCGCGGCCCGGGCGCCTGGAATTCCTTAGAAGCCGATCTCGAATCGGTAGCCCTTGACGGCGAGCACGGCGCTCTTCCGGCCGATCCGCTGCAGCACCAGGTCGCTGGCGATGCGGTCGCCTTCATGAAAGATCTGGCCGTTCAGGATCACCATGCGGCTCGCCGGATCGTTGCTGTAGCTGGCGCCGCCGAAGGCCAACGCGGGCAGGTCGCGCCGGATCGCCTCGGGCAACTCGGAGCTGCTGCTGTAGACCCGGTCGCCAGCCGCCGCGGCCGGGCTGGCGCGCGGTGCCGGCACGGTCGCGCTCAGCGGAGCCGGCACTGTCGCGGCCCGCGGCGTCGGCATCGGCGCGGTCCGCGGCGTCGGAACGGCCCTGCGCGCGGCTGCAGGGGTCGGTTCGAGTGCGGCGGCCGGTGCTCCCTCGGGAGGCGTCACCGGTGCGGCGGGTTCGAGCGGGCGGATGACGGGGGCTGTCGGGCTCGGCACCGGGCCGGCGTCCGGCGTTGCCGCAGGCTCGCCGCCGAGACGATTCCAGGCGAACCACCCGAGCACGCCGGCCAGCAGAACGACGACCGTGCCTGTCCAGAGCCGCGAGCGCCGGGCAGGCTCGTCGTCGCTGTCGCCGGGCAGGGCAGCGTGCTGCTGCGAGTGCAGGCTCGGCACGGCGCCGCGCTCGCGCTCGGCATCGGCGCGGCGCAGGGCATCGAGGATGTACGACATGGCAGCTCTTCGCGAGTGGCGCGCCGGTGCGCGTCAGTGCGCGGTGCCCGCGACGAGGAGCTTCGGCTCGTCGACGCCGGTGGCGCGGTTGATCTGCATGAACGTCGCCGGGCCGGCCTTGCCGTCGGCGGTCAGGCCGTGGGTCGACTGGAAGCGGAGCAGCATGTCGCGCATCGCCGCGTCGAAGCTCTGCACGCCGACCGGCTGCGGTTCGCCGGCGACGCTTGCGAGCTGCGTCGCCAGGCGATCGACGAGCGGCCCGCTCGCGCCTTCGCCGAGCGCAGTCGTGTAGCCCGTCGGAACCCGCCACAGCGTCCCGAACTCGCCGCGCCACAGGCTCCTCAACGCGTTCCACGCGACGCTGTGCCGAACACCGTCGCGACCGGCGACGATGGCGGTGTCGCCGTCGAGCGCGAGCAGGACGACAGAGACGGCCTTTCCTTCGCCGTCGCGCAGGTTCAGGAAGCCGGGCCGGTCGAGGCTTCTCAGCAGCGCCGACGTGGCCGGCAATTTGCTGCAGTGGACCTGCCGCCGCGCCGCCGCCGCACAGACGCTCCCGGAACCGGCCCCTGCACCCGCACCCGCACCGGCATCGGCGTCGACATCGGCGGCGATGCGCCACAGTGCTGCCAGCGCGCGCCAGGCCGACGCCTCGTCGCTGCCCAGGCCGCCCAGTTGCGCCTTCAGGTCGGCAACGTCGACGATGGCAGGCGGTCCGGGGACTGCCGACGCTCCGGCCGCCGCCAGGGCCGAGCGCGACGACATCGGCTCGGCCGGTGCAGCGCCGAACGACACCGACGGGGTGAGCAGCGGCGAGC
>JALYXU010000076.1 GCA_030946925.1 Pseudomonadota bacterium
GATCTCGACGCCACGGCCATCGAGACGATCGGCGAGGCGCCGCTGCACTACACGTGGCGCGACATCGAGCGCGCGACCGCCATGCTTGCTAATCTGCTCGAGTCGCTCGACCTGCCGCCCGGAGCGCGTGTCGCCGTGCAGGTCGAGAAGTCGGTCGAGTCGCTGCTCTTCTATCTGGCGGTCGTGCGCGCAGGCTACGTGTACCTGCCGCTCAACACGGCGTACCGCAGCGACGAGCTCGCCTACTTCATCGGCAACGCGACGCCGAGCGTGCTGGTCTGCGCGCCGAAGGATTTCCCGTGGCTCTCGAAGCTGGCCTTCGGCAACGGAACGACCTTCGTCTTCAGCCTCGGCGACGACCGCAATGGCAGCCTGCTCGAGCGCGCGAGCCACTTCGCCGACAAGCACGAGCCGGTCCGCCGCGCTGCCGACGATCTTGCGGCGATCCTCTACACCAGCGGCACCACCGGGCGCAGCAAGGGCGCGATGCTGACCCATGGCAACCTGCTCTCGAACGCGCGCACGCTGCACCGCCACTGGGGCTGGCGCCGGCCCGAGGAGGGCGGCGACGTCCTCATCCATGCGCTGCCGATCTTTCACGTCCACGGCCTTTTCGTCGCCTCGCACGGCGCCTTGCTCGCAGGCGCCAGGATGCTCTGGCTCAATCGCTTCGACGCGCGGCAGGTGGTCTCGCTGCTGCCGCGCGCGACCGTCTTCATGGGGGTGCCGACGCTCTACGTGCGCCTGCTCGGCGAGCCGGGCCTGAACCGCGATGCTTGCGCCGGCATGCGCCTTTTCATCAGCGGCTCGGCGCCGTTGCTGATCGAGACCTTCGATGCCTTCCGCGAGCGCAGCGGCCACACCATTCTCGAGCGCTACGGAATGAGCGAGACCGTGATGCTGACCTCGAACCCGTACCGACGCGAAGACGGCGAGCGGCGCGGCGGCACGGTCGGCTTTCCGCTGCCCGAGGTCGGCCTGCGGATCCGCGGCGAGGCCGGCGAGACGCTCGCCGCAGGGCAGATCGGCGGCATCGAGGTGCGCGGGCCGAACGTCTTCGCCGGCTACTGGCGCATGCCTGAAAAGACGAAGGACGAATTCACGGCCGACGGCTGGTTCAGGACCGGCGACGTCGGCAAGCTCGACGCCGACGGCTACGTCGTCATCGTCGGCCGCAGCAAGGACCTGATCATCAGCGGCGGCTACAACGTCTACCCGGCCGAGATCGAAAGCGTCATCAACGAGCTGCCGGGCGTGGCGGAAAGCGCGATCGTCGGCGTGCCGCACGCCGACTTCGGCGAGGCCGTGGTCGGCGTCGTCGTCGCGAAGGCCGGCGCGGCGCTCGACGGCGAGGCGCTGATTGCCGCGCTCAAGACGAAGATCGCCAACTTCAAGGTGCCGAAGGCCTGCTTCGTCGTCGGCGAGCTGCCCCGCAACGCCATGGGCAAGGTGCAGAAGAGCCTGCTGCGCGAGCGGCACGCGGCACTGTTCGTGTAAGGCGAACAGCAAAGAAAAAGGGCCGGCGCTCGCGAGGCCGGCCCTGGTCGAAGCAAGGCGCCGTCAGTGATCGCCGGCGTAGATGTCGACGTCCTTGGTCTCGCGGATGAAGAGCATGCCGATGATGAAGGTCATCGAGGCGATCACGATCGGGTACCAGAGGCCGTTGTACATGTTGCCCGTGGAGGCGACGATCGCGAATGCCGTCGTCGGCAACAGGCCGCCGAACCAGCCGTTGCCGATGTGGTACGGCAGGCTCATCGAGGTGTAGCGGATTCGCGTCGGGAAGAGCTCGACCAGCATCGCCGCAATCGGCCCGTAGACCATCGTCACGTAGATGACGAGGACCCAGAGGATGGCGACGACCTTCCACCACTGCCCGCTCATGAACGCGATCGGCTTGGCCTTGGCAGGATAGCCGGCGGTCGCGAGCTCGCCGCTGATCTCCTTCTGGAAGGCGGCGATCTTGGCGGTGCTCTCGGCGTCGAACTTCTGGTTGACGACGTTGGCAGCCGGCGGATTGATCGTCTTGTCGCCGATCGTCACCGTCGCCGCCGTTCCCGCCGGCACGTCGACGTTGTCGTAGCTGACCGAGCTGCGCGCCAGGAACCGCTTGGCGATGTCGCAAGGCGTCTTGAAGTCGATCTCGCGTGCGATCGGGCTGCCCTGGAAGGAGCAGCGTGCAGGATCGGAGTGGACCACCACCTTGTTCTTCGCCTGCGCCACCGCGAGATCGGGATTGGCCGCCTCGGTGAGGGCGTGGAACAGCGGGAAGAAGGTCAGCGCGGCGATCAGGCAGCCGGCCATGATGATGGGCTTCCTGCCGATCCGGTCGGACAGAGTGCCGAAGATGATGAAGAAGGGCGTGCCGAGCAGCAGCGACGCGCCGATCATCAGCTGCGCCGTCGTCGGATCGACCTTGAGCTGCGCAGTCAAAAAGAAGAGCGCATAGAACTGACCGGTGTACCAGACCACGCCCTGGCCGGCGGTGAGGCCGAGCAGCGCGATGAGAACGATCTTGCCGTTCTTCCACTGGCCAAACGATTCCGCCAGCGGCGCCTTCGATGTCTTGCCTTCTTCCTTCATGCGCTTGAAGGCCGGCGTCTCGTTCAGGCTGAGCCGGATCCAGACCGAGACCATCAGCAGGAAGAACGAGAGCAGGAACGGAATCCGCCAGCCCCAGTCGTTGAAGGCGGCGTCGCCGAGGATCTCCTTGCAGCCGATGATGACGATCAGCGAGAGGAAGAGACCGAGCGTGGCAGTGGTCTGGATCCACGAGGTGTAGGCGCCGCGCTTGCCGTGCGGCGCGTGCTCGGCGACATAGGTCGCGGCACCGCCGTACTCGCCGCCGAGGGCCAGGCCCTGCAGCAGGCGCAGGCCGACGAGGATGATCGGCGCGGCGATGCCGATCGAGCCGTAGCCGGGCAACATGCCGACGATGAACGTCGACAAGCCCATGATCAGGATCGTCACCAGGAAGGTGTACTTGCGACCGATCATGTCGCCGAGGCGGCCGAAGACCAGCGCGCCGAACGGTCGCACCAGGAAGCCGGCAGCGAAAGCCATCAGCGCGGCGATGAATGCGGCGGTCGGGTCGAGCGCGGCGAAGAACTGCTTGGCGATGATCGCCGCGAGCGAGCCGTACAGGTAGAAGTCGTACCACTCGAAGACCGTGCCGAGGCTCGAAGCGAAGATGACCTTGCGCTCCTCCTTCGTCATCGGCCGGGCCGCAGCGGATGCGGCCGGTAGTGTTGTCGTCGCCATCGATGTTCCTCCCAGAAGCGAAATCGCCAGGCGGCGATCCAGGGCCGCATCTTGGCTCGGCGACTGTCACTTTTGCTGACACCAAACTGAATACGACACGCCGGGTGCCTCCGGTAAAACCCGGAGGCGCTGCCCACCGTTTTGCGCTAGGCCCGGGAGGGGCGTGGCTCAGCGACGAGAAAGGCCCGGCCGGACCGCGCCCTCGCGCTGCCAGTGAGGCGCCTCGAACCAGGGGTCGCCGCGGACATACGCCGCGGCCATCTCCAGGGCATCGAAGCCCCAGAACAGCTTGTCGTCGATGCCGAGCGTCGGCACGCCGAAGATGGAGCGTGCGAGCGCCGCATCGGTGGCGGCGCGCAGGCGTTGCTTGACCTCGTCGCTGCCCGGATCGACGGCCGGTGCCAGTTGCTCGCGGAGTGCCGCCATGCGGCTCGGCGCCTCGGCATCGGCGCCGCCGCGCCAGACGTGGCGCAGGATGCTCTCGCAGACATAGCGGTTCGGCGTCGCTCCCGGCGCAGCCGTCGCCCAGGCCAGCCGCGACAGCGCGATCGAGCTGAAAGGATGGCGCTCGGGCGTTTCCATCGGCAGGCCGGCGAGGTGCGCCAGCCAGTGCGTCTGACGAAAGGTCCAGGCCCGCTTCGGCTCGATCTCGGCAGGTCCCTTGTGCTCGAAGGCCTTCAGCAAGGCGCCGAGAACGACCGGCCGATAGTCGACGCGATAGGACAAGCCGACCATCGCTTCCGGCAGCCGTTCGAAGGCCAGATACGCATAGGGCGAGACCGGGTCGAACCAGAAATCGATCGTCTTCATGGCGGGGTTCTTTCAGCGTGGCGCAATGCCGCCTCGGCGCGGCGTGCCGGCAGGCGTTTCCAGATCGCGCGCTTCTGCAGATCGGCGAGCTCGCCCCAGGCGGCGATCTCGTCGAGCGTGCGCATGCAGCCTTCGCACCAGCCGCTGACCGGATCGATCCGACAGACGTCGGTGCACGGACTCGGCACAGTGCCGGGCGGCTTGGCGTCTTGCGGCGTGGCCATCACGTGCCCGACGCAAAGGCGCGCCTGGCCGCGTCGGGCGTGTAGTAGCCGAGGGCGACGTCGCGCTCGACCGCGTCGCGCGGCCGGGCCTCGGGCGCGCCGAAGCCGCCGCCGCCCGGGGTCGAGACGTCGATGACGTCGCCGGCATGGATCTCGATGTCCTGGTCCTTCGAGAGATGCGGCGGCACGTAGCCGCGGCCGCCGCGAATGATCTGCACCCGGTTGAGGCCGCCGGCCCCGCCGCCCTGCGATCCGGGCGGGCCGGCGCGGCCATGGTCCATCACCATCGAGACGCGGGCGTCGCCGCGGCGCAGGCGAATCCGGTAGTTGACGCCGAAGCCGCCGCGGTGCAGGCCGGCGCCGCCCGAGCCTTCATGCAGCGAGTACTCCTCGAACAGCACCGGATAAAGCTGCTCCATGATCTCGATCGGCGTTGTCTTCGAGATGCCGATCGTCGAGCAGCCGTTGGAGATGCCGTCGCCGGAGGGACTGCCGCCGTAGCCGCCGCCCGAGATCACGTACATGACGTAGGCGCGCTGCTTCAGCGGATCGAAGCCGCCGATACCGAGGTTGCCGCTGGTGCCCGCGGGCGCACCGAACAACTGGTCTGGAATCGCCTTGGCCAGCGCCGCGAACACCGCTTCGGCGATGCGCTGGCTGACCTCGGCGGCACAGCCCGAGACCGGCCGCGGGTAGTGCGCATAGAGAAAGGTGCCGTCGGGGTCGACGATGTGCAGCGGCTCGAAAGTACCGGCGTTGATCGAGCCGTCGGGAAAGACGTGCTTGACTGCCAGATAGATCGACGAGCGCGTGGTCGCGATGACGCTGTTCATCGGTCCCTTGCACGGCGGCGACGAGCCGCCCATGTCGAACGACAGCCGCGCCGCGTCGACGTCGCTGCCGCCGCTCTTGGTGATCCGCATCGCGATGCGCAGCGGCTCGTCGACGACGCCGTCCGAATCGACGAACGCTTCGGCGTCGTAGCTGCCATCGGGGATCGTCGTGATGTTCTCGCGCATCTGCCGCGCGGCGCGCCGCTTCAGCTCGACGATGGCGGCATCGACGGTCGCGTCGCCGTAGCGATCGAGCAGGGTCTCGAGACGCGCCTGGCCGGTCGCCAGTGCCGCCGCCTGCGCCTTGATGTCGCCGATGCGCTGATCGGCGATCCGGATGTTCGAGAGAATGATGGCCAGGATCTCGTCGTCGATCAGGCCCTGCTTGTAGAGCTTGACCGGCGGCAGGCGCAGGCCTTCCTGCTCGACCTCGGTGGCGTTGGCGGAAAAGCCCCCCGGCACCATGCCGCCGGTGTCGGGCCAGTGGCCGGTATTGGCGAGCCAGCACCAGAGCCTGCCCGCGCGAAAGAACGGCCGCACGAACTTCACGTCCATCAGATGCGTGCCGCCGAGATAAGGATCGTTGACGATGAAGACATCGCCGGGGTCGAGCCTGATCTTCAGCCGATGTACACGCTCGATCACCGCCTGCACCGTGAACTGCATCGTGCCGACGAAGACCGGCAAGCCGAGCTCGCCCTGCGCGATCAGCTCGCCGCTGTCGCGGTGGTAGATGCCGTCCGACCGGTCGAGCGCTTCGGCGATGACCGGGCTGAAGGCGCTGCGCACGAAGGCCAGGTCCATCTCGTTGCAGACCTGCATCAGGCCGTTCTGCAAAACCGAGAGGGTGATGGGGTCGACTTGCATTGCTTTGTCATCGTAGCGGTTGGTGAAGCGTGTCTCTCCTTTCGCCTCTCGGGGCAGCGGCGGTGGTATTCCGACTGCGGCTCCGAGACTGGCGGCTATCACGGGCCTGGCTCAGATGGTCCGGCATGGCTCTGGACGACGAGTCACCTCGGACCGCATCCGGAACACCCCCACCACTGCCCAGCGACGCTCTGGAATGTGAAAAAAAAACGCAGCGATGAGCGGCCGCGATGCAGAGCGCGGGGTGGGGAGTGGTGGGTGTGAATTGGGTGGCGGCGCCCACGTGCATAGCGTCCAGCGCCTTGTCGTCACGGGCCGAGGCCATCGTCATCAGCCGCCTCGGGCGCCGACAGCCCAAGGCACATCCGCCGCTGCCCGCCCCGCGCCGCCCGACACCTCGAATCTCCCGCATCAAACGCTGACGATGAGATTGCCGATCGCATCGACCTCCACCGCGTTGCCAGGCTCGATCACTGTCGTGCAATCGAGCTGCTCGACGACGGCCGGGCCGCTGAAGCGCGCCGCGATCGGCAACCACTCGCGCACGTAGATCGGGGTCGGGGTCCAGCCGCCGTCGAACCAGACCGGACGTGTCGTGCGGCGCGCTTCCGCGAGTGTTGGCCTCGGCTTGCTCGCCGCGATGGCCTGCAGGGAGACCGGCTTGCGCTTGCCGATGACCGCGCTGTGCAGGTTGACGAGCACCGGCTCGATCTCCGGCAGCTCGACGCCGAAGCGCTTCCAGTAGGCTGCCGCGAAGACGGCGCGCAGCTCGTCGATCGTGATGGCGGTCGATTCGATCGGCACCGGCAGGACGTGGCTCTGGCCTTCGAACTGCATGTCGGCGCGGTGCAGCGTGACGATGCGCTCGACCGCGACGCTTTCGCGCTGCAGCAGCGCCTTGCCGGTCGCGACCTGCTGCGCGAAGACGTCGGCGATGCGATCGCCGCCGAGCGTTTCGAGCGATGCGTTGACGGTCGTCACGAGGTCGTGCCGAAGATCCGCGACGATGCAGCCGAGCGCGTTGGTGAGGCCGGGCCGCGCCGGGATCAGCAGCTTCGGGATGGCAAGCTCCCTGGCCAGCGCCGCGGCGTGCAGCGGCCCGGCGCCGCCGAACGCGAACAGCGCGAAGTCGCGCGGGTCGTGGCCGCGGGCCAGGCTGACCATGCGGATCGCGCCGGCCATGCGGTCGTTGGCGACGCGAACGATGGCGGCCGCAGCGGCGTCGGCATCGAGACCGAGCGGGACGCCGATGTGCACGAGCAGCGCGTCCCGGATCGTCTGCAGCGAGACCGCGTTGTCGACCGCGAGCAGCCGGGTCGGATCGAGCCGGCCCAGCACCAGGTTCGCGTCGGTGATGGTCGGCCGGCTGCCGCCACGTCCGTAGCAGATCGGGCCCGGCGTCGCGCCCGCGCTCTCCGGGCCGACCTTCAGCATGCCCGACGCGTCGACCGAAGCGATCGAGCCGCCGCCGGCGCCGATGCTGTGCACGTCGACCATCGGCACGTGGATCGGCATCGCGTACTCGAGCTCGAGGTCGCTCGAGACCGACGCCATGCCGCCGAGCACCAGCGCGACGTCGCTCGAGGTGCCGCCCATGTCGTAGGTGACGACGTCGGCGAACTCGCCGGCGAAGGAGCCCGCCTGCATCGCCGTCGCCGCCGCGGCGATCACGCCGGATGCAGGGCCCGACATGACGGTCGCCACGGCGTGCTCGGAGACGACGCGCGACGACACGGTGCCGCCGTTGCCCTGCATCACCAGCAGCTCGCGCGCGAAGCCGCGGCCGCGCAGCTCGCCTTGCAGGCGCTCGATGTAGCGGTGCAGCACCGGCTGGATCGCGGCGTTGACCGCGGCAGTCGTGCCGCGCTCGTACTCGCGGTGCTCGGCAACGATGCGGTGGCCGGCGGTCACGTAGCGGTTCGGCCAGACCGCGCGGACGATCTCTTCGGCGCGCGCCTCGTGCGTCGGATTGACGTAGCTGTGCAGGAAATGGATGACGACGCTCTCGGCGCCGAGCGCGACCAGCTGGCTGGCGGCGGCCTCGACCTGGGCCTCGTCGAGCGGCACCAGCACCTCGCCCTCGGCGTCGATGCGCTCGTCGACCTCGAGCCGCAGATGGCGCTCGATCAACGGCACGAACTTGCCCTTCAGGCCATACGGCGTCGGCCGGGTCCGCCGGCCGAGCTCGAGGACGTCGCGAAAGCCCTTGGTCGTGATCAGGCCGACCTTGGCGATCTTGCGCTCGAGCATCGCATTGGTCGTCGTCGTCGTGCCGTGGACGATGGCCTCGAGTCCGGCCGGGTCGACGCCGGCCGCATCGAGTGCCGCAAGCACGCCGAACGCCTGGTTGTGCAGGCTGGTCGGCACCTTGGCGATGCGCACCTCGCCGCTGATGTCGTCGACGACGATCAGGTCGGTGAAGGTGCCGCCCACATCGATGCCGGCAATCATGACGTTACAGGCTCAGGTGCGTGCGCAGCAGCACGTCGTCGTTCATCAGTGCCTCCATCGTGCCGGTGAACCGGACCTCGCCCTTCTCGAGGACGACGGCGCGGTCGGCGACGAGACGGGCGAAGTGCAGGTTCTGCTCGCTGAGCAGGATCGCCACGCCGGCCGCCTTCAGCGCGACGATCATGCGCGCCATCGCCTCGACCAGCAGCGGCGCGACGCCCTCGGACGGCTCGTCGAGGAGGACCAGATAAGGATTGCCCATCAGAGTGCGTGCGACAGTGAGCATCTGCTGCTCGCCGCCGCTCATGCGGCCGCCCGGCCGGTCGGGCATGGTGCCGAGGTTGGGAAAGAGGGCATAGAGCTGCGTCTCGCTCCAGGTCGGCGCGCCTTCGCGCGGCGCTTGGCGGCCGACAGCCAGATTTTCACGCACCGTCAGGTCGGTGAAGATGCGCCGGTCCTCGGGCACCCAGCCGAGGCCCAGCCGGCCGATCCGATAGGACGGCAGCGACGAGATGTCGCGGCCGCGGAAGGTGACCTGGCCGCTCTTTTTCGCCAGCAGGCCCATGATCGCTTTCATCGTCGTCGACTTGCCCGCGCCGTTGCGGCCGACCAGCGCGACACATTCGCCGGCGCCGACCGCCAGCGACACGGCGTAGAGGATCCGGGCCTGGCCGTACCAGGCGTCCAGGCCGCTCACCTCAAGCATGGCCGGCCTCGACGGGATGCGATGCGAAGGTCGTGCCGCCGCCGAAATAGACCTCGCGCACCCTGGCGTTGTCGCGGACTTCCGGGGGGCTGCCCTCGGCGATCAACTCGCCTCGCGCGAGGACGATGATGCGGTCGGCATGCGCGAAGACGACGTCCATGCTGTGCTCGGTGAAGAGGACGCCGATCGACTGCTCCCTCGCCAGACGACGGGCCAGGGTCATCAGCTCGCCGCGCTCGCGCGGCGCCATGCCGGCCGTCGGCTCGTCCATCAGGAGCAGCCGCGGCTTGTGCGCGAGGGCGATCGCCAGCTCGACCCGCTTGACGTCGCCGTAGGCCAGCGCGCTGCTCGGCCGATCCGCCTGCCCGGCCATGCCGACGCTGTCGAGCAGGGCCATCGCCGGCTCGATGAATTGCTGCCTGGCCGGCTGCCAGAAGCCGAGCACCCGACCTGCAGCCGAGATCAGTGCCAGCTGCACGTTCTCGACCACGGTCAGCGACGCGAAGGTCTCGGCGATCTGGAAGGTGCGGCCGACGCCTTGGCGCCAGATCGCGTCGGGGCGCAAGCCGATCAGCTCGATGCCGCCGAGCCGCACCGAGCCGGCGTCGGGCCGGAGCTGGCCCGAGGCCATGTTGAAGCAGGTCGTCTTGCCGGCGCCGTTGGGGCCGATCAGCGCGAGCATCTCGCCGGCGGCAAGATCGAAGCTCACGTCGGCGACCGCGCGCACGCCGCCGAAGGATTTGCTCAGGTGGCGCACGACAAGCAGCGCCTCACCCGCACCCTCTCCCGCTTGCGGGAGAGGGTTGGGGTGAGGGTGAGCGTGAAACATCGCGCTCCTCACCCCGGCCCTCTCGCCGCGACGCGGGGAGAGGGAGAAGAAGGAATGAACAAGCGTTTGATGCCGCCGGCGACGCCGAGCGGGAAGACGAGCACCAGGGCCAGCATGACGATGCCGAGCAGCGCCCGCCAGTAGTCGGTCTGCCGCGCGACCGTGTCCTGCAGCCAGGTGAAGAGCGCGGCGCCGAGCCAGGGCCCGCTCACCGCCTGGACGCCGCCGAGCAGGACCATGACGAGGCCGTCGACTGACTTGCCGACGCCGAGCGTTTCCGGCGAGATGGTGCCCTTGGCGAACGCGAACAGCGCGCCGGCGAGGCCGGCCAGCGAGCCGGCGACGACGAAGGCGAGCCACTGCAACCGCGGCACGCGGATGCCGATCGCGGCGGCGCGCACCGGCGAATCGCGGCTGCCGCGCAAGGCCAGGCCGAACGGCGCGTGCAGCATGCGCACGAGCAGGCCGCAGCCGGCGCCGACGACGCCGAGCGTCAGCAGGTAGTAGGCCGGCCGCGACGCCAGCCACGGCGCCGGCCAGATGCCGACCAGCCCGTTGCTGCCGCCGGTGAGCGCGTCCCACTGGAACACCACCGACCAGACGATCTGCGCGAAGGCGAGGGTCAGCATCGCCAGGTAGACGCCGGACAGCCGAACGCAGAACCAGCCGAACACGAAGGCGCCGAGCGCGGCCAGCAAGGGCGCGAGCAACAGCGACAGCTCCATCGGCAAGGCCAGGGCCTTGAGACACAACGCCGCGCCGTAAGCGCCGAGGCCGAAGTAGGCGGCGTGGCCGAACGAATGCATGCCGCTCGGGCCCATCAGGAAGTGCAGGCTGGCGGCGAACAGGACGGCGATCAGCACGTCGATCATCAGCACCAGCACGTAAGGTGCGCTCGGGTTCAAGGCCGCGACGAGCGCCAGCAGCAGCAACGCGACCCAGCCGGCCTGGCGCCATGGCCGCGGCAAGGGCCGCAGCGGCGCCTCGACGGCGACGCTGCCGCGCACCGCCGACTGCGGCCTGCCGAACAAGCCCCAGGGCCGCCAGACCAGCACCACCGCCATGACCAGGAATTCGGCGACGAGGCTGAGCTTGCTGAGCGGAAAGGCCGCGCCGAACAGGTCGATCGAGCCGGCGCCGATGCAGAAAGCCTTGACCAACGCGATCACGATGGCGGCGACAAAGGCACCGCCGATCGAGCCCATGCCGCCGACGACGACGACGACGAAGGCCTCGCCGATGAGCGCCAGGTCGAGGTTGAGGTTGGCCGGCTCGTGGGGCATCTGCAAGGCGCCGCCGAGCGCGGCCAGGAACGTGCCGAGCGCGAACACCGAGGTGAACAGCCAGCGCTGGTTGACGCCGAGCGCGCCGACCATCTCGCGGTCCTGCGTCGCGGCGCGCACCAGCAGGCCCCAGCGCGTCTTGGTCAGCAGCAGCCAGAGCAGACCGAGCACGAGCGGACCGACGCCGATCGAGAACAGGTCGTAGCTCGGAAAGCGCTGGCCGAGGATCTCGATTGCGCCCTTCATCGCCGGCGCCCTCGGGCCGAGGATGTCGTCCGGACCCCAGGCCCAGAGCGCGGCGTCGCGGATCACCAGCACCAGGGCGAAGGTGGCGAGCAGCTGGTACAGCTCGGGCGCGCCGTAGAGGCGACGCAGGATGAAGCTTTCGAGCAGCGCGCCCAGGGCGGCAACGGCCGCCGCCGCGAGCAGCACCGCGGCCCAGAAGCCGAAGGCGCCGGCGCCTTCGAAGGCCGCGGCCAGGGCGATCGCCGCGTAGAGGCCGAGCATGTAGAACGAGCCATGCGCGAAGTTGACGATCCGCGTCACGCCGAAGATCAGCGAGAGGCCGCTGGCGACCAGGAACAGCGCCGATGCGGAAGCCAGGCCGGTGAGGACCTGGAGGACCAGAGAGCTCATCGATCGAGCGAGCAATACCCGCCGCTCCAATGACCGTCGTTATGCTTGACGTAATGGAGATAGACGACCAGAATTGCACTCATGATCGTCAGCTGCAAAGACAGGCGCACTCGGCGCCTTGCGGCCGGCGACACGGTGCCGGCCTTCCGCAACTTCGCGCGGCGCGCAGAGATGAAGCTCGACGAGCTCGATGCCGCAACATCTTTACGGGATCTGGCGTTGCCAGGGAATCGTCTGGAGGCATTGAAAGGCGACCGAAAGGGTCAGTTCAGCATCCGCATCAACGACCAGTGGCGAATTTGCTTCGAGTGGCCGAAAGGGTCGCCCGGTCCGGTCAATGTCGAAATCGTCGACTATCACTAGGGCACCCCATGACACGAACAACGATCCATCCGGGCGAGCATCTCGCAGAACAACTCGAAGTGCTTGGCATGAGTGCCGCAGAGCTCGGCCGACAATTGCAAGTACCGACCAATCGCATCACCGAAATCCTGAACGCGCAGCGCTCGATCACCGGTGATACGGCCCTTCGTCTGGCGCACTTCTTCGGCACCAGCGGTCAATTCTGGCTGAACCTCCAGGGTTTGTACGACCTGCGAGTCGCCGAGTCGAAGGTCGGAGGCAAGATCAAGGGGCTTCCGAAGCTGGGCAGGCGCGGCCTCGGCGTGCCGAAAAGCCCGCTCGCCAAAGCGGCATGACCAAAGAGCTCGTCAGTCGGCCGGCCGCAGCTTGCGGACCTCGTCGTCGCCGGGCAGGACCTTGGCGCCGTCGATGTAGACGTAGTCGGTCATCACGCCCTTCGAGCCCTCCAGCTTGGTCTTGCCGAGGTAGGCGCCCATCGTCGACTGGTGGTCGATCGCGCGGTAGGTCACCTTGCCGAGCGGCGACATGAACGTCAGGCCCGAGAACGCGGCGATCAGCTTCTCGGTGTCGGTCGACTTCGCCTTTTTGATGCCCTCGGCGATCGAGACGATGGTCGAATAGCCGACCACCGAGCCGAGCCTGGGGTACTCGTTGTACTTGCGGTAGTAGGCGAGAAAGAACTTCTTGTGCTCGTCGGTCTGGATGCCGTAGTACGGATAGCCGGTGACGATCCAGCCGACCGGCGCTTCGTCCTTGAGCGGCTCGATGTACTCGGGCTCGCCGGTCAGGAGGCTCACCACCTCGCGGCCCTTGAACAGCTCACGGGTGCTGCCCTCGCGAACGAACTTCGAAAGGTCGGCGCCAAAGAGGACGTTGAAGATCGCATCCGGCTTCGCATCGACGAGCGCCTGCACGACCGCGCCGGCCTCGATGCGGCCGAGGGGAGTCGCCTGGTCGGGCAGGAACTCGACGTCGGGCTGGAGTTTCTTCAGCATCGCCTTGAAGGTCGCCGCCGCCGACTGGCCGTACTCGTAGTTCGGATAGACGACGACCCAGCGCTTCTTCTTCAGCTTGGCCGCCTCGGGCACCAGCATCGCCGACTGCATGTAGGTGTTCGGGCGCAGGCGAAAGGTGTAGTGGTTGCCGTTCTGCCAGGTGATCTTGTCGGTGAGCGGTTCGGCGGCGAGGAAGAAGACCTTTTTCTGCTTCGCGAAGTCGGCGACTGCGAGGCCGGTGTTCGAGAGGAACGTGCCGGCGATCAGTGCCACGCCCTCGCGCGAGACCAGCTCCTCGGCGACGCGCACGGCATCGCCCGGGCTGCCGTTGTCGTCGCGCGAGATCACCTGGAGCTTCTTGCCGAGGACGCCGCCTGCCGCGTTGATCTCTTCGACCGCGAGCTCCCAGCCCTTCTTGTACGGCTCGAGAAAGGCCGGCTGCGCCTTGTAGCTGTTGATCTCGCCGATCTTGATCGTGTCCTGCGAGTGCGCCGGCGAGGTGACGGCCAGCAGAGCGAAAGAGGCGGCAAGAACGATGGGCTTCAGCATGGGGATGAGCTCCGGAACAAACGTGATGTGCGATGAGCGCGATCGCGCAGCCCGGTCAAGCGACGATGTCGCTCGACTGGATGCGCTTGACGCCGGCCTTGGCCATCTTCGTCCACGCCGCCGCGAGGGAGCCGTTCAGGTCGATGCCGCGCGACGCGTCTTCGATCACGGTGGCCTTGAAGCCGGCCTTCCTCGCATCGAGCGCGGTCCAGGCGACGCAGAAGTCGGTGGCCAGGCCGCAGACGTAGACGGTGTCGACCCCGTGCGCCTTCAAGTAGGCGGCCAGGCCGGTCGAGGTCTTGCCGTCGGCCTCCATGAAGGCCGAGTAGCTGTCGGTCGCCTGGTGGTAGCCCTTCCTGATGATGAGCTGCGCGGTCGGCAACGACAGATCCTTCAGCAGTGCCGCATCGGGCGAGCCCTGGACGCAGTGGTCGGGCCAAAGCACCTGGTTGCCGTAGCCGAGCTTGGCCGTCTCGAACGGCTTCTTGCCGGCATGCGCCGAGGCGAACGAGATGTGGCCGGGCGTATGCCAGTCCTGCGTGACGATCACGTTCTCGAACGCCGCCGCGAGCTTGTTGATGATCGGCACGACCTGCTCGCCCTCCTTGACCGGCAGGGTGCCGCCCGTGACGAAGCAATTCTGCACGTCGATGACGAGCAAGGCGCTCTTTGCATCGGGCTTGATCGTGCCCGCGGCGACTGCGCTGCCGACGATGCCGAGCGGGCCCAGCCCGAGCCCGGCCAGGCCGGTTCCAGCGCAGACCGCATCGCGGATGAAGTGTCTTCGGTGCATGGCGACTCCTGGTGGTGAATCCTGGTTCAGGTCATTGGTGCATGGATGCGTCGATCGTGCCGACCGGCACCGCCTCAGCGCTGCCCGTCCAGCGTGGCGATCTGGTCGACGCGCAGGCCGCCGACCCGGGCGTGCGGCCTGGGCCCGGTCTGCATGGCGATCACCAGCAGCATCTCGTTCGGCCGCGGCGCGTCGGCGACGCGCACCTCGAGCGAATCGAAATGGCTGCGCACGTAGGCAGCGACGCGGTGATGGATCGGAATGTCGATGGAGCTGCCGGCCGGGCCGATCTTGGTCGTCGACGGCACGATCGCATGGGAGCCCTCGAGCAGATCGCGCATGCCGTAGCCGCCGGGCACGTGCCAGAGCGCGCCGTGCTCGAGCTCGCCGGCGAGGCCGATCAGCGCGCCCTTGCCGTAGGCCTCGATCGTCGCCGCGCCGCCGAGCGCTTCGATCAGCCGCCTCGCCATCTCGCGGCCGAGCGGCTTGAGCGCTTCCATCATCGGCTGGATCTCTTCGACATAGCCGCCGGCGTAGGGGTTCCGCACGACCGCCGCGCAGGCACCGCGCCGCAACGGCTCGGCCAGGCGCGGCCCGTTGTCGTGCCAGACGTCCTCGACCGAGACGACCAGCTTGCGGACGTCGATCTCGGGCAGCTCGGCAGTGGCGATCAGCATGGGGCGGAGCTCCTCTGGGCTGTGGCGTGAGGCTGCGGCGCCGCGCCGCGCTGGAACGTGAGGCCACGCACATCACCTTCACCAACGCCGCGGACGGGCTCTTCGACGACGACGTAGCGACCTTGCAGCGACAGCACGGACGCGATGATGCGCCCGGCGGCAATCTCGCTCCGCGCCGCCGCGGCGCCGGCGGCCAGCGCGCGCTCGATCGTCGCCGCGTCGAGCGGCGGGACGGCGCAGGTGACGAGCCGCTCGCCGAGATCGCTGTCGTCGCGCATCGAGGCGGCCGGGCGACGGACGATGCGCGCGTCGACCACATCGACGGCGTTGCCGATCACGGTTGCTGCGGCGTCCGCGGCCGAGGCGCTGGCCGCGAGCACGGTGGCGGCGTCGGCGATGCCGAGCGAGAAGCTGCGACCGCGCCAGCCCGACGTGGCGATGCCGCGCACGCTCGACGCCGCGTCGATGGTGAAGCGGCCGTCGAGCGACGGGCTGCTCCTCGGGCCGGTCAGGTCGGTGAGGTCGCTCAGTCCGGTCAGCTCGCTCAGTCCGGTCAGGCCGCGCATGACCGCGATGCCGCGGATGCCGGCCAAGCCGCGCATCGGCTCGGCCACCAGGCCGACGTCGTAGCTCGCGCCGGGCCGAAGGTGCAAGGCAATATCGCCGCCGTTGTTGACGAAGGCGCGACGAACCCGCGCGTCGTCGAAGCAACCGATCAGCTCCTCGGCGACGCTGCCCGCGACCGCCGCCATTGCCGTGATGAAGCGGCCGGCTCCGACATGGCGGCGACAGGCCGCGACCATGCGCCGCGCCACCGGGCCCTGCGGCGCGACCGCCGCGCCGTCGTCCGACGCCAAGTCGACGCGCAGCAGCGGCAGCTCGCCGACCAGCTCGCCGAGGATGCATGCGAAGCGCCGCCACGCGCGCTCGATGCACTCGGTCACCGCGCCGGCCTCGCCGTCGGCCGCTAGGATGCAGTCGATCGGGCCGTGCTGGAAATGCCAGCGACCATCGCTCAGCCGCGCCCGGGCCGGGCCCGACGTTGCGGCAGCTTGTCGAGGCTGGCGCCGACCGTCGACCACGACGCCGGAAGCGTTCACGGCCGCACACCCTCAGGCGGGTCGAGCGGCCACGGGTTGCCCGCTGCCGGCGCGACGAGACGATAGGCACCGCCGCCGATCACGTCGTCGAGCCCGCGAACCCGGTCCATGTGGCCGCCGAGCGCCCGGTAGTCGTCGAGCCGCATCGTGAACTCGATCGGCGAGACGATCGCCGGCGTCGGCACCGAGCCGAAGCTCATCGCCGGCATCTTCGCGACGTCGACCATCACCGTGATTCCGCCGCCCGGCCACACGTACACCGGCGCCCCGCCGCAAGTCACCTCGACGAGCCGGTCCTTGATGGAACGGGTGAGCGCGATCGGGTTCTCGGTGACGCCGGCCCGCAGGCTGCCGCCGGCGCCGGCGACGTAGAGCACCGAGCAGACCGACGGCTCGCAGTTCTCGCCGATCCGCTCGACGACGCGGCGCACCTCCGCGGGCATCTCGGCGGCGCGCGGCACCAGGGCGTCGTCGAGGACGAACCATGCCGCGTCTTCGCCGGTCGTCGAGACCATCAGCAGGCGCAGGCCCGGCCGGGCGCCGCGCGATGCGTCCCAGCTGTCGATGATCGACAGCGGATCGCTGATGTCGGTGCCGCCCCAGCCCGCCCCGGGATGGGCAACCTGGAAGTAGCGGCCCGGCGTCGACTTGCGGCCGCGCAGCTGGATCCCCGTCGGCGCCATGTCGAGGAACTTGCCGGCCTGGTGCTCCGACAGCACGCCGGTGATGTGATCGTCGATGACGACGACCTCGTCGACGTGGCCGGCCCACTGCGGCGCGAAGATGCCGATCGCCGCCGAGCCGCAGCCGACCCGCATCCGCTGCTCCAGGGCGCCGTCGACGATCGGCGGCCGGTCGGCGCAGACGACCACCGTCGCGCCGCCTTCGATCTGCAGCTCGACCGGCACGCGGTTGCCGAGCGCCAGCATCATCTCGCAGGCGACGCGGCCCTCCTTCTTCGAGCCGCCGGTGAGATGGTGGACGCCGCCGAGCGCGAGGAACTGCGAGCCGTACTCGATCGTGCTGACGTGGCCGACCGCCTCGCCGCGGTGCCGCACGGTGGCTTGTTCGGGTCCGAGATAGCGATCGGTGTCGATCTTCACCTTGAAGCTGCAGTAGCTGAAGATGCCTTCGGTGACGACGGTCACCATGTCGACGCCCTGATGCTGCGAGGCGACGATGAAGGGCGCCGGCTTGTAGTCGGGATAGGTCGTGCCCGAGCCGACGCCCGAGACGAACACCGGCGCGTCGCCGTCGAGCAGGCTGCCGTCCCAGTGCCCTGCCCTCGCCGCGCTCCAGGCGATGAGATCGGTGCCCGGCCGCGCCACCAGGGCCAGCGTGTCGAGCCGCGTCAGCACGCCGTCGACGTTGCCGTAGCGGTCGCAGGCGCCGAGCTTGCCGACGCTGATCTGGCAGAGCACCGGGCAGGCTTCGCAGCGCACCTTGTCGGCGGCCATGCGATCGGGGGCGCGCGAATGGTCGAGCGGCGCGGGCGACGGATCCGCCGCCACCGGCTGGCCGTCGGAGCGGAGGCCGACGGTCCCCTCGCCCGCTGGCGGGAGAGGGTCAGGGTGAGGGTCTTCGCGCACCGACACCCTCACCCCAGCCCTCTCCCGCTTGCGGGAGAGGGGGAAGACAAGAGCGCGGCACGCAGGCGGCTCGGCGTCACCGGCACCTCGCGCATGCGCACGCCGGTCGCGGCATGAATTGCATTGAGGATCGCCGGCGCGGTCGCCACCAGCGCCGGCTCGCCGACGCCCTTCGCGCCCCAGGGCCCGAGCGGCTCGGGGTCCTCGATCAGATGCACGGTGATCGGCGGCACGTCACCGACGGTCGGGATCAGGTAGTCGTGCAGGTTGTCGGTGCGGCCGTTGACGTATTCCTCCATCAGCGCCATGCCGATGCCCTGGGCGATGCCGCCGTGAATCTGCCCTTCCACGAGCGTCGGGTTGATGGCCCGGCCGACATCGTGGGCGGCATGGATATGGAGCAGCCGCACCGTGCCGAGCTCGATGTCGACCTCGACCTCGGCGATCTGCGCCGCGAAGGCGTAGGTCGCATACGGCACGCCCTGGCCGTCGGCATCGAGCGGCACGGTCGGCGGGTTGAAGAAGCCGCTGCCGACGAAGAGATCGGCCACCGCCAAGGCGTTGTGCGCAGCGCCGTTCGTGGCACCGGCCGCCTTGTCGACGGCGAGGCGACGCAGATCGATCGCGCGCACTTCCCCGGCGCAATCGCCGACGAGGCGGTGGCCGTCGAGGCTCAATGCGACTTCGCGGTCCTCGCCGTCGCCGAAGCCGAGCGACTCGAGCAGCTGCCGGCGCAGGTCGAGGCCGGCGCCGCGGGCGGCGTTGCCGGAGACGAAGGTCTGCCGCGACGCCGACGACTTGCCCGCGTCGGCCGTGACGTCGGTGTCGCCGACGATCTGATGGACGCAGCCGAGCGGCAGGCCGACCGCGTCCGCGAACATCTGCGGCATGATGGTCGCGGTGCCCTGGCCGATCTCCTGCGCGCCGTTGTAGAGGAAGAGGT
>JALYXU010000128.1 GCA_030946925.1 Pseudomonadota bacterium
GCCAAGGTCGGCATCGCCATGAACGACATTGCCTGTGGCGTGACCACCCTCTACGGCATCCTCGGCGCCTATATCGGCAAGCTTCGCTCGGGAGCGGGCCAGTATCTCGAGACCTCGCTGCTCGAAGCGGGGCTGGCCTGGACACCATGGGAATTCGGCGCCTATTTCGGCGCCGGCGAGCTGCCGACGGCAACCGGAACGCGGCATCGACGGGCCGCCCCGTACCAGGCCTATCGAACCCAGGACGGCTATGCGACCGTCGGCGCCGGCAGCGACAAGTTGTGGAAGAGCTTCTGCCTGATGGTCTGCGACAAGCCCGAGTGGCTGACCGATCCACGTTTCGCCACCGGCCGGTCGCGTCTCGAAAACATCGCTGCGCTGGAGCAGGAAATCGAGGCCATCTTCCTGCGCCGGCCGACCGCCCACTGGGTCCGCAAGCTCGACGACGCCCAGGTCCCCGGCGGGCCCGTCTACGGCTACGACCAGATCATGAACGACCCGCACATCGAGGCACGCAGGATGGTCCTCGACGTCGACCACCCGAAGATCGGCGCCATGAAGACGATCGGTTTGCCGCTGAAATCGACCGGAGACCTGACCGCGATCGGCCAGCCCGCGCCATGGCTGGGCCAGCATTCCAGCGAGGTGCTGCGCGGCATCGGCTACGCCACCGCGGACATTGAGGCGCTGTTCGACGGCGGAGTGATCTACGACAAGTACCGGGCCGGGCGCTAGGTAGGATCGAGCTCGCCGATTCACTTCCCGCTTGCCATCGTGACAACTTCAAGATCGCCGATCTCGCCGCTCCTCGTTGCATTCGCCCTATGCGGCTGCGCCAGCCTGCCGCCGCCCTCGGCGTCGACGGCGATGCCCGCCGAGCAGCCTGCTGCAACCACCGCCGCCGCGAACCTGGCGGTCGAGCGGCAATGGCTGGGATCGTGGTTCAAGGACACGCCCGTCGTCGTCGCCCAGCGCGAAGCCGGGACGGTGACGGTCGACGTGCCACGCGAGTTCTGCTTCGAGCCGGGCCGCGTCGTGGTGAAGCCGGCGCTGGCCGCGGTCCTGGGCAAGCTGGCCGAAAGCATGCGTCGCCTGCCGCTCGCCGAGCTGTCCTTGGTCGCAGCGCCAGCCGATGCTTCTGGTGCCGCGCAGCTCGGCATGCAACGCGCGGTGCGGATCCAGGACTACCTGCGCACCCGCGGCGTCCCTGCAGAGCGTCTTGGCAAGCCGTCGGTCTCGACAGGCACCGCGGTCCATCTGAGAATCGACGCGGCGCCGCTGCCCTAGTACTCTGCCTCCGATAATTGCTCGACTCTGTTGCTGGATTGACAGTAAATCTCCAACCACGCCACACCAAAATAAGGATCACGGATGCATTCGATTGAGTTGACCTTCGCCAAAAAAATGACATTCGCCATGCTCGTTTTTCCAGCATGCAGCGCGCTTGCGGCAAACGACGCCTGTACGGTGCTGACCGCCGAGAAATTCGGCGACATCATGGGCTACAAAGCGAGCATCAACAAGCAAGCGTCGACAGACACTGTTTGCATGTATCGAGGAACCGGAAATGCCGGCGGGATGCTCATGATCATCGACGAAGCAGCCAGCCCTAAGCAGTTGGACATGCTGAACCGCGCAGGCTCCGTTCCTCAGGGCAAGGCCGGAAAACTGGGTGCCACATTCAGCAAGGGCGGCATCGTCTTCACGGTGGGCATCACAGGAACCGACCCTGCGAAGGTCAATGCACTCGCCGAGGAAGTGAAGCGGAATTTGAAATGAGTTCCTCGTGACCGATCGCGGAGGACAAGCAACCGAGATGCCTAGCGCTGCATCCGCATCATCTGATCCATCGGCACCATGTTGTGGTTCAGGTTGCTCATGATCCAGAGCGAGCCGAAGACCAGCAGCATGACGATCAGGAGGCCGAAGGCGAGCGCCATCAGGTTGTTGACGTTGTCCGGCCCCGAGGTCATGTGCAGGAAGAACACGAGGTGCACGCCCATCTGCGCGATCGCCAGGACCGAGAGCGCGATCGGGATGCTCGGCTGCCAGACCAGCGCGCTGCGGGCGATGTAGAACGAGACCAGAGTGAGCAGCGTCGCCAGGGCGAAGCCCACCAGGTAGCCGCGCACGCCTTCCAGGACCTCGTGGCGGCCCTGCTCGTCGCCCGGCGCGACGTCGTGCCGGGGCGTGTCCTCGTTCGGAACCATGTTGCTCATCAGTGCACCCTCGGCCTGCGGCCGGTCCCGCCAAGCTGGACGGAGCACCCCCTTCGGAGCGGCCGTGCGGGGGTGCTCATCGCGCCAGCCCGACCAGATAGACCAGGCTGAACAAGCCGACCCAGATGATGTCGAGGGTGTGCCAGAACAGGCTGAAGCAGAGCATGCGGCGGAGGATGTCGGGCCGATAACCTTTCGCGTAGACCTGCGCCATCATCGTCAGCAGCCACAGCAGGCCCGCCGTCACATGCAGCCCGTGACAGCCGACCAGCGCGAAGAACGCCGACAGGAAACCGCTGCGGCTCGGGCCGGCGCCCTTGTCGATGAGGTCGGCGAATTCGTGCAGCTCGATCGCGACGAAGGCGGCGCCGAGCACGAAGGTCACCGCCATGGCGGCGTAGAACATCCAGCTCCTGCTCGCCTGGGCACCGATGCCGGCGAAGCCGCAGAACAGGGTCGAGGTGAGCAGGCACGCCGTCTCGATGGCGACGGTGTCCATGCTGAAGAGTTCGCGGCCGCTCGGGCCACCGGCGGTGCTGTCGGTGAGCACTGCATAGGTGGCGAAGAAGGCAGCGAACAAGATGATGTCGCTGATCAGGAAAATCCAGAAGCCATAGCCGACGACGATCCGCGCCGACGCGCCATGCCCGGACGGCTCGCTCAGCCCGGCACCGTGCGAATGTGCGTGACCGTGGCCGTTGCCGCCGCCGATCGCCATCGCTTGGCTGGCGCTCATGCCGGCCTCAACCTCGCGAGCGCATCGCGGCGCGAGCCACGGTTGGCGCGGTCGATGCTTGCCACGGTGGCGGCCGGGATCAGCTCGTCGTGCCTGTCGCGCCAGGCGAACACGACGAAGGTCGCATAGGCGCCGATCAGGGCCACCAGCACCAGCCACCAGATGTGCCAGATCAGCGCGAAGCCCATGATGGTCGCGAAGAAGGCGCAGATGAAGCCGGTCGGGCTGTTGCGCGGCATCTCGATGTCGACGTATTCGGGCTCGGCGCGGAGCTTGCCCTGTTCGCGGGCCCGCTGCTTGATGCCCCAGTAGGCCTCCTCGCCGGTCACGTCGGGCAGGACCGCGAAATTGAACATCGGCGGCGGCGACGGCGTCGACCATTCGAGCGACCGGCCGTTCCACGGGTCGCCGGTCAGATCGCGCAGTTCGGCGCGGTGCCGGATGCTGTAGACGAGCTGCACGACCTGCAGGACGATGCCGATCGTGATCAGCACGGCGCCGGCCGCCGCCACCAGCAGCCACGGCTGCCACTCGGCAACGTCGTAGTGCTGCATGCGCCGGGTCATGCCCATCAGGCCGAGCACGTAGAGCGGCATGAAGGCAACGTAGAAGCCGACCATCCAGAACCAGAACGCGGCCTTGCCGAGGCCTTCGTGCAGCTTGAAGCCGAACGCCTTCGGGAACCAGTACTCGTAGCCGGCGAAGGCGCCGAACAGGACGCCGCCGATGATGACGTTGTGGAAGTGGGCGACCAGGAACAGGCTGTTGTGCAGCACGAAGTCGGCCGGCGGCACCGCCAGCAGCACGCCGGTCATGCCGCCGAGCACGAAGGTGACGACGAAGCCGATCGACCAGAGCATCGGCGTCGAGAAGACGACGCGGCCGCCGTACATCATGAACAGCCAGTTGAAGACCTTCACCCCGGTCGGCACGGCGATCACCATCGTCGCGATGCCGAAGATGGCGTTGACGTCGGCACCGGCGCCCATGGTGAAGAAGTGGTGCAGCCAGACCATGAAGGAGAGGATGCAGATGGCCATCGTCGCGACGACCATCGAGCGATAGCCGAACAGCGGCTTCTGCGAGAAGGTGGAGAACACCTCGGAGAAGATCCCGAACGCCGGCAGCACCAGGATGTAGACCTCGGGGTGGCCCCAGGCCCAGATGAGGTTCATGAACATCATCATGTTGCCACCGGCCTCGTTGGTGAAGAAGTGAAAGCCGAGGTAGCGGTCGAGCAGGAGCATCGCGAACGTGGCGGTCAGGATCGGGAAGGCAGCGACGATGAGCAGGTTGGACGCCAGGGTGGTCCAGCAGAACATCGGCATGCGCAGATAGCTCATGCCGGGCGCGCGGACCTTGAGCACTGTCGTCACCAGGTTGATGCCCGAGAGCAAGGTGCCGACCCCCGAGATCTGCAACGCCCAGAGGTAGTAGTCGACGCCGACGCCGGGCGAATAGGAAAGCTCGGAGAGCGGCGGGTAGGGCAGCCAGCCGGTCCGCGCGAACTCGCCGACCACCAGCGAGATGTTGACCAGCAGCGCGCCGGTGGCGGTCAGCCAGAAGCCGACCGAGTTCAGCGTCGGAAAGGCGACATCGCGAACGCCGAGCTGCAGCGGCACCGCGAAGTTCATCAGGCCGATCACGAAGGGCATGGCGACGAAGAAGATCATCATCGTGCCGTGCGCCGAGAAGATCTGGTTGTAGTGCTCCGGCGGCAGGTAGCCGGCGGAGTGCAGGGCGACCGCCTGCTGCGAGCGCATCAGCAGCGCGTCGCTGAAGCCGCGCAGCAGCATCACCAGCGCCAGCAGCACGTACATCACGCCGATGCGCTTGTGGTCGACGCTGGTGAACCATTCCTTCCACAGGTACGGCAGGTGGCCCTTGACGACGATCCAGACCAGCACGCTGGTCAGGATCAGGGCGACCGTGCCCGAGGCGATCATGACGATCGGCTGGTGCAGCGGGATCGCCTCCCAGCTGAGCCGGCCCCAGATGTCACTCATGCGGACGCCCCGCTGCCGGCGAGGTCTCGGCGATGCCGGCACGTTCGGTGGCCGGGCCGGGCCCCGGAGCGATCTGCTGGACGACGATCCTGTGGAAGAGCTCGGGCTCGACGCTGGCAAAGCTCGAGGGCGGCAGATTGCTACTCTGCCGCGCCAGTGCCGTGTAGCTGTCGGCGCCGAGTGCACCACCGGCGCCCTGGGTCGTCGCGACCCACGCCGCGAAGGCTTCGGCGGGCAGGGCGCGCACTTCGAAGTGCATGTCGGAAAAGCCGTCGCCGCTGAAATGCGCCGACTGGCCGTAGAACGTGCCGGGTTGATCGGCCTGCAGGTGCAGCTCGGTCGCCATGCCGTTCATGGTGTAGATCATGCTGCCGAGCTGCGGCACGAAGAAGACGTTCATGACGCTCGCCGACGTCAGAGAAAAATGCAGCGGCACGCCGGCCGGCACGACCAGCTGGTTGATGGTGGCGATGCGCTGGCCGGGATAGATGAAGAGCCACTTCCAGTCGAGCGAGACGACCTGCACGTCGAGCGCCGGCGTCTTCGACTGCAGGGGCCGGCCCGGGTCGAGCTGATGCGCGCCGATCCAGGTGACGCCGCCGAGCAGAATGATCACCATCACGGGGATCGCCCAGACCACCAGCTCGATGCGGCCGGAGAATGCCCAGTCGGGCAGATGGCGGGCCTTGGCGTTGCCGGCGCGGTACCACCACGCGAAGCCGAGGGTGGCGACGATCGTCGGCACGACGATCGCCAGCATGATCGCCAGCGAGTCGATCAGGATCGTCTTCTCGGCCGCGCCGACCGGCCCGCGCGGATCGAGCAAAGCGGCCTGGCATCCGGTCAAAGCCAACGCTGCAGCAAGGCAGAGAAGACGCGTTCGAGATGGAGCCGACATCGTGGTCCGAAGCTTAACCGGGCCGATCGAGTAGCCTCGGCGGCGCGGTTATTTTCCGCCCGCGCACCAGTGTCAAGACGCCTCCTCCAACGCCCACCACCCACAGCCTCGCCCGCATCGCCCCCATGACCGAACCGACCGATCCCCCCGCCGACCCGAAGGACGCCGACAAGAAGCTGCGCGAGCGCGTCGACAAGCTGCTTGCGCAGTCGCCGAGCCAGAGCAAGGGCGCGATCGAGCTCGACGGCAAGCGGCTCGACTACACCGTCCAGGCGGCCTTCTTTCCAGTCGTCGCCGAGGGCTTCGCGGGCGCCGTCGCCGAGCCGGCCGCGGCCGTCATGGCGACCAGCTATGTGCTTGCCGGCGCCGATGCATCGGCTCGACCGGTCTGCTTCGCGTTCAACGGCGGGCCGGGCTCGGCCTCGATCTGGCTGCACCTCGGCGCGCTCGGGCCGAAGCGCCTGGTCACGCCCGACGACGCCAGCATGCCGATCGCACCTTATGCGGTCGCCGACAACCCGCACAGCTGGTTCGAGCACTTCGACCTGGTCTTCATCGATCCGCCGCACACCGGCTGGTCGGTCTGCGCCAGCGCAGAGGCGCGAAAGAAGATGCTTTCGGTCGATGGCGACGTCGCCGCGCTGGCCGAAGTCGTCCGCGTCTGGCTGACCCGGCACAAGCGCTGGGGCTCGCCCGTCTACCTCGCGGGCGAGAGCTACGGCACGACCCGCGGCGCGGCCCTCGCCGACAAGCTGCAGAGCGCCGGCGTCTCCCTGTCCGGGCTGATCCTGGTCTCCTGTGCGATGGACCTGCAGAGCCTGATCTTCGCGCCGGCGAACGACCTGCCGTATTCGCTGTTCCTGCCGGGCTTCGCCAACGTCTCGCAGTACCACGGGCTGCTGAAGGGCCCGCCCGGCAAGTCGCCGGCCGAGGCCCGCGCCGCCGCCGAAAGCTTCGTCGACGAGGACTACGTGGCGGCGCTGCAGGCCGGGGCCCGGCTCGACGGCAGGCGGCGCGCGCGCATCGCCCGCCGCATCGCCGAGCTGACAGGGTTGCCGCAAAGCCTCATCGAAGAGAAGAACCTGCGCATCGACGACCAGACCTACTTTGTCGAGGCGTTGCGGCCGCAGGGCCGCGTCGTCGGCCGGCTCGAGGCCCGCTCGACCGCACCGCAGGCAGCGAGGCGAGGCAACGCGATGGAGTTCGACCCCGGCATCGAAGCGATCGCCCCGCCTTACACGATGGCGGCGATGGCCTACTTCGGCGAGCAGCTCGGCATGACCACCGAGGCCCGCTACGAGGTCATCTCCTTCGATACCCACAAGGCCTGGAACTGGAACCGCGGCGAGGACAAGGGCAACAGCTTCGCTTGCACCAGCCCCGACCTGGCCCGGGCCTTGCGCCGCAACCCGCACCTGAAGGTGTTCGTGGCCAGCGGCCGCTACGACCTCGGCACGCCCTACAGCGCCAGCGACTGGTCGCTGGCCCAGCTCGATGCGCCGGCCGAGGTCCTGGCCCGGGTCCAGCACCACTACTACGACGCCGGTCACATGATGTACACGCGGCACGCCGATCTGCAGCAGCTGAAGGTCGACCTCGGCGTCTGGCTGAAGCGCTGAGGCCGTCCGCTCGTCGGGTTTCGTCTTCCGGCCGCGCTGTCGATGTCGGCGCCGCCGTCGCCCTGCGCGTTAGGACCGGGAACCGCTCGTCGGAGAAGGCGCCTCGATTGCCAATCCACTTCCATGCGGCGAGCCGTTCTGCCTTCGACCGACACGACATCGAGAATTTCATGACGCTTCGCACTGTGGGCGGGACCGCGTTGCCGGAGCTGCCGAGCCTGCAGCCGGCCGGCTCGAGCGCGCCCGCGTCCCTCGGTGAACGGGCATTCCTGGCCAGCGCCTTGAGCGTGCTCAGCCGCCGCCGCGGCTGGCTCGGCGCCGCCGCGGTTGCGGCGACCGCACTGTCGATGGGCTATGTCAGCCTGCAGACGCAGCAGCGCAAGTGGATCTTCCAGTCGGCCCATTCGCGGCCGTCGACGCGCGATGCGCGCCTCGAGACCGCCCACGACCACGGCATGGAGAGCGTCTGGATCGAGCACGGCTCTGCCTCGAGCGGACGGCGGATTCGCCTGCACGCGCTGTGGGCGCCGAACGACGACCCGGCGGTTCCGGTGCTGCTGTTCCTGCACGGCGCGCGCCGCGATGTCGTCAACAGCGCCTTTCGCATCGAGCGGATGCGCGAGATGGGCTTTTCGGTGCTCGCGGTCGACTACCGCGGCTTCGGCGACAGCACCGACGAGCTGCCCTCGGAGGCCGGCGTCGTCGAGGATGCCAGCGCCGCGTGGCGCTGGCTCGGCGCACTGCAGCCGAACCGGCCGCGCTATCTCTACGGTCACTCGCTCGGCGGCGCCATCGCCGTGCAGCTCGCGGCGCTTCTCGCCACAGGTCCGGCAAGCGAGCAGCCGAAGGGCGTGATTCTCGAAAGCACCTTCACGTCGATCGGCGACATGTTCGGCACGTTCAAATGGGGCTGGCTGCCGATCTCGCTGCTCATCAGCCAGCGCTTCGATTCGCTGGCGGCAGTGCCGCGCGTCAAGGCGCCCCTGCTGATCGTCCATGGCAGCAACGACGCGCTCGTGCCGGCGCGATTCGGCGAGGCACTGTTCGAGAAGGCGACCGCGGCCAAGCGCTTCCTGCTGGTCGATGGCGCCAGCCACTCCGACACCAGCTTTCGCGGCGCCCGGCAATACCGGGCGGCCTTGCACGAGCTGTTCGGGATCGGCACGCCGATCGATGCCGGCATGGGGACGGGCGCCGGGCAGTGACGCCGGCGAGGTAACGTGCGCCGCATTCACTGCGGAGCCCGTCATGTCGAACGCGATCCCGTCGTCGCCTCCTGCCCGGCTCGACACAGCGGCCGCCGGGGCCGGTAGCCCCAACGACGCGATCGAGACCGATCGCCCCCCCGGCGTGCTCGCCGGCATCCGCGTCGTCGAGATGGGCCAGCTCATCGCCGGGCCGTTCGCCGGCAAACTGCTCGGCGAGTTCGGGGCCGAGGTCATCAAGATCGAGCCCCCCGGCAGCGGCGATCCGCTGCGCCACTGGCGGCTGCTGCAGGACGGCACCTCGGTGTGGTGGCAGGTGCAATCGCGCAACAAGCGCTCGATCGCGCTCGATTTGCGCAGCGCCGAGGGCCAGCAGATCGCCCGCGGCCTGCTCCGCGAAGCCGATCTGCTGATCGAAAACTTTCGCCCGGGCACGCTCGAAGGCTGGGGCCTCGGGCCCGACGTGCTGGCGGCTTTGAATCCCGGCCTCGTCATCTTGCGCATCTCCGGCTTCGGCCAGACCGGGCCGTACCGCGACCTGCCCGGCTTTGGCGTCATCGGCGAGGCGATGGGCGGCCTGCGTCATCTCACCGGCGAGCCGGGCCGGGTGCCGGTGCGTTGCGGTGTCTCGATCGGCGACTCGCTCGCCGCGCTGCACGGCACCATCGGCGCCTTGCTCGCGCTCTACCACCGCAAGGTCGACGGCGGGCCGGGCCAGGTGATCGACGTGTCGCTGCACGAGTCGGTCTTCAGCATCATGGAGAGCCTGCTGCCGGAGTACAGCGCGTTCGGCGTCGTCCGCGAGCCGGCCGGCAGCGCACTGCCCGGGATCGCACCGTCGAACGCGTATGCATGTCGGGATGGCGTTGTCCTCGTTGCCGGCAACGGCGACAGCATCTTCAAGCGGCTGATGCAGACGATCGGCCGGGCCGACCTGGCAAGCGCCCCGGACCTCTCGAGCAACCCCGGCCGGGTCGCGCGGGTCGCCGAGATCGATGCCGCCATCGCCGCCTGGACCGGCCCGAGGCCGGTCGCCGACGTGGTCGCGCTGCTCGCCGCAGCTCGGGTGCCGGCAAGCAAGGTCTACACCGCCAAGGACATCGACGAGGACCCGCACTACCAGGCCCGCGACATGATCCTGCGCCAGCGCACCCGCGACGGCCACGAGCTCGACGTGCCCGGAATCGTCCCGAAGCTGTCGCTGACGCCGGGCAGCGTGCGCAGCTCGGCGCCGCATCTCGGCGACGACACCGACACGGTGCTCGGCGAAATGGGCCTCGGTCCGGAAGAGATCGCGACGCTGCGCGCCAAAGGCATCGTCGCCTGACTGCAAGACGCCGCCATTGCAAACTTGCATGTACGCTTTGGCCGAAGCGGCCGATGCGATGGATGAGGTCTTCGCTGCTTATATGCAGGGCGGCTTGACCTTGCCCTCACCCAGCAAGGCGCGCAAGCGTGAGCATCTGGTTTCGCCTCCCGCGGAAACGATGGCCAAGGCTGCGCTCTATGTCGCCATGAAAGACGCTGGGATCACGAAGGTGCAGCTGGCCAAGCGGCTTGGCGTCGACGAGAAGGAAGTTCGCCGCCTGCTCGACCCGCATTACGGGTCGAAGCTGCCACGGATTGCTCAAGCCATCGAGGCACTTGGTCGACGCCTTGTCATTGGCCTGGAAGCTGCGTGATTCCCCCCCGCCTATTGGGTGGGCATGCCTCGCCGGCCGGCGGATCAATGCAACGGCCACGCATGCAGGATCAGCGGCGTGCCGACCAGGAGAACCATCAGCGTCAGCGGCGTGCCGAGCCGCCAGTAGTCGCCGAACCGGTAGCCGCCGGGGGCCATCACCAGGGTGTTGTTCTGGTGGCCGATCGGCGTCAGGAAATCGCAGGCGCAACCGAGCGCCACGGCCATCAGAAACGGCTCGACCCGAAAGCCCAGCTGCGTCGCCACGGCGGCCGCGACCGGGCCCAGCACCAGCACCGCCGCCGCATGATGGAGAAAGGGCGTCAGCAGCATCGACGCGAGCAGGATCAGGCCGACCGTGGCGTAGCCGGGCAGGTGCTGGGCGCCGCTGCTCAAGGCGTTGGCGATCAGGGTCGCGGCGCCGGTGTCCTTCAGCGCTTCGCCGACTGGAATGAGGCAGCCGAGCATGACGATCACCGGCCACTCGATCGCCTGGTAGGTGTCCTTGAGGCTGATCTGCCGAAGCAGCACGGTCAGCACCGCGGCGCCGAAGAACGCCACTTCGACATCGACCAGGCGCAGGCCGACCAGCAGCAAGGCGCCGGCCAGCACCGCGATCGGCACCAGGCCGCTGCGCGCCTGGCCGAGCGAGAGCTTGCGGTCGGCCAGGGGCAGCAGGCCGAGCTCGGTCACCGAGGCGGCGAGGTTCTTTTCCCAGCCCTGGAACAGCACCACGTCGCCGACCTGGAACCGATGCTCGCGCAGGCGCGCCGCGGCGTGCTTGCCGGCGCGCCGCACCGCGAACAGGTTCAGGCCGTACTTGTGGCGCAGACCGAGCGAGGCCGGCGTCGCGCCGACCAGCGGCGAGCCGGCCGTGACGATCACTTCGACGACGTGCATCTCCTCGCTCTTCTCTTCGGGCGAGGCGAGGTCCTTCGAGCCGACGATCTGAAAGCCGGTGGCGGCGATCACTTTCTGCAGCACCGTGGTGTCGCCGATGACGATCAGGACGTCGTCGGCGTAGAGGCGCCAGTCTTCGGCCGGCACGTAGCGGCGCTTGCCTTCGCGGAGGATGCCGGCGACCGAGATGTTGGCTTCGCCGAGCGCCTCGAAGTCGGCGACCGTCATCTCGCCCAGCTTCTCGGCGGTGACGCGCAGCTCGGTCGAGTAGCCCTCGATCGAGAACGACTCTTCGGCGGTTCGCTGGCCTTTGCGATGCGGCAGCAGGCGCCAGCCGACGGCGAGAAAGAGGATCGCCAGCGTCGTCAGCGGCAGGCCGACCGGCACGAAATCGAACAGGCCGAAGGCCGGCTGGCCGAGCTCCTGGCGAACCGTCGAGATCAGCAGGTTCGGCGAGGTGCCGATCTTGGTGATGGTGCCGCCGATCAGCGAGGCGAAGGCGAGCGGCATCAGATAGATCGAGCGCGGCTGGTCGCCGCGGCGCGCGGTCTGGATCGCGATCGGAATGAAGATGCCGAGAGTGCCGACGTTCTTGATGAAGGCCGAGAGGTAGCCGACCGCCGCCGCCATGATGCCGATCTGCAGCGACGGCGAGCGAACCCGCCTGAGCAGCGCGCCGACCGAGAGCTCGAGGATGTTCGACGCGGCGATGGCGCGGCTGACGACCAGCACCGAGGCGATGATGATGATCACCGGACTGGCGAAGCCGTGGAAGGCCTTGGCGCCGGGCACGACGCCGAGCAGCACCGCGCTCAGCAGGACCAGCGCGGCGACCACGTCGTAGCGCAGCCGGCCGCTCATGAAGAGGCCGAGCATGGCGGCGATGAGGCCGAAGGATTCGATTTGATGCAGGGTCATGGTGCAGGGTCGACGGATTGGGGCGGGCCGTTCGCGGCGGCGGCGGGACGCCGGCGCAGGCCGAGGAAGATCACGGTCGCCACCACCAGCAAACCGCCGGCCACCTGCAGCGCGGCGATGGTCTGGCCGAGGATGGCCCAGGCGAGCACCAGCGCGAAGATCGGCTCGATGTTCATGATCGCCGAGTTGCCGACGACGCCGAGACGCGGCAGCACCGTGAACATGATCGTGAACGCTGTGCCGTAGAGGCAGGTCAGCGCGGTCAGGCCGAGCCAGCCCGCGGCCGCGGTCGGCAGGTGCAGGCCGCCTTGCGTGGCGACGCCGGCGAGCGCCATGACGGCGACGATCGACATCGTCGTCACGGTGCGAAGCCGGCCGTCGAGATCGCCGGCTTCGTGCTGGGTCAGCACCAGCGCCATGCCGAAGGTCGCGGCCGCCGTCAGGGCGAAGGCGACGCCGCTGCCGATGCGGGCCCATTGGCCGGCGGCGCCGAGGCCTGAGGCAGCGCCGAACACGTCGAGCGCCAGGGCCAGGCCGAGCAGCATCACCGGCATCGCCCGAAGCACCCGCGGCTCCGGACGATGGCCGTAGACGACGCGGGCCCAGAGCGCGGTCCAGAGCGGATAGGTGTTGAAGGCGAGCAAGGCGAGGGCCACCGGCAGTCGCGCCACCGCGGAGTAGAGCGAGAGACTCTGCAGCCCGACCAGCACGCCGATGCCGAGCAGCGCCGGCCGGTGCCGCGCGGTCAGCCGCACCGGCACGCGCTGCACCACCAGCAGCAGGCCGACCACCAGGGCCGTGATCGTGCTGCGGAAGCTGACGGCCGTGGCAACGTCGACGCCGTGGTCGAAGGCGAGCCGCGCCGCGACGTGGTTGGCGCCCATCATCAAGGCGACCAGCACCAGCGTCGCGAAGGCGGTGCGGGTCAGCGCCGAAGCGGGCATGGCGTCGCGGTCTGCAGCTCGATCGGCAAGGGTCCGGAAGACGGCGGCGCCGTCAGCCGCCGAGATAGGCGGCGGCCACCCGCGGGTCGTCGAGCAGCTGCGCGCTCGGCCCGTCGAGGACGATCCGGCCGCTCTCGATCACATAGCCGTGGCTGGCCACCTTCAGGGCCTGCCGGACGTTCTGCTCGACCAGGAAGATGGTCAGCCCTTCGGCATGGATGCCGCGCAAGGTGCGAAAGATGTCCTGGACGACGATCGGCGCCAGGCCCATCGACGGCTCGTCGAGCAGCAGCAGGCGTGGTCTCGCGAGCAGGGCCCGGCCGATCGCCAGCATCTGCTGCTCGCCGCCGGAAAGGTTGCCGGCGACGCCCTCGATCCGCTCCTTCAGGCGCGGGAACAGGTGCAGCACGCGCTCGAGATCGCCCGCCACAGCCGTCTTGTCGCGCCGCCGGTAGGCACCGAGCTCGAGGTTCTCGCGCACCGTCAGCGTGGTCAGGATGGCGCGGCCCTCGGCAACGTGGACCAGACCGCGCTCGACGATCCGGTGCGGCGCCATGCGCGTGATGTCGACGCCGTCGAAGCGGACCCTTCCGGCGCGCGGCGCGACCAGCCCGGAGAGCGCGAGCAGCGTCGTCGACTTGCCGGCGCCGTTGGCCCCGACGAGGGTGCGGATCTCGCCGGCCTCGATCCGGAAGTCGATGCCGCGCAGGGCTTCGACGTGGCCGTAGGCGACGGCGAGGCCCGAGACCTCGAGCAGGCCCGCGCCGCTCACTCGTCGCGGCCCAGGTAGGCCTCGATCACGGCCGGGTCGTTGCGGATCGTCTCGGGCGGGCCCTCGGCGATGATCCGTCCGAAATTGAGGACGGCGATGCGCTCGCACAGGCCCATCACGAAGCGCATGTCGTGCTCGATCAGGAACACGGTGTAGCCGCGGGCGACGATGCGGCCGATGACGGCCATCAGCTCCTGCTTCTCGCCGCTGTTCATGCCGGCGACCGGCTCGTCGAGCAACAGCAGGCTCGGCTCGGTGGCCAGCGCGCGGGCCAGCTCGAGCTTGCGCTGGTCGCCGTACGACAGGTTGTCGGCGATGGCGTCGGCCCTGCCGCCGAGTCCGACCCAGGCGAGCAGCTCGTCGGCGCGCTCGCCGGCACGTCGCTCGGCGGCGCGATAGCCGGGCAGCGCGAACAGCCACTGCGCCACCCCGTAGCGCAGATGCGCGTGCATGCCGACGATCACGTTCTCGCGCAGCGTCATCGCCTTGAAGACGCGAATGTTCTGGAAGGTGCGGGCGATGCCGAGCCGGGTGATCCGATGCGGCTTCCGCCCGAGCAGCGACTGCGCCTCGAGCCGGATCTCGCCCGACGTCGGCGCCAGCAGGCCCGTCACGAGGTTGAAGACCGTCGTCTTGCCGGCGCCGTTCGGGCCGATCAGGCCGAAGACGCTGCCCTTCGGCACCGTGAAGCTCACGTCCTCGAGCACCGACAGGCCGCCGAAGCGCTTCGAGACCCGGTCCAGCGTGAGCATCAGTGCGCCGCTCCGGGTGGCGGCGCATCGGCCGCCGTGGTCAGCGCGCGCGACGCCTTGCGGCCGAACCACCCGCGCATCCGGGCCGGGTCCCACAAGCCCTTCGGCATGAACAGCACCACCAGCACCAGGATGGCGCCGTTGATCATGGTCCGGTAGTCGCGGAACGAGCGCAGCAGCTCGGGCAGCAGCGTGATGACGGCGGCGCCGAGGACCGGTCCGGTCAGGCCGCCGATGCCGCCGAAGATCGTCATCGTCAGGATGTCGACGCCGCGATCGAAGCCGAACTCGTTCGGGCCGATGAAAAAGCTGAGGTGCGCGCTCAGCGCGCCGGCCAGTCCGGCGATCGCCGCGCCGAGCGCGAAGGCGAGCATCTTGTGCGCCATCACGCCAATGCCCATCAGCGAGGCGGCGATCTCGTCTTCCTTGATCGCCTCGAAGGCGCGGCCGAGCCGCGACCGGCGCAGCCGCCAGAGCAGCAGCAGCACGACGACGACGGCGAGGACGACGTGCCACCACTGCGTCAGCTGCGGGATGCCGCTGAGGCCGAGCGCGCCGCCGGTCAGCGAATCGGCGTTGAGCAGGGCGATCCGCACCACCTCGCCGAAGCCGAGCGTGGCCATCGCCAGGTAGACGCCGGACAGGCGCAATGTCGGCAGGCCGACCAGCAGGGCGACGAGCGTCGGCACGGCGATGCCGCCGAGCAGCGCCAGCGGAAACGGCGCGCCCACGTGCATCGTCAGCAGCGACGCGGTGTAGGCGCCGAGGCCCATGAAGGCGGCGTTGGCCATCGCCAGCAGGCCGCACGACAGCGTCAGCCAGATCGAGAGCGCCAGCAGGCCGTTGATGCCGATCGTCAGCACCAGGTTGCTGTAGACCGACCAGAAGGTGTCGAACCACTCGCTCACAACCCGCACCTCATTCGGAAACCTTCGTGCTGCGCACTCCCGTATTCGTCCTTCGGTCGGCCGGGCGGGCTCATGCCTTGCGTTCCAGGAGCTTGCCGAAGATGCCTTGCGGGCGCACCAGCAGGACCAGGAAGAGCAGGCCGAAGGCGACGGCGTCGCGCATGGTCGAGCCGACGTAGGCGACCGAGAGCACTTCGGCGAAGCCGAGGAACAGGCCGCCGACCAGGGCGCCGCGGATGTCGCCCATGCCGCCGAGGATGATGACGGCGACGCCCTTGTGCAGCATCGGCTGGCCCATCAGCGGGAACACGGCATTGGAATAGAGCGCGATCAGGACGCCGCCGATGCCGCCGAGCGCTGCCGCCGTGAACGAGGTCAGGTAGAAGAGGCGCTCGACGTCGATGCCGAGCAGCGCGGCCGCCTTCGGCGATTCGGCGATCGCGCGCAGGGCCCGGCCGAGCTGGGTCTTGCGCATGACCAGCATCAGCGCGCCCATCAGCGTGAACGAGAGGGCGATGATGGCGACCTCGAGCTCGCTGATCTGGACCCCGGCGAAGCGGAGCTGCTTGTCGGGCAGAAGGTCCGATGGAAAGCGTAGGTTCTCGGCGCCGAACACGCCTTGCGCGGCGCTGTTGAAGAAGATGGCGATGCCGATCGTCGCGATCATCGGGATCAGGTGCGGCGCGTTGCGGTGGCGGAGCGGCCGCAGCACCAGCACGTCGATGAGGAGGCCGAGCCCGCCGCTGGCCACGAGCGCCACCAGCAGCGCCGCCCAGAGCGGCGCCTGCAGGTGCGTCACGACCGCCAGCGCCGCGTAGGCGCCGACCATGAAGACCGCACCGTGGGCAAGATTGATGACGCCGAGGACGCCGAAGACGAGCGTGAAGCCGAGCGCGAACAGGGCATAGACGCAGCCCAGCGACAGGGCGTTGACGAGTTGCTGCTCGAGCACGTGGCTTCAGCTGAGGCGAGCAGCGCAGACCCGCGCCGGGTCGCCGCCAAGGCCCGAGCTCTGCAACCGTGTCTGGCGGTCATCGCCGCGGAGATGCGGCCGCGGCGCCCCGCGGCCGAGGCGCTCCATCTACTGCTCGATCGAGTACTTGCCCGCCTTCGTCACGCTGACGATCGCCGCCTGCTTGGCGTCGTAGCCGGCCGGCTTGCCTGACTTGTCGGTCGCCTGCTTGAACTTGAAGGCGCCGGTCGCGCCGACCCAGCTGACGCCGGGCAGCGCGTCGCGCAGCGCCTTGCGATCGGCTTCGAGGTTGCCGGTGATGTTGATCTTGGCCAACGCCTGCGCCGCGATGTGCACGGCATCGAAGGCCTGCGCCGCGAACTGGTCGGGCGCCGACTTGTACTTCTGCGTGTACGAGACGACGAAGTGCTGGTTCTCCTTGGTCTGGCTGCCGAGGGCCCACGGGCTGCCGACCCAGAGGTTGTCGCTCTTTTCCTTGGCCAGGTCGAAGATCTTCACCGAGTTCATGCCGTTGCCGCCGATGAAGGGCAGCTCGATGCCGAGCTGGCGCGCCTGCACCATGATCGGCGCGCCCTCGGCGATCAGCGCCGACAGGACCACCGCGTCGGGATTGCTCGCCTTGATCTTGGTCAGCTGGGCCTTGAAGTCGACATCGCCCTTGGCGAAGGTCTCGGTCGTCGTGACCGGGATCTTCAGGTCGTCGAGCGCCTTCTTGAACGCGTCGTAGCCGCTCTTGGTGAAGACGTCGTCGCTGCCGTAGATGATGGCGACCTTCTTGACGTTGGCGTGCTTGGCGGCGACGCGCAGTGTCTCGGGAAGCACGTCGGCCTCGGTCACCGAGTTGCGGAACACGTAGTCGCCGATCGAGGTGATGCCGTCGGCGGTGTTCGAGGTGCCGAAGACGACGATCTTGGCGGCCTGCGCGACCGGGTCGGCCGCCTGCGCCGAGTTCGACAGCGTCGGCCCGAACAGCATCAGCACCTTGTCCTGGAAGATCAGCTTCTTGAAGACGTCGATCGCCTGTTCCTTCTTGGTCTGCTCGTCCTCGATCTGCAGGGCCAGCTTGTTGCCCTTGACGCCGCCGGCGGCATTGATCTCGTCGACGCCGAGCTGCAGGCCGTTCCTGATCGACTGGCCGTACTGGCCGGCCGCGCCGGACAACGCTTCGGCCGCACCGAGCTTGATGTCGGCGGCGAGCGCCGTCGAGACGGCGCCGGCGGCGACCAATCCAGTGATGAAGGCGCGTCGCGCGTAACGAGAACCGGTGTGCATTTGAAGACTCCAGGGGTGGCCGCCTCGAGGGCGTCGGCGGCAATTATCATGGCTCGCCCGACCCGCGTGCCCGCGCGGCCGGCGCCTCCTTCCATCGGGCCATGTCGAGGTCAACCATGTTGAAAAACCTCAGCCGTCGCGACGCCTGCGCGTTGCTGGCGCTTCCGGCGTTGTCCGCCTTCGCGTTGCGCGCGGCTGCCGCCGCCGACAAGCCGCTGGTGGTCGGCTTCGTCTACGTCAGCCCGATCGGCCAGGCCGGCTGGACCTACCAGCACGAGCTCGGCCGGCGCGAGATGGCGCGCGCGCTCGGCGTGCGCGCCAGGACGATTGCCGTCGAGTCGGTCGCCGAAGGCGCCGACGCCGAGCGTGTCATTCGCGACCTGGTCGCGCAGCAGGGCGCGACGCTCGTCTTCGCGACCAGCTTCGGCTACCTCGACCCGGCGTTGCGCGTCGCCGCCGAGTTCCCGCTCGCGACCTTCGAGCATGCCGGCGGCTACAAGAGCGCCCCCAACCTCGCGACCTACGACGCGCGCTACTACGAGGCGCGCTGGCTCGCCGGCTGGCTCGCCGGCCGGACCAGCAGGAGCGGCGTCGCCGGCTACGTCGCCGGGTTCCCGGTGCCCGAGGTCGTGCAGGGCATCAACGCCTTCACGCTCGGCATGCGCGCGGCCAATCCGAAGGCGACGGTGCGCGTCGTCTGGCTGAACACCTGGTTCGATCCGGCCAAGGAGCGCGACGCCGCGCAGGCGCTGATCGACCAGGGCGCCGACGTGCTCACCCACCACAGCGCGTCGCCGGCGGTCGCGCAGGCAGCGCAGGCGAATTTTCGCGCCCGCCACGTCCGCGTCGTCTCGTACCCGAGCGACATGCGCGCCTTCGCGCCCGATGCGCAGCTGGCGGCGATCGTCCATCGCTGGGGCGGCTTCTACACGCGCGTCGCGCGAAGCGTGATCGACGGCACGTGGCGGCCCGAGCCGGTGTGGGGCGGCATCGCCAGCGGCATGGTCGACATCGACGCGGTCGATCCGACGCTGGCGAAGGAGGTTCGCGCTGGCGTGCTGGCGCGGCGCGCGGCGATCGTCGCCGGCACGCTCGCGCCGTTCGCCGCGCCGCTGGTCGACAACGACGGCACGACGCGGCTCGCGCGCGGCGCGCTCGCCGACGCCGACCTCAAGGCGATGGACTGGTTCGTCGCCGGCGTCGTCGGCAGCGTGCCGAAGTCGCGCTGACCGGCCGGGAATCGAAGCGGAGTGGAGCGCGGGACGAAAAAGCGTCAGGCCGGCTGTGACTCGCTACGCGCCACGGCGGCGGCTAGCTCGCCGGCACGCGGGCCGAAGGCGTAGGCGTCCATGCCGAGGCTGCCCATCGTCGCGCTGTCGTGGATGCGCAGCGGCACCGCGTCGCGGCCGCCGGCGCCGGCAGCGACGTACCACGGCAGCAGGTGCTCGTCGGTCGGATGCATCTCGACCGCGTGCGGCGCCTTGCTGCGGTAGGCGAAGAGGGCGTCCCAGTCGCGCGCCCGGCCGCGCTCGGCGATCCAGTGGCGAAACGCCGCGTTGTCGGCCGCCTCGGGCTGATCGCTGCGCGGCCTGAGGCCGTCGACGAACAGGCGGCGCAGGTTGTGGGTGATGCTGCCGCTGCCGAGCACGAGCACGCCCTCGGCGGTCAGCGGCCTGAGC
>JALYXU010000168.1 GCA_030946925.1 Pseudomonadota bacterium
TGTAGTTGGCGAGCAACGTCACGAAGCCTTCGCGCCCGCTCTCGTAGCTGCGGAACATGTAGAGGTCGGTCGCGTCGACGCTCGGGTTCATGGCGATGAACGGAGCTTCGCGGTGGCTCGATGCCAGCGCAGTCGTGCCGACCAGGGCGAGCCCGACGGCGGCGGCCAGCGGGACGAGTCGAAGCCGAAGCGGCGGTGTTGAAGGAGGTTTCGTCATGGGTGGGTCCTGTCATTGGTGGCCCACGGCGGCCGCCGTGGGTCGCCCGTCGAGCGTCACAGCGCAGCTCCGGGGCATCCAGTGCTGGCAAGCAGGGTTCCGTCCCGCGTTCAGGGGGGGCTAGCGAAAAAAGCTGCATCCAAACGCGCGGCGCTGCGTAGGGGCCCAGCCCGATGTCGACGGCAGCCGGAACGCTCGTTGCGCAGCCGAGCCGGGCTCAGTGCAGCAACGACAACGCGGCCAGCCAGGCCGGCACGCTGAGCATGCCGAGGACCGTCGAGACGGTGACGAGCCCGGCGACGAAGCCGCCATCGCCGCCCATCCTGGCCGCCAGCACGTAGGCGCTGGCGGCGGTCGGCAGCGACGCGAAAAGGACGACGATGCCGCGCTGTTCGGGCCCCAGGTGCAAAAGCACGGCCAGGCCGATGGCGACGATCGGCAACAGCACATGCCGAATGCCGAGCAGCGCGACGGCCAGGCCCGGCGCTGCCTTGAGACCGCCGAACGCCAGGCCGGCGCCGACCGCCATCAGGCCGAGCGGCAGTGCGGCCAGGCCGATCCGCTGCAGCACCGTCGCCATGACGTCCGGCACATGCAGTCCGGCCACATTGGCGACGAGGCCGGCGACGGTGCTGATGATGAGCGGATTGCGCAGCAGCTCGCGCCAGTACGAGTGGCCGCCGTGGCGAGCCAGCGGCCACACCGCCGCGACGTTGCAGAGCGGTACGCTGAAGGCGATGATCAACGCCATCCAGGCCAGCCCGGGGGCGCCCTGCATGCGCTCCGAGAGCGCGAGCGCGATGTACGAGTTGAAGCGGTAGGCGATCTGTGCGCCCGACGCATGCAGGCGCCGGTCGACACCCGGCCAACGACCGATCGCGAGCGCGACGACGATGCCGACGGCGACCGTGCCGACGCCGGCCAGCGTCAGGTTCAGGGTCTGGGTCGGCTGCAGCGGGCTCCTGACGATCGAGTTGAACAGCAGCACCGGGAACAGCAGGAAGTAGACGAGCTTTTCCGCCGCGTCCCAGATCGTCCGATCGAGTGCGGTGAGGCGGCACAGCAGAAAGCCGGCCAGGATCAGCAGGAAGTCCGGCAGCAACAGCAAGGGGTTGGCCATCGCATCGAGTATGCCGGCGGGATGCAAGGCCTCGTGCGGGACGGATCGACACGGCCATGCGAATTGGCGTTGCGACAGGCTCTAGACTGCGCGTCGATGCCGTGACGATGACGACCACTCCAGCCCTCTCCCCGCCGGCGCAGAGCGCGACGGCAGCCGCCAGCGGCATCGCCATCGATCGCTTCATCGACGCCCTCTGGATCGAGGACGGCCTGGCCGGCAACACGCTCGCTGCCTATCGACGCGACCTGATGCTGCTGGCGGCCTGGCTCGAGAAAGGGGTGCGGCCGGGCCTCGTCGACGCCACCGAAGCAACCCTGCGCCAGTACGCGGTCGCCCGCCATGCCGGCAGCGCCGCCACCAGCACGAATCGCCGGCTGACGGTCTTCAGGCGCTTCTATCGTTGGGCGCTGCGCGAGCACTTGGTGGGCGCCGACCCGACCCTGAAGCTGCTCGCGGCGCGGCAGCCGCTGCGCGTGCCGACCTCGTTGTCCGAGGCGCAGATCGAGGCCTTGCTCACTGCCGGCGAAACCGAGACGCCGCTCGGCCTGCGCGACCGCGCCATGCTCGAGCTGATGTATGCGAGCGGCCTGCGCGTCAGCGAGCTGGTCGGCGCGAAGACGGTCGAGGTCAGCATGGTCGAAGCGGCACTGCGCGTCACCGGCAAGGGCAGCAAGGAACGGCTGGTGCCGTTCGGCGAGGAGGCGCACGCCTGGCTGCGGCGTTATCTGGCGGAGGCGCGTGCCTCGATCCTCGGCCGGCGCTCGAGCAACGCCTTGTTCGTGACGGCGCGCGGCGGGCCGATGACGCGGCAGATGTTCTGGAAGCTGATCAAGAGCCGCGCGCTTGCCGCGGGCATCGGCGTGCCGATCTCACCGCACACCCTGCGCCATGCCTTCGCGACGCATCTGCTCAACCACGGCGCTGACCTGCGCGCCGTGCAGATGCTGCTCGGCCACGCCGACATCTCGACGACGACGATCTACACGCACGTGGCGCGCGAGCGCCTGAAGGCCTTGCACGCGGCGCACCATCCGCGCGGCTGAGCGGTCCCTCACCCAACCCTCGCCCGCTCGGCGGGAGAGGGAGCAAGGGCGCCTCAGCCGCCTAGCAGTTCGGCAAATCGCGGCAGATCGACGTTGCCGCCGCTGACGATGACGCCGACCCGCTGGCCGTTCAGCTCGGTGCGCATGCGCCGCGCCGCGGCGTAGCCGAGGCATCCGGTCGGCTCGACCAGCATCTTCATGCGCTCGGCGAAGAAGCGCATGCAATCGATCAGCTCGGCATCGCTGGCGGTGAAGACATCGTCGACGTCGCGGCGGATGATCTCGAAGGTGAGCTTGCCGAGCGACTGGGTCTGGGCGCCGTCGGCGATCGTCTTCGGCGTCTCGATGCGGACGATGCGGCCGGCACGGAACGACTGCTGGCCGTCGTCGCCGGCCTCCGGCTCGACGCCGTAGATCTTGCAGTCGGGGGCCAGCGCGCGCGCCGCCAGCGCCGAGCCGGCAAGCAGGCCGCCGCCGCCGAGACAGACGAAGAGGGCATCGAGCCGGCCGACCTCGTCGATCAGCTCCTTGGCCGCGGTGCCCTGGCCGGCGATGACGTGCGGATGGTCGAACGGCGGAATCAGCGTCATGCCGCGCTCGGCGGCCAGACGCCGGCCGATCGCTTCGCGGTCTTCGCTGTAGCGGTCGTAGACGACGACCTCGCCGCCGTAGCCGCGCGTCGCCGCGACCTTCGCGACGGGTGCGTCGTGCGGCATGACGATGACGGCCGGCATGCCGAGCAGCCGGGCCGCGAGCGCGATCGCCTGGGCGTGATTGCCCGACGAGAAGGCGACCACGCCGCCTCGTCTCTGCGCCGTGTCGAAGCAGGCCAGCGCGTTGTAGGCGCCGCGGAACTTGAACGCACCCATGCGCTGGAAGTTCTCGCACTTGAAGAACAGCTCGGCGCCGAGCGCGGCGTTGGCAGTGCGCGAGGTCAGCACCGGCGTGCGATGTGCTGCGCCGGCGATGCGCTCGGCCGCCGCGGCGACGTCGGCGTAGGTCGGCGTCGCCGACATCGAATTCATCATGGCCGCGACGTTCAGGCAGCGACGACCGGGATCCCGGCGATCCGTGCCTTCCACTCGGCCGGGCCGGTCGTGTGCACCGACGTGCCCATGGCGTCGACCGCCACCGTCACCGGCATGTCGCGCACTTCGAGCTCGTAGATCGCTTCCATGCCGAGGTCGGCGAAGGCGACGACGCGGGCCTGCTTGATCGCCTTCGAGACCAGATAGGCAGCACCGCCGACGCCCATCAGGTAAGCGCTCCGGTGCTTCCGGATCGCCGCGATCGCGGCCGGGCCGCGCTCGGCCTTGCCGATCATCGAGAACAGGCCGGTCTGCGCCAGCATCATCTCGGTGAACTTGTCCATGCGGGTCGATGTCGTCGGCCCCGCCGGGCCGACCACCTCGTCGCGGACCGGATCGACCGGGCCGACGTAGTAGATGACGCGGCCGCTGAAGTCGACCGGCAGCGTGTCGCCGCGGCCCAGCATGTCGTGGATGCGCTGGTGTGCCGCATCGCGACCGGTCAGCATCTTGCCCGACAGCAGCAAGGTCTGGCCAGGCTTCCAGCTGGCGACTTCGTCACGGCTCAGGCGGTCGAGATCGACCTGCCTCGACTTGTCGTGGTCGGGCGCCCAGGCTACCGCGGGCCAGCTCTCCAGGCTGGGCGGATCCAGGTAGACCGGCCCGGAGCCGTCGAGAACGAAGTGGGCGTGCCGGGTCGCGGCGCAGTTCGGGATCATGGCGACGGGCTTGGAGGCGGCGTGGGTCGGCGCCATCGCGATCTTGACGTCGAGCACCGTCGTCAGCCCGCCCAGGCCTTGCGCGCCGATGCCGAGCGCATTGACCTTGTCGCAGAGCTCGATGCGAAGCGCCTCGGTCTTCGTCGTCGGCCCGCGCTGCTTCAGCTCGTGCATGTCGATGTCTTCCATCAGGCTCTGCTTGGCCAGCAGCATGGCCCGCTCCGCGGTGCCGCCGATGCCGATGCCGAGCATCCCCGGCGGGCACCAGCCGGCGCCCATCGTCGGCACCGTCTTGAGGACCCAGTCGACCAGGCTGTCGCTCGGATTCATCATCACGAACTTCGACTTGTTCTCGCTGCCGCCGCCCTTGGCAGCGACGATGACATCGACCGTGGTGCCAGGGACCAGCGTCATCTGGACGACCGCCGGCGTGTTGTCCTTCGTGTTCTTGCGCTCGAAGTGCGGGTCGGCGACGATCGACGCCCGCAGCGGGTTGTCGGGGTCGAGGTAGCCCTTTCGCACGCCCTCGTCGACGGCGTCCTCGACGCTGCCTGGAAAGCCCTCGAAGCGCACGTCCATGCCGATCTTCAGGAACACGTTGACGATGCCGGTGTCCTGGCAGATCGGCCGGCGGCCTTCGGCGCACATCTTCGAGTTGGTCAGGATCTGCGCGATCGCGTCCTTCGCGGCCGGACCCTGCTCGAGCTCGTAGGCGCGGGCGAGGTGGGCGATGTAGTCGGCCGGATGGAAGAAGCTGATGTACTGCAGCGCCGCGGCGACGCTGTCGACGAAGTCGGCGTGGCGGATCGGGGTCATGAGAGGGCTCGGGTACGCTCCAAGCCATCGAGTCTACGAAACCGGCGCTGCCGGACCGCGCAGTGATGCCTCGCCTGAAGACCTTCATCGAGTCCGAGTCCGCCGGTGGCATCGTCCTGGCGCTGGCCGCGCTGGTGGCGATCGTCGTTGCCAACTCGCCGCTCGCCGAGGGCTATCGCGCGCTCGTGTCGCTGCGCGGCGAGGTGCGCATCGCCGATCCGTGGCTGGTGCTCGCGAAGCCGCTCTCGGTCTGGGTCAACGACCTCTGGATGGCGGTCTTCTTCTTCCTGGTCGGCCTCGAGATCAAGCGCGAGATGCGCGTCGGCGAGCTCTCCTCCCTGCGCCAGGCGACGTTGCCGGCGGCGGCGGCCGTCGGCGGGATGATCGTGCCCGCCCTCATCTACCTCGCCCTCAACCGCGGCGACGCCGTCGCGGGCCGCGGCTGGGCGATCCCGATGGCCACCGACATCGCCTTCGCGCTCGGCGTCGTCGCCGTTCTCGGCGCGCGCGTGCCCGCGTCGCTCAAGGTCTTCCTGACGGCGGTCGCGATTATCGACGACCTCGGCGCGATCGCGGTGATCGGCTTGTTCTACACCGACCAGCTCTCGCTGCCGATGCTCGCCGCGGCCGGCGCCGGCATCGCCGTGCTGGTCGCGCTCAACCGCGCGCGGGTCATGTCGATCGGACCGTACGTGATCGTCGGCCTCGTCGTCTGGGTGTGCGTCCTGAAGTCGGGCGTGCACGCGACGCTCGCCGGCGTCGTCACGGCGCTCGCGATCCCGCTCGGCGACGGCAAGGGCGGGTCGCCGCTCGAGACCGCCGAGCACGCGCTGCATCCGTGGGTCGCGTTCCTGATCCTGCCGACGTTCGCCTTCGTCAATGCCGGCGTGAGCCTTGCCGGGGTCGACGCGACGGCGATGCTGCACGGCGTCCCGCTCGGCATCGCCGCCGGCCTGGTGGCCGGCAAGACGGTCGGCGTCTTCGGCGCGTCGTGGCTGCTCGTGCGCTTCGCCGGCGCCAGCCTGCCGGAAGGCGCCAGCTGGCGCCAGTTCTTCGCGGTTGCGGTGCTGTGCGGCATCGGCTTCACGATGAGCCTGTTCATCGGCGGGCTCGCGTTCGAGGGCCAGGACGCCGCCTACGACACCCAGGTGAAGCTCGGCGTCATCGCCGGCTCGCTGATCTCCGCCGCGCTCGGCGTCGCGCTTCTGCTGGTGGGCGCAGGCGCTGCGCCCCGTCCTCGGGCGGATGGCGCCGGTGCGCCCCGGCCTCGGTCGTATTGAGCAGCCGGTCGGTGTAGGCGATGGCGATCGCCGAGAGCAGGAAGGCGACCTGGATGATCGTCTGCCACATCATCTCCTGGACGGGCGTGTTCTCGGCGTTGATGAAGGTCTTCAGCAGGTGGATCGAGCTGATGCCGATGATGGCGGTGCCGAGCTTGACCTTGAGCACCGAGGCGTTGACGTGCGAGAGCCACTCCGGCTCGTCGCGGTGGCCTTCGAGCCCCATCCGGCTGACGAGCATGGCGGCCTGCACCAGATGCAGCAGCTCGATCCAGAAATGGTCGACGTCGACGCACTGGGCGACGATCAGGCCCAGATTAGAGCGGCAGCAGCCACCGGCTCATGGAGATGAAGTTGGGGATCGGCCTGAGCCGGACGGGCGACGAGGCAGGCAGCGGGGCCATCGAGTCCTTCATGGGGTGCTCGCACATCGGGTAAAAGACGTGCATCGCAGGATCCGAGGAGACCGAACATGAACGCAGAAGCCCACGTCTACGCACCGCCCGCCAACGTCGTCAAGAACGCCTGGGTGTCGGGCATGGACGCCTACCGCACCCTGTGCGACGAGGCCGGCCGCGACCACCAGGCGTATTGGGCGAGGCTGGCCCGCGAGCTGCTGAGCTGGAAGACGCCGTTCAGGACCGTGCTCGACGCCGACAACGCGCCGTTCTTCAAGTGGTTCGAGGATGGGACGCTGAACGCCTCCTACAACTGCCTCGACCGCAACGTCGAGGCGGGCCTCGGCGACAAGACGGCGATCATCTTCGAGGCCGACGACGGCAGCGTCGAGCGGGTCTCCTACAGCGACCTGCTCGAGCGCACCTGCCGCCTCGCCAACGCAATGAAGGCGCGCGGCCTGATCAAGGGCGACCGGGTCGTCATCTACCTGCCGATGTCGGTCGAAGGGGTCGTCGCGATGCAGGCCTGCGCCCGCCTCGGCGTGATCCACTCGGTGGTCTTCGGAGGCTTCTCGGCACAGAGCCTGCGCGACCGCATCGCCGACACCGGCGCGGTCCTGGTCATCACGGCCGACGAGCAGATGCGCGGCGGCAAGGCGCTGCCGCTGAAGGCCATCGTCGACGAGGCGCTCGCCGGTCCCGGCCACGCGGTGCGCGACGTCATCGTCTACCGTCGCACCGGCGGCAAGGTCGAGTTCGAGGCGCCGCGCGACAAGTGGCTGCACGAGCTGGTCGCGAAGGAACCGTCGAGCTGCGAGCCGGAATGGGTCGGCGCCGAGCATCCGCTGTTCCTTCTCTACACCTCGGGCTCGACCGGCAAGCCGAAGGGCGTGCAGCACTCGACCGGGGGCTACCTCCTGCACGCGGCGCTGACGACGAAGTGGACCTTCGACCTCAAGCCCGACGACGTCTTCTGGTGCACCGCAGACATCGGCTGGGTCACGGGCCACACCTACATCACCTACGGCCCGCTGGCGCTCGGCGGCACCGAGGTCGTCTTCGAGGGCATTCCGACGTATCCGGACGCCGGCCGCTTCTGGAAGATGATCGAGCGGCACAAGGTCTCGGTCTTCTACACCGCGCCGACCGCGATCCGCTCCCTGATCAAGGCGGCCGAAGGCAATTCCGAGGTGCACCCGAACAAGTACGACCTGGGGAGCCTGCGCATCCTCGGCTCGGTCGGCGAGCCGATCAACCCGGCGGCCTGGGAGTGGTACCACAAGCACATCGGCGGCGGCCGCTGCCCCATCGTCGACACCTGGTGGCAGACCGAAACGGGCGGACACATGATCACGCCGCTGCCCGGTGCGACGCCGCTGGTGCCTGGCTCGTGCACGCTGCCCTTCCCCGGCATCGACGCCGCGATCGTCGACGAGCAGGGACACGACGTGCCGAACGGCAAGGGCGGCATCCTTGTCATCAAGACGCCGTGGCCCGGCATGATCCGGACCATCTACGGCGACCCCGAGCGCTACAAGAAGAGCTACTACCCCGAGGAGTTCGACGGCAAGTACTACCTCGCCGGCGACGGCGCCAGCCGCGACGAGACGACCGGCTACTTCACGATCACCGGCCGCATCGACGACGTCCTCAACGTCAGCGGCCATCGGATGGGCACGATGGAGATCGAGTCGGCGCTGGTCTCGCATACGGCGCTGGTCGCCGAGGCCGCCGTGGTCGGCCGGCCCGACGACACCACCGGCGAGGCGATCTGCGCGTTCGTGGTCCTGAAGCGGGCGCGGCCGACCGGCGAGGAGGCGAAGAGACTAGCCAAGGAGTTGCGCGACTGGGTCGCCAAGGAGATCGGGCCGATCGCCAAGCCGAAGGACATCCGCTTCGGCGACAACCTGCCGAAGACGCGCAGCGGCAAGATCATGCGGCGCCTGCTGCGCTCGGTGGCCAATGGCGAGCCGATCACGCAGGACACGTCGACGCTCGAGAACCCGGCCATCCTCGATCAGCTCTCGGAGAAAAACTGAGGAGGCCGCTCCCTACAATGCCGGCTGCCCGCACGACCGCCCTTGTCCTTGATGCAAATTCACGCTTCTGTCTTCAAGGCTTATGACATTCGCGGCATCGTCGACCAGACCATCGATGCCGCTTTCGCAGAGCACCTCGGCCGCGCGTTCGGCAGCGTCGCGACCGCTGCCGGCGAGCGCGCCGTCGCGGTCGGCCGGGATGGTCGACGCTCCGGACCGGCACTCTCGGCCGCACTGATCCGCGGCCTGGTGTCGACCGGCCTCGATGTCGTCGACCTCGGGGCCGTGACGACGCCGATGCTCTATTACGTTGCGGCGACGCGCGGCCGGCACGGCTGCAGCAGCGGCATCCAGGTGACCGGCAGCCACAACCCGAAGGACTACAACGGCTTCAAGATGGTGCTCGGCGGGCGCGCCATCTACGGCGACGCCATCCAGGACTTGCGGCGGCGGATCGAGGCCGAGCGCTACAGCACCGGCAATGGTCGGCAGGCCGCGATGGAGATCGGCCCGGAATACGCCACGCGCATCGCCGACGATTGCAAGCTCGATCGGCCGATGCGGATCGCCGTCGACTCGGGCAACGGCATCGCCGGCGCGTCGGCGCCCGGCATTCTGCGCGGCCTCGGCTGCACCGTGCACGAGCTCTACTCGGAAGTCGATGGCGACTTCCCGAATCACCATCCCGATCCGAGCAAGCCCGAGAACCTGGCCGACCTGATCCGCCTGGTCGCTGCCAGCGATGCCGAGATCGGCCTCGCGTTCGACGGCGACGGCGACCGGCTTGGCGTCGTCACCAAGGCCGGCAACATCATCTATCCGGATCGGCAGCTGATGCTGTTCGCGCGCGACGTGCTGTCGCGCCATCGCGGCGCACCGATCCTCTTCGACGTCAAGTGTTCGCAGCGGCTGGCGCCGCTGATCCGCGCTGCCGGCGGCGAGCCGGTGATGTGGCAGACCGGCCACTCGCTGATCAAGGCCAGGATGAAGGAGCTCGACTCGCCGCTGGCCGGCGAGATGAGCGGGCATATCTTCTTCGGCGAGCGCTGGTACGGCTTCGACGACGCCACCTACACGGCGGCGCGGCTGCTCGAGATTCTCAGCCGCAGCGCCGACCCGAGCGCGGTGCTCGACGCGCTGCCCGCCGGCTTCAGCACGCCGGAGCTCAACGTCGCCTGTGCGGAGGGGGAGCCGGCCCGCGTCGTCGAGAGGCTGCGCAAGAAGCCGCGCTATCCGGGCGCTCGCGAGATCGTCACGATCGACGGCATCCGGGTAGAGTACGACGACGGCTTCAGTCTCGTCCGCGCCTCCAACACGACGCCGGTGCTGGTGCTGCGCTTCGAGGGTGCGACGCCGGAGGCGCTGGCCCGCATCCAGGCCGACGCGATGGCCGCGCTGCGCGCCGTCAAGCCGGATGCGCAGATATCGAGTGCGGACCATTGATGTTGTCCGCCACGCGCTTCGGCTGCCGACGCTGACGCGGTTGCGCATCCTCATCGTCAAGCTGTCGTCGCTCGGCGATGTCGTGCATGCACTGCCGGTGGTGGCCGACATTCGGGCCGCGCATGCCGATGCCGTGATCGACTGGGTGGTCGAGCCGGCATTCGCGCCCCTGGTGCGAGCGGTCCGCGGCATCGCCGAAGTGGTCGAGCTGCCGCTTCGCCGCTGGGCCGGGGCCGGCTGGCTTCGGGCCGCGACGAGCGGCGAGGCCGGCGCCTTCCTGCGGCGCCTGCGCCGCGAGCGCTACGACGCGGTGATCGATCTGCAGGGGCTGACGAAGTCCGCGGTGATCGCCTCGATCGCGCGCGGTCCGAGCTACGGTCTGGCGAACCGCACCGACGGGGCCAGCCACGAGTGGCCGGCGCGGGCTCTCGTCACGCAGGCGATCCGGGTCGAGCCGAAGAGCCACGCGCTCGACCGCTCGCGCGAGCTGGTGTCGAAGGCGCTCGGCATCTCGATCGCCGCGGTGCCCGACTTCGGTCTGGGTCGAGCCGCGGCGTCGCGGCCAGGCCAGCCCGGACCGGTCGTCCTCATCCACGGCAGCTCGCGCGCCGACAAGCTCTGGCCGGAAGCAAGCTGGATCGAGCTCGGCCGGCGCCTCGCCGCCGACGGTTTCCACATCGCCCTGCCCAGTGGCGACGAGGAGGAGCGGACACGGGCGGCGCGGATCGGCGCCGGCATCCGCGCCTCGAGCGGCGCCGACGTCGAGGTCTGGCCGTCGATGAACCTCGCTGCGTTGCTCGACCGGATGGCGGGCAGCAGCGGCGCCATCGGCGTCGACAGCGGCCCGAGCCACATCGCGGTCGCGCTCGGGCTGCCGCACGTGCAGATCTACAACCATGCGACAGCCTGGCGCACCGGCCCGCAGGCGCGCCATGGGCATCGCCATCAGGTCTCGATCGAGGCGGTGCCGACGCCGACTCTCGACGCTGTCTGGTCCGCCTGGCAGCAAGTGCGCGCCAGCCCGACGGCGTGAGGCATTCGCTGAAGGCGAGCGCAGCGCGGGCCGCGTATTCGCTGCTGCTGCGCGTCTCGTTTCCGCTGTACCTGCTGCGGGTCCTCTGGCGCGGGCGGAGCGAACCCGTCTACGCCACGTCGCTCCGCCAGCGCATCGGCTGGTACGGGGCGAATGACGCGCCTGCGCCGATGCGGCCGATCTGGATTCACGCGGTCTCGCTCGGCGAGACCCTCGCGGCTGCGCCGCTGATCGAGGCGCTGCGCAAGGGACTGCCGAGGCGGCCGCTGTTGCTGACGCACGGCACCGCGACCGGACGTGCGGCCGGCCAGCCGCTGCTCCGGCCGGGCGATGCGCAGGCCTGGTTGCCGTTCGACACACCGGGCGCGGCACGGCGATTCCTCGGTCGCTTCGATCCGCTGATCGGCATCCTGATGGAGACCGAGATCTGGCCGAACGTGCTGGCGTCGGCAGCCAGGCGCGGCCTGCCGATGCTGCTCGCGAACGCCCGCATGAGCGAGCGCAGTCGCCGGCGCGGTCGCCGTGTCGATGCGTTGCTGCGGCCGGCGTTCGCCAGCCTCACCGCGACGCTGGCGCAGAGCGCTGCCGACGCCGAACGCCTGCGTGATGCCGGCGCCGCACCGGTGCGGGTCGAAGGCAACATCAAGTTCGATCTCTCTGCCGATGCGGGCCTGATCGAGCGCGGTCGCCGTTGGCGTGGCGCGGCGGCCGGCCGGCCGGTGCTGCTTGCCGCGATCACGCGCGAAGGCGAAGAGGCGCTGCTGCTGTCGGCATGGCGGGCCTTGCCGGCGCCGCGTCCGCTGCTCGTGGTCGTGCCGAGGCATCCGCAGCGCTTCGACGCGGTTGCCGATCTGATCGAGGCCGCCGGCTTCTCGCTGTCGCGCCGCAGCCGCTGGGGCGACAGCCGCGGCACGGCAAAGACGGCCGGCCGACCCGCCGACATGGCCGACATGGCGGACGCAGCAGCGCGGTCGGCCGAGGTCTGGCTCGGCGATTCGATGCGCGAGATGCCGGCCTACTACGGGCTGGCCGACGTCGCCCTGCTCGGCGGCAGCTTCGCACCGCTCGGCGGCCAGAACCTGATCGAGGCAGCCGCCTGCGGCTGCCCGATCGTCATGGGCCCGCACACCTACAACTTCGCCGAGGCCGCCGATCTGGCGCTGGCCGCCGGCGCGGCGGTGCGGGTCGCCTCGATGCCGGAAGGCGTCGCCGCGGCGATCGCACTCGCGCTTTCGGCCGAGGAGCGTCGGCGTCGCGCCGACGCCGGGCTCGCCTTCGCCGCTGCGCATCGCGGCGCCGCCGCGCGAACCGCGACTTACATCGCGGCGTTGCTCGAGCGCTCCGGGCGCGTGTAGCTCCAGGCCCAGGCGATCAGCAGCCCTTGCAGGGGCAGCCGCAGCCAGAGCAAGGCCGGCGGTATCGCCGGAAACCGCTCGGCGTGAAGGGCCATGTCGAGATTGGCCGGGAAGACGGCGATGAAGAGGGCGATCGCCGCCCAGGCCGCGAGCTTGCGCAGCCGGGCGAAGGCGAATGCGATGCCGATGCCGATCTCGGCGATTCCGCTGACGACGACGATCGCCAGGGGCCACGGCAGATACGAAGGAACGACGCCGACATAGGCATCGGTGTGCCAGAAATGATTGACGCCGGCGGCGACGAGAAAGAGCCCGAAGGCCCAGCGGCCGGTTTGCCTGAGCCGCTCGCTCATGTCGCGACCCGCATCGACGTCGCGGCGGCAACGAATCCAGGCATTCGCATCGGCTTGGCGTCAGGCTCGCAGCAGCGAGACCGGCTTGATCTTGTCGCTGCCGGGGAAGACCTCGCGGTCGAGGCGGCGCGTCGCGACCTGAAGATGGTCGGCGAGCAATCCCTTCAGGACGGCACGCAGATCGGTGGTCGCGCGCAGGTCGCGGCCCTCGTAGCGCTGGCTTCGGCCGAGACCGGGCCACTCGCCGACGACCCCGCCGCCGCGCACCGGGCCGCCGAGGACGAAGGCGACGCCGCCAGTGCCATGGTCGGTGCCGAGCGTGCCGTTGACTGCGACGGCGCGGCCGAACTCGCTGACCACGACGACCACGGTGCGGCTCCAAGCGCCGCCTGCGACGAGGCCGTCGCGAAGTGCCGCCAGGCCGGCATCGAGCTGGCGCAAGCCGTTGCCGAGCGGGCCGTTCGGCGCGGCCTGATTGGCATGCGTGTCCCAGCCGCCGACCTCGAGCACGGCGGCCTGCGGTCCTGCCGGCTGGACCAGGAATTCCGCCGCGCGCTGGGCCAGGGCGACGAATGCCGCGGGCCGCTGCGCCTTGCCGCTCCCGCCCATCGTGGCGGAGTCGTCCTGCATCGGCAGTGCCCCGAGATGCAGCTGTCGTGCCCGTTCCAGCGCGGTCGCCAGCGCGGCATCGGTCGCATACATTTTCTCGAGCCGCGCGACCAGGTCGGCGGAGGGGTCGGGCAGTGTCGAAGGCGCCCAGGTGTCGATCACGGCCGGGCCGCGCAGGACCAGCGGCACCGCGGTGCTGAGGGCGATGCCCTTGCTGTTGCCGGCGGCGAGAGCGCGGCCGAGCCAGCCGGTCGCCAGCTCGTAGGGCCGGGTGCCGCCACTTTCCAGAACCTGCTGGGCATCGAAGTGCGAGCGGTCCCGATACGGCAGGCCGACCGCATGGACGATCGCCGCTTCGTTGCGACCGACCATGGCGTGCAGCTCGACCAGGTTGGGATGCAGCGAGATCGTCGAATCGACAGGCAAGGGCGATGACGCGAATTGCGCCAGCGCGCCGCGGGCCGCGGCGAAGTCGGCGTCGCCGACCGCCGGCGCAGCGCCGAGGCCGTCCATGCCGCCGCGCAGGATGACGAAGACGAAGCGATTGCCGCCGGGTCCAGCCGCGCCGGCGAGCGACAGCGTCGACCAGGCGCCCAGCGCGCTCGCTGCCGCTGCGGCACCGAGAAAGCGGCGGCGCGTGGCGCCATGCGCGGCGACTGGTGCGGTGGCCTCGTCTCGATCGGATGAAAAGGATGTCATGCGGACCTCGAAGCCGCCTCAGCGGCGCTGGAATTCGGGAGCGAGCAACAGCAGGGCCAGTGCCTGCGGGCCGTCGGCGGCGCGCTCGATCTCTCGCGCCGTGTCTGCGCCGAGCAGGGGGCCGAGGCTTTGCGCCGCGAGCTGTCGTGCGTCGATGCTGCGGCCGGCGCGATCGGCCACCCGGGTCGCCCACTCGACGCGCTTCCAGACCGCGTCCGGACCGAGCCAGTCGTCGCCGCGGTCGCTCCAGCCGGCGGGCGAGGGCGCGGCCTGGACGCGCTGCCCGAGCGCGGCCATCGAGCCGATCGCGAGATTGATGTTGCCGTTGCCGTTGCCGAACCCGGCGCCGCCGCTGCCGTCTGCGCTTTCGAGCATCCGCTCGCCGCTGCCGAGCAGGCGCGCGGTCGACACGACGAACTCTTCGGGCGTCTTCAGCTTGGCCGCTTGAGCGCCCCACGATGCGTCGCTGCGGATCAGCTCGCGGTAGACGTCGGCGAGCTGGCCATCGCTTTGCAGGTAGACGGCGCTCAGGCGCTCGACCAGCGCCGGCGGGGCTTCGTCGGCGACGAAATGGCGGGCCAGCTTGGTCGTGACGAAGCGGGCCGTCGCCGGATGCCGAGCCAGGTCGCGCAGCACGTCGCGCAACGCATCGCTGCCCTCGCCGTAGCTCTTGCCGAGCAGCGTCTTGCTGCCCGGCTCGTGCCAGTTCGGGTCGAAGAGCGGCGCACCGGCAACCGGATCGCGGCCGATCCGCCAGCCGGTCAGGACCGCCGCGAAAGAGGTCACGTCGGCCTGGGTGTAGATGCCACTGCGCGCGGCTTCGGCGCCGAGCGTGTGCAGCTCGAGAACCTCGCGGGCCAGGTTCTCGTTGAGACCGCTGACGCGCGGGCCTTGTTCGACCCGGGCCGCACGCCTGGCCTCGAAGCCGACGACCCGGGAATGCGGTCCGGCCGAGAGCCAGTTGTCGAGATAACGCAGCATCGCCGGATGCGTCGTCGACGCGAGCAGGAGCGTCTCGAAGCGGCCGGCGATGTTCGGCCGGATCGCGTCGCGCTCGAAGGCGCCGACCAGGCCGCGCGTGCTGCCCTTCAGCAGCGAGACGGTGAAGTGGTTGGCCCAGAACCACTGCAGCCGTTCGGCGAACGGACGTCGCGTTGCCGCTGCCGTGGCCAGGCGCGACCTGGCATCGGCAACGACGACCTCGCGGTAGTGGCTGCCGATGGCCTGCTCGACGGTCGTGCCCGGGGGCGGATTCTTCGCTGCCTGGCGCAGCTGTCGCTCCGCGGCGACGTGCTCGAGCGCCTGCGCGGTGTTCAGCAGGCCGCTGCCGCGCGGCGCGTCGGCCGGGCCGATCTGTGCGGCGAGCCAGCCTCGCGGATCGGCGCCGACGACGCCGAGATCGGCCTCGCCGAGGCCGAAACGGTGCGCGGCGATCGCCGCTTGCAGGGACGGTTGAGCAGCCATCGCGGCCTCCATGAGGAGGCGGATTCTGGGCGTCGCGGGTCAAGCACGCGTGTTCGCGACGTCAAGAAATGTGCGTTGCGGACGAAGCGCTCAGTGCGCCAGCAGCCGATCGATGGCCAGCACGTCGCTGGGTGTCAGCTGTCCTGCCGCCTGGCGCAGCCGCAACGTGCCGAGCAGCACGTCGTAGCGGGCCCGGGCCAGGTCACGCCGGGTCTGGAACAGCTGGCTCTGGGCGTTGAGCACATCGACGTTGACGCGAATCCCGACCCGGTAGCCCAGCTGCGTCGCCTCGAGCGCCAGCTGGCTCGATGCTTCGGCGGCTTCCAGGGCTTTGGCCTGGGCGGCACCCGAGAGCAGCGAGTAGAACGCCTGCCGGGTCGCCTGCGTCACGCCGCGGCGGGCGGCGTCGAGATCGTTCCGGGACCGCTCCTCGAGTGCGAGCGTCTCCTTGATCCGGTTCTGGATCAGGCCGCCGGTGAAGAGCGGCACGTTGATCTGCAGGCCGACGCTGGTGCCGGCGTTGTAGCCGGTGAAGCCGGGTGCCACGGTGCCGTGGCCGCCGTTGACGGAAGCAACGGCGTCGACTGTCGGCAGGGCCTGGGCCCGCGCCTTCTCGGTCTCGAGCTGGGCGATGTCGTAGCTGGCGAGGGCCCGGCGCACCGCCGGGTGGCTCTCGGCGGCCCGGCTCACGTACTCGTCGACGCCGACTGCAGGCACCGGCAGCGCCACCGGCACCGCCAGGTCCTTCGGCACGACGTTGCTGCGGCCGACCAGCTGGTCGAGGGCGATCCGCTTGGTGACGAGGTCGTTGTCGGCGGCGATTTCCTGGGCGGTTGCGAGGTCGAAGCGCGCCTGCGCCTCGCGGGTGTCGGTGATCGTCGCCGTGCCGACTTCGAAGTTGCGCTTGGCCGACGCCAGCTGCTCGGCGATCGCCACCTTGTTGGCGCGCGTCGTTGCCAGCGTGTCCTGCGCGCCGAGGACGTCGAAGTAGGACTGGCTGACGCGCAGCATCAGGTCCTGCTCGGCGGCGTCGAGGTCGGCCAAGGACGATTCGAGCGAGCGCTCGGCCTGCGCGATGGTGGCCCGGTTGCCCTGGTTGAAGAGCGGCTGCCGGCCGTTGATGGCGGCACCGTAGGTGGTGCTGTCGAACTCGCGGTTCTGGACCTGCTTGTTCGACGTGCGAGCGCCGTTGCCGGACAGGGTCACGTTCGGTCGCATCAAAGCCCGGGCCTGCTCGACGCGGTAGGGCGCGGAGTCGTAGAGGGCGCGCGCCGACAGGTAGCTCGCGTCGTAGACCTGCGCAGCTTCATAGAGCTCGAGCAGCGACTGGGCGCGCACGCCCGAAGGCGCGGCCGCCGCGAACATCGCGACGACGAACAGGAGCCGAAATTTGGAGCCCTCGAACCGCATGTGATCCCCTGAAGATTTTCCGAGCGGGCCAGTCGCGGCCCGATCACCGCCGCTGGCGTCGCCGGCCCGCGCCCGCGAGGTTATAGACCGAGGCGAGGCCGCGCCGACATGCCGATGCGACAGTCTGCGGGGCGGCGGCGTCGTGCCGGCGATATCGACGACACGCTGCGCCGGCGCGGTCAGAAGCTGAACCGGCTCGGCTCGCCGAAGCCCGAGAGGCGCGGCGCGACGGTGTCGAACAGCTCGACCGTCCCGAAGCCGGCCTCGCCGCCCTTCGGCGAGCCCGGTGACGCGGTCGAGCCGCCGCGGGTCACGAGCACCGCGCGCATCACCGGCAGCTGGCCGACGATCGCCGTCAGCCGGCCGGCGGGCTTGAGCTGGCTCAGCAGCGCGCGCGGCAGCTCGGCCACCGAGCCGGACAGCACGATCACGTCGAACGGGCCGTCGACCGGCGGCGCCTGCGAGGCATCGGCCTGCAGCACGCTGACGTTGCCGACCCAGGCGCGGTGCAGGTTCTCGGTGGCGAAGCGGGCCAGCTCGGGATCGATCTCCAGCGTCGTCACGTGCTGCGCCTTGTGCGCGAGCAGGGCCGCCATGTAGCCGGAGCCGGCTCCCACCTCGAGGACGCGCTCGTGTCGCTGCACGGCGAGCTCCTGGAGCAGCCGCGCCTCGACTTTCGGCGCCAGCATGCTCTGGCCGTTCGGCAACGGCACCTCGGTGTCGACGAAGGCCATCGAGCGGTACGCCGCCGGCAGGAAATCCTCGCGCTTGACCACCGACAGCAGCGACAGGACGCTGTCGTCGAGCACTTCCCAGGTGCGGATCTGCTGCTCGATCATGTTGAAACGGGCTTGCTCGATGTCCATGACGTGCTCGGTGCGCTGTTCGCCTGCGAAAGCCGGCAGGATAGCCGCGCTGGCCGGCCCGCCGGGCCCCGGGGGCTGCGGCGGGCCGGCACGCGTGCCATGATGCTTGCTGGCCGAGGAGGTCCGCGCCCGGTGAAGCACACGCTTCCGTTTTTTCATCCCTGCCGCCACGATTTCGTCCGCGTCGCCGTCGCGGTGCCGCGCATTCGGGTTGCCGACCCGGCCTTCAACGCCGCCGCCTCGGTGGCCATGCTCGAGCAGGCGGCTGCCGAAGGCGCATCGATCGTCGCCTTCCCCGAGCTCGGCTTGTCCGCCTACACCTGCGATGACCTGTTCCATCAGCGGGCCTTGCTCGACGCCTGCGAGGCTGCGCTCGGCAGCGTCGCCGAAGCGACCGCGCGGCTGCCGCTGCTGGCTATCGTCGGCATGCCGCTCAGGGTCGACGACCGGCTCTTCAATTGCGCGGTCGTCGTCTGCGGCGGCCGGGTCCTCGGCGCGGTGCCGAAGACCTATCTCCCGAACTACGGCGAGTTCTACGAGGCGCGTCAGTTCAACGCCGCCGACAACGCCGTCTCGCGTGAGCTGTCCTTGCTCGGCAGTCGCGTGCCGTTCGGCAACGATCTGATCTTCCAGGCCGACAACCTGCCTCTGCTGCGCCTGCACGCCGAGATCTGCGAGGACCTCTGGGTGCCGATCCCGCCGTCGAGCCTGGCTGCTCTTGCCGGGGCGACCGTGCTCGTCAACCTGTCGGCGTCGAACATCACGATCGGCAAGGCCGACTACCGGCATCAGCTGGTCGGCCAGCAATCGGCGCGCTGCCTCGCCGCCTACCTCTACAGCTCGGCGGGGGTCGGCGAGTCGACCACCGACATGGCGTGGGACGGCCAGGCGCTGATCTACGAGAGCGGCGAGCTGCTCGCGGAATCGGAGCGCTTCGTCAACGGCTCGCATCTGCTCAGCGCCGACGTCGACCTGGGACGGGTCTCGCGCGAACGGATGCGGCAGAACACTTTCGGCCAGTCGGTGGCGCGGCACAAGCAGCTGCTCGAAGGCTTCCGCACGGTCGGCTTCGAGTTGCCCATCTCCCATCTGCCGGTCAGCCCGCTGCGCCGTCGGGTCGACCGCTTCCCCTACGTGCCGGCCGATCCGGCGAGCCGCGACGCGCGCTGCGCCGAGGTCTACAACATCCAGGTGTCGGCGCTGGTGCAGAGGCTCGCCGCGACCGGCATCCGCAAGGTCGTGCTCGGCGTCTCCGGCGGCCTCGATTCCACCCACGCGCTGCTCGTCTGTGCCCGCGCCATGCAGCTGCTCGAGCTGCCGCGCGAGAACATCCTCGCCTACACGATGCCGGGCTTCGCGACCAGCACCCGCACGCTCGACCAGGCGCGCCGCCTGATGCAGGCGATCGGTTGCAGCGCCGGCGAAATCGACATCCGGCCGAGCTGCCAGCAGATGCTTGCCGATCTCAAGCATCCCCATTCCGAAGCCAGGCCCGTCTACGACGTGACCTTCGAGAATGTCCAGGCCGGCGAGCGGACCAGCCATCTGTTCCGGCTTGCCAACATGCACTCGGCCATCGTCGTCGGCACCGGCGACCTGAGCGAGCTGGCGCTCGGCTGGAGCACCTACGGCGTCGGCGACCACATGTCGCACTACAACGTCAACGCCAGCGTGCCGAAGACGCTGATCAAGCACCTGATCCGCTGGATCGCCGACAGCGACGCGCTGCCGGCCGCGAGCGCGCTCCTGCGCGACATCCTCGCCACCGAAGTGAGCCCGGAGCTGGTGCCGGGCGATTCGGCCAGCGCGCCGGCGCAGCGCTCGGAAGCGAGCGTCGGCCCCTACGAGCTGCAGGACTTTCATCTTCATCAGGTGCTGCGCTACGGCTTCGCGCCGAGCAAGGTCGCGTTCCTGGCCTGGACTGCCTGGCACGACGTCGCGATCGGCCACTGGCCCGATGGTCCCGACGTCGAACGCCGCGCCTATTCGATCGCCGAGATCAAGAGCCACCTCGGCACCTTCCTCTACCGCTTCTTCAAGACCAGCCAGTTCAAGCGCTCGTGCGTGCCGAATGCGCCGAAGGTCGGCTCGGGCGGCTCGTTGTCGCCGCGCGGCGACTGGCGGGCGCCGAGCGATTCCGAAGCCACGGTGTGGCTGAAGGAGCTCGAGTCGGTGCCGGAGCAGTGATGGATCGGCGACTCCCGATTGCCACGCTCGCCATGGCGCTGCTGGTCTCGGTCGCGACCGGCTGCGCCTCGCTGCTCGGCTCGCGCACGATCGCGGTTCCGCAGGCGCAATTGCAGGCGCTGATCGAGCAGCACTTCCCGGTGCAGAAGCGGCTCCTGGCGGCGCTCGAGCTCAGGCTCGATTCGCCGCGGCTGACGCTCGAGCCGGAGGCCAACCGGATCGGCCTCGAGGTGGCGCTGAGCGTCGGCAACGACAGTGTCCTGCGGTCGTCCGTGGCGGGCAGCCTGCTGGTCAGCCAGAGCCTGCGCTTCGAGCCGGTCGACAACACCATCCGCCTGACCGACGTGCGGGTCGAGCGCTTCGTGGTCGACGGCCTGCCGGCCGGCTGGCAACGGCAGATCGACCGGCTCGGCAAGCCGCTCGCCGAGGCACTGCTCGAAGACCAGGTGCTCTACGCGCTGCGGCCGAACGATGTCGCACGCCTGCAGGGGCATGGCGTTCGCCCCGCCGACCTGCGCGTGACCGCGACCGGCGTCTCGATCACGCTCGCGCCGATCGAGCGCTAGCCCCGCCCGCGACGCCAGCTGCTCCGGGCGCCGGGGGTTCGGCGATCGCTAAGATCGAAAGCTTTGCCGACCGGAGAACACCTTGGACTTCCTGCTGCTCGCCAAGGCAGCCCTGATGGGCATCGTCGAAGGGTTCACCGAGTTCCTGCCGGTCTCCAGCACCGGCCACCTCATCCTGGCGGGGTCGCTGCTCGGCTTCGACGACGACAAGGGCAAGGTCTTCGACATCGCGATCCAGACCGGCGCGATCTTCGCGGTGATGATCGTCTACCGGCAGCGGCTGGTCGAGACGCTGACCGGGCTGAAGAGCGATACCAGAGCACGTCGCTTCGCCGGCAACGTCTTGATCGCCTTTCTCCCTGCCGCCATCGTCGGCGTCCTCTTCAACAAGGCGATCAAGGCGCATCTCTTCACGCCGCAGGTGGTCGCCACCACGTTCATCCTCGGCGCGTTCGTGATCCTTTGGGCCGAGCGGCGGAAAGTCGTGCCGCGGATCGACAGCATCGACGCGATGCGGCCGATCGACGCGCTCGGGGTCGGCCTCTGCCAATGCCTGGCCCTGGTCCCAGGCACCAGCCGCTCGGGGGCGACCATCATCGGCGGCATGCTGCTCGGCCTCAGTCGCAGGGCAGCCACCGAATTCAGCTTCTTCCTGTCGATGCCGACCCTCATCGGCGCCGGCATCTACAGCCTGTGGAAGGAGAGGGCGCTGCTGTCGGCCGCCGACATTCCGCTGTTCGCGGTCGGACTCCTGTTCTCGTTCCTGGCCGCCTGGGTCTGCGTGCGCTGGTTGCTGCGCTATGTCTCGACGCACACCTTCGTGCCCTTTGCGTGGTATCGGATCGGCTTCGGCTTGCTCGTCCTCTGGACGGCCTACGCCGGCTGGGTCGACTGGCACGCCTGACCGGGCGCGGAGGCGCCGGACTTGGCCACGTCTTGGCGTGGCGCAGCGACCTCGAGTCAGACGTCGAGCTTGCGGAAGAGCAGGTCCCAGACCCCGTGCCCGCGGCTGAGGCCGCGTTGCTCGAACTTCGTCAGCGGACGACCCGAGGGCCGGTCCGCGAAACCGGCGGCGGTGTTGGCAAGCCCCGCTTCGGCGGACAGCACGGCGAGCATCTGCGTCGCGTAAGGCGCCCAGTCGGTCGCGCAGTGCAGGATGCCGCCGGCCGCCAGGCGGGCCGCCACGAGCCGCACGAACGGCGCCTGCAGCAGGCGCCGCTTGTGGTGTCTGTTCTTGTGCCACGGATCGGGAAAGAAGATGTGCACGCCGGCCAGGGAGGCGGGCGCGAGCATCGCCTCGAGCACCGCAACGGCATCGTGATTGACGACCCGGACGTTGCGAAGGCCGCGTTCGCCGATCAACCGCAGCAACGCGCCGACGCCAGGCGGATGCACTTCGATGCCGAGGAAGTCGACGTCGGGTCGGGCTTCGGCGATCGCCGCAGTCGCCACACCCATGCCGAATCCGATCTCGACGATCAAGGGCGCGCGCCGTCCGAACACCGCCACCGGGTCGAGGGGCGCTTGCGCGAAAGGGACGAGAAACAGGGGCCCGAGCTCGGCCAGCGCGCGCGCCTGGCCCGGACCCATCCGGCCGGGCCGGACGACGAAACTGCGCACCCTGGTGCGATCGAAGGCCTCGTCCGTCGGCGTCTCCATCAAGGACCGGGCCGGCGCCATACGCAAGAGAGGGGTGCCACGTCGGCGCGCCCTCGGGCAGCCGCGCGGCATGCGATCCGACACTGGAGACCTTGACTTAGTCGACGCACATTGCAACCCTTGCCGCCTGCGTCCTTTGCGGCCCGGCGCGTGATGCGCCGCCCTTGCACAGGGCTTTCGACAACGACGAGGAACTTATGAACAAAAGAAACTTTCTGGCGACCATCGGTCTTGCGGCAGCGATGGCGGCCTGCTCGACGACCAATCCGAATGTGTCCGGTGATGCGGGATCGAAGCGGGCTGCGATCGACGCCAACGTCAGCGGCGCATTGAGCAAACTCTACGCCCAGGAGCCGAGCGCGCGCGAGCTGACCCGCAAGGCGCGCGGCGTGCTGGTCTTCCCGGCCGTCGTCTCCGCAGGCTTCGTGGTCGGCGGCTCGTACGGGCAGGGCGCACTGCTGGTCGGCAATCAGACCGCGGGCTACTACAGCACCACCGCAGCGTCGGTCGGCCTGCTCGCCGGGGCCGACTCGAAGGCCGTCTACGTGCTCTTCATGACGCAGGAAGCGCTCGACAAGTTTCGCGCCAGCAAGGGCTGGACCGCCGGCGCCGACGCGTCGGTCTCGGTGCTGAAGGCGGGCGCCAATGCCGGTGTCGACACCCAGACGGTGCAGCAGCCGGTGATCGGCTACGTGCTGACCAATGCCGGCCTGATGGCCAACCTGAGCATCGACGGCACCAAGGTCAACAAGCTCGACCTCTGAACCGGGGCCGGCGGCTAGACTAGCGCCGCCCGAGCGGGTGTAGTTCAATGGCAGAACGGCAGCTTCCCAAGCTTCATACAGGGGTTCGATTCCCCTCACCCGCTCCATCGCATGTTCTGCCATGTGCGTCTCGGCCGGCGGTGCGCGCTGTCATCGATTCGGCATCTTCAGGGTGCCGTTGAGCAACGCCGCGAGGCGCGTTCCGGCGAGCAACAGGCGATCGCGGACGATCGCGCCGTAGCGTTTCGCGTCGTCTTCACGCAGTGTCCGGCCGCTCGGATAAAAGCCAGGTCCGCCGACGATCTCGCAGCTCTCCCTGGCCCACTTTTCTGCCGCGAGCGGCAGTTGATCCATTGCCATCGGCAACGGCATCGCCATCAACGCCGCCGCGAAGGTGCTCGCGTCGGGATCGATATGCCGGATGAGACCGCTGTCCCACAGGGCGTGCAGGTTGGTTCCTTCGCCGAACGCGCGTAGCTGAAAGGTGTTGCCGCCCTTGTCGTCGGCGCTGCCGGCGTGCAGGGGCTGGTGTAGGTCGGCGACGAAGTGGACCACCAGGGCGAGGGCGTCGAGCTGATCCTGGCCAGTGGCCGTTCCAAGCCGGTCGACCTGCGTGCGCAAGGCGCCGATCACGCATTGATCGCCGGGACAGTCGCGGGCCGGCACGTAGTCGCACTCGGTGCCGTGGCGCATGTTGACGTAGTGCCACGCTGCCGAGGACCGATCCCGGCTGCGATCGGCCCAGCTCGAGATCGACGCGAGCGTGGCGCCGGGCGCGACGGCGAGGATCGCATCCACCTGGCGGCGCGCCGGTGCGTCGAGCAGCCGATCGGCGATCAACGCGACGATCTCGTGGCCTTCCGGGCCGAACGCCCGCGCGCTGCCGGGGCCGGCGAGGCCACAGGCGAGCACGGTCCCCGCGATCGCCATCAGGAGGGACGATCGCCCCGAGTCGGATTGCATGGCGAATGTTAGGCGGCGGCTTGCAGGCCGTCCGGTCAAGCGTGCCGACGGTCACGAAATACGACACCACCCGCTCGCCGCCGCTCGCCGTAAAGTCGGAACATCCTGCGAGGAGAAAAACGATGAAAGCTCTGACCACACTTGCCGCCCTGCTGTGCCTCGGTGTCGGCGTGCCCACGGCAGCGTCGGCGAGCTGCTTCTTCGTCTTCGGCGGCGACAACCAGCTCATCTATCGCTCGACCCGATCGCCGGTCGATCTGTCGAAGCAGATCCACGACGGCATGCGCGCCCGCTTTCCCGGCGCGCACCTGACCATGATCCCGGACGAAACCGGCTGCCCGGAGATGGTCAGCACCGGGTTCAGCACCGTGGTCCCGTCGGCAGCGGCCGGGCCCGGCCGATCGGCCATCGACGCGTCGCCGCTGTTTCGCGGCGCCGGCAAGAACGGCGGCAACGGCGACGGCAGCGCGTCGACGGGCGGCGATGGCTCGGCCCGCGCGCCGGCGCGGCGTCTGCCGGTGCCCGCAGCCAAGCCGGCGCCCGCTAAATAAGCGACCGCCACGCGCAGGCCGGCATGGACGCCCAGCGCACTGAGCTGCCCGTCTCCCGACGGCCGGCACGCTCGATCGGTCCTCGCAACCGCCCGTGAGCTCGCCGCTGCGACTGCTGCTGATCGGCGATGCCGCTCCGCTCGGCGCGCTGGCCGTTCCGGCTGGCGAAGCGCCTGCCGAAATCGAGCGTGTCGCCACGCTCGGCGAAGCCCAGGCCCGCCTCGGCGCCGATGCGCAGTGCGATGCGGTCGTGCTCGACGCGTCGAGCGTCGTCGTCTCGGCACCCGATGTCGAGGCGATCGCCGCCCGCGCGGCACTGATCGTCGTCCTCACCTTGCCCGACGCCGAGCCGGCGCTCGCCTGGATGCGACGCGGCGCCGACGACGTGCTGGGCCGCGAGGAGCTGGCGGGCACCGCCGGGTGGCGTCGCTTGCGCTTCGCCGTGGAGCGCCGCCGCCGCGGCGAGTCGCGCCGCCCCGCCTATGCCACCGACCCGAGCACCGGTTTGCCGCATCGCCAGCAATTCGTCGAACACCTGAGCCAGCTGCTGGCCCTGCGCGAGCGCGAACCGGCGCCGATGGCGGTGGTCGCACTGCGGATCGAACCCGTCGCAGGCGATCCGACCGCGGCCGAAGACTTCGAGCTGCTGCGGCGAAAGACCGCGGTGCGGCTGCGCGCAGCCGTGCGGGCCAGCGACATCGTCGCCTCGGTCGGCGACGATTCTTTCGCGGTGCTGCTGGGTGCGGTGCTGGCCGCAGCCGATGCGACCCGGGTCGCCGACAAGCTCGCCGCCGGCATGGTCGTGCCGTTTCCGATCGGCGGCAGCGAGCTGTCGGTCGCGGTCGCGGTCGGCATCGCCCACTATCCCGGCGACGGCAACCAGGCCGATCGCCTGCTCCGCCGTGCCCTGGCACTGGCCGCGGTGGCGCCGCCGATGTCGAACGCCGGGCCGGCCGCCGAATACGACGCCGCCGGCGCGTTGCGCCAAGCCGCCAACGACGAGCGCTGAGCCGGCGTGCGCCCCGGGCGCGGCGTGCAGCGCCAGCGCCTACCATTGCGGCTGGGTCGTCGATCGATCGCCCGCCTCCGTGACAGCCGCAGCCCGATGACCGCCTCCGAGATCCGTTCCACCTTCCTGAACTACTTCGCCTCGAAGGGACACACCATCGTCGCCTCGAGCCCGGTGGTGCCGGGCGACGACCCGACGCTGCTCTTCACCAACGCCGGCATGAACCAGTTCAAGGACGTGTTCCTCGGCTTCGACACCCGGCCCTACGTGCGCGCGACGACCTCGCAGAAGTGCATCCGCGCCGGCGGCAAGCACAACGACCTGGAGAACGTCGGCTACACGGCGCGCCACCATACCTTCTTCGAGATGCTGGGCAACTTCAGCTTCGGCGACTACTTCAAGAAGGACGCCCTCGGCTTCGCCTGGGAGTTGCTGACCGAGGTCTACAAGCTGCCGAAGGACAAGCTCTGGGCCACCGTCTATGCCGAAGACGACGAGGCCTACGACATCTGGAGAAACGAGATCGGCCTGCCCGCCGAGCGCATCGTTCGCATCGGCGACAACAAGGGCGCGCGCTACGCCTCGGACAACTTCTGGATGATGGGCGACACCGGCCCGTGCGGCCCGTGCAGCGAGATCTTCTACGACCACGGCCCCGGGATCGCCGGCGGCCCGCCCGGCTCGGCCGAGGAAGACGGCGACCGCTACATCGAGATCTGGAACAACGTCTTCATGCAGTTCAACCGCGTGATCGACGACAAGACCGGCGCGGTCGTGATGCACAAGCTGCCGAAGCCGAGCGTGGACACCGGCATGGGCCTCGAGCGGCTCACGGCGGTGCTGCAGCACGTGCACTCGAACTACGAGATCGACCTCTTCGTGACGCTGCTCGCGGCAGCCAAGCGGGTCGTCGACGCGGCCGGCGCCGGGGACTGCGACAAGGACTCGCCATCGCTCAAGGTCATCGCCGACCACATCCGCGCCTGCGCCTTCACCGTCGTCGACGGTGTCATTCCGGGCAACGAGGGCCGCGGCTACGTGCTGCGCCGGATCACCCGCCGCGCCATCCGCCATGGCTACAAGCTCGGCGCAAGGAAGCCGTTCTTCCACAAGCTCGTTGCCGACTTGGGCAAGGCGATGGGCGACGCCTATCCGGAGCTTCGACGCGATGGTCAGCGCGCCACGGAGGTGCTGCGTCAGGAGGAGGAGCGCTTCTTCCAGACGATCGCCAACGGGATGGAGATGCTGGACGCTGAATTGTCCAAGGTCTCGCCCGATGTGCCTTCAGCACCGGCAGGGTCGACTTGGTCTGACGGACCGTTTTGGGCCCCCCCGACCGGTCCGATGCTGCGCGGCGGCGTCGCGTTCAAGTTACATGACACCTACGGTTTTCCGTTGGACCTGACCGCCGACGTGGCGCGCGAGCGCGGCGTCGCGGTCGACACCGCCGGCTTCGACGTGGCGATGGCAAAGCAGCGCGAGCAGGCCCGGGTCGCTGGCAAATTTAAGGTGGCGCAGGGCCTGGAATACAGCGGCGCATCGACCACCTTCCACGGCTACGAACGGCACATCCACGACAGCGCCACGGTCGTCGCCGTCTACGTCGACGGGAGCGCCGCCGGCGCGGCGGAGGCGGGCGACGATGCGGTGATCGTGCTCGACCACACGCCCTTCTATGCCGAGTCGGGCGGTCAGGTCGGCGACACCGGCGAGCTGCGTAACGCGAGCTCGCGGATGCTGGTCGAGGACACCGTCAAGATCCAGCAGGCGGTGTTCGGCCATGAAGGCCGGGTCGTCGAAGGCCGGATCCAGGTCGGCGATCTCGTCGAGGCCCGAATCGACGTCGAGCGGCGGGCCCGGACCGTCCGCAACCACAGCGCCACGCACCTGATGCACAAGGCGTTGCGCGAGGTCCTCGGCGAGCATGTGCAGCAGAAGGGATCGCTCGTCAACGCCGAGCGCACCCGCTTCGACTTCGCCCACAGCACGCCGCTGACCGAGCCGCAGATCCATCAGGTCGAGGCGCTGGTCAATGCCGAGATCCTCGCCAACCATCCAACGGAAGCGCGCGTCATGCCGATTGCCGAAGCACAGGGCCTCGGCGCGATGATGCTGTTCGGCGAGAAGTACGGCGAGGAGGTCCGCGTCCTCGACATCGGCGGCAGCCGCGAGCTCTGCGGCGGCACCCACGTCGCGCGCACCGGCGACATCGGCCTCTTCAAGATCGTTGCCGAGAGCGGCGTCGCCGCCGGCATTCGCCGGGTCGAGGCCGTCACCGGCGACAACGCGCTCGCCTACCTGCAATCGCTCGAGGCGACGCTGCAGCGTCTGGCCGGGTCGCTGCGCGCGGCGCCGGCGGAGGTGCCGGCCCGCCTCGGCCAGGTGCTCGAGCACGTGCGGACGCTCGAGAAGGAACTGGTGGCGCTCAAGGGCCGGCTGGCGTCGGCGCAAGGTGGCGACCTGTCGGCGCAGGCGGTCGACGTCAAGGGCCTCAAGGTGCTCGCCGCCCGGCTCGACGGCGCCGATGCAAGGACCCTGCGCGACACCCTCGACAAGCTCAAGGACAAGCTGAAGACGGCGGTGGTCGTGCTCGCCGCGGTCGACGGCACGAAGGTGCAGATCGCCGCCGGCGTCACCGCCGACAGCACGGCGCGGGTCAAGGCCGGCGAGCTCGTCAATTTCGTCGCCCAGCAGGTTGGCGGCAAGGGCGGTGGCAAGGCCGACATGGCGATGGCCGGTGGCACCGATCCGTCGCAGCTCGGCGCGGCGCTCGCGTCGGTGGCGGGCTGGGTGGAGCAGAACGCATGAATCCGCGTGACGAAAGCCGAAGCCGTCCATCGCACGAGATGGACAGCCTTTTCATCGAAGGTCTCGAAGTGCCCTGTCGGGTCGGCTGCACCGACCCCGAACGGGCCACGCCGCAGTCGTTGCGCGTCGAGGTGCGCCTGTTCTGCCCGTCGCTGCGCGACGCCAGCGTCTCCGACGATCTCGAGAAGACCGTCGACTACCGGCTCGCCGGCGATCTGATCGATGCGGTGCAGGGCCAGGAATACCTGCTGATCGAGCGCGTTGCCGAAGTCCTCGCCGAGGTCGTGCTGCGCAATCGCCTCGTCGATCACGTCACCGTTTCGGTCAAAAAACGGCCGCCGGTGCAGGGCCTCGAGTGGGCCGGCGTGCGCATCACGCGAAGCCGCGAGACCGGGCCTTGAGAGTCGTCAGCAACACCGCCATCTCGCTCGATGGCCGCATCAACACGCGGCAGCGCCGCTTCGCCTTCTTCGGCACCGCGCGCGACCATGCCCGGATGAGCCGGTTGCGTGCCGATGCCGATGCAGTGCTGGTCGGCGGCGCCACCTTCCGCAACTGGCCGCACCCGGCGCTGGCCGACGAGGCCGATCGAAGGCCGACGCAGGCACCGCCGTGGAACGTCGTCGTCACGCGCAGCCTCGACGTTCCGCTGACTCCCGAGTTCGTCGGCGAGGCGAAGATCCGGCCGCTCTTTCTCACCAACGCGGCCTCGCTGCGCCACGGCTTTGCGCTCGAAGCGGAAGGCTGGTCCGGCGGAGAAGGCGAATGGATGCCGGTGTCGTGGATGCTCGAGCAGATGGCGCGGCGCGGCGTCGAGCGCCTGCTGGTCGAGGCCGGCGGTGACTTGCTGTTTCAGTTCCTCGCCGCCGACGCCATCGACGAGATGTACCTGACCCTCTGTCCGTTCGTCGTCGCCGGCCCGGCGCCGAGCCTGGCCGACGGCGCCGGCTTCGACGTCGCCGACGTGCGCCGCATGCGCCTGCTCTCGGCAGAGCCGGACGGCGACGAGATCTTCCTGCGCTACGAGGCGATCCGCAAGGGCGACAACGCATGACGAAGCGCAGCACGAAGCCGGCGAAGTCGCGGCGACGGCCGGCCCTGGCGATCACGATCCGGCGCGCCACTGTCGACGATGCCGCCGGCTTCGCCCGCATCATGGGCGACCCGGCGGTGCTGCCGGGCCTGATGCAGATGCCGCACACCAACGAGGCGCTGTGGCGGACCCGGCTCGAGGAGGGCACGGCGGCCGGCAAGCCCGATCTGCTCCTGACGGCGGAACGCGGCGGCGAGATCGTCGGCACGGCCGGCCTGCATCCGAGCTCGGCGGCGCAGATCAGGCGCCGCCACGTCGCCATGATCGGCATCTCGGTGGCACCCGAAGCGCAGGGCCAGGGTGTCGGCACGGCATTGATGCAGGCGATGTGCGACTACGCCGACCGCTGGATGGGCGTGCTTCGAATCGAGCTCACCGTCTTCGCCGACAACGTCGTGGCGCTCGGCCTCTATCGCAAGTTCGGCTTCGAAATCGAGGGCCGGCTGCGCGGCTATGCCATGCGTGACGGGCGCTACGAAGACGCCTTCACGATGGCCCGGATCCATCCCGCGCCACCGACCATCCGGCCGCATGATCAAGCCGAGGCTTAGGGTGCCGGACAACCGCATTGCCACCATCGGGCAGCGGTTCGCGCGCCGCCATGGCATGGTGCTGCAAGTGCTCTGCCTCTGCGTCTTGCTGCTCGGCACCATTCCTCCGGCGCGGGCCGAAGAGCGGGTGTCGTTCCCGAGCCTCGACGGCGAGGGCAGCGCGCCGGTGGTCTTGACCGCGTTCTGGTTTCCGGTGACGGCAGCACCGGCGCCCGCGGTGGTCCTTCTGCACGGCTGCAACGGCCCGTACGACAAGCGCGGCCAGCTCAGCAAGCGCATGCGCGAGTACACGGCGCTGTTCAACCGGGCCGGCTACCACGTCCTCATCGTCGATTCGCTGACGCCGCGCTACGAAACCGAGATCTGCACGCAGCGTCTCGGCAAGCGCCGGATCACCCAGGCCAACCGGCGCCTCGATGCGCTGGGCGCGGTCGCGTATCTGGCTGGCCGGGCCGACGTCGAGGCGCAGCGCATCGGCCTGGTCGGCTGGTCGAACGGCGCCAGCACGGTGCTCGCGGCAACGAACGGACGGCACCGCGACGTCGCCGCGGCACTGACCCGCCCGGCGTTTGGTGTCGCCTTCTATCCCGGCTGCGAAGCCGACTTGCGGCGCGGCTACGAGCCGGTGGCACAGCTGCTGTTGCTGGTCGGCGCCGCCGACGACTGGACACCTGCCGCGCCGTGTCGGGCGCTCGTTGGCAGCAGCACCGATCCGAAGCCGGAGATCGAGGTTTATGCCGGGGCCTATCACGACTTCGACAGCGACACGCCGCTGCGCCTGCGGAGCGACGTGCCGAACGGGACCAAGCCGGGGCAGGGCGTGCATGTCGGCGGCAACGCCGCGGCATGGCGCGCTTCTCAGGTTCGGCTGGTCGCCTTTCTGGGCCAGCGCTGAGCGAAGTTCCGCGGGCCTGGCTCGGCCCCGATCAGCACGGTGCCCAGAACACCGCGAACCAGCCCTGTCGATCGGTCCAGCAGCGCGGGGTCGAAAAGCCGGCCGCGCCGAGCAGCGCCGTGAAGCCCTCGACCGTGTACTTGCACGAGTTCTCGGTGTGGATGCGATCGCCGGCAGCGAAGCGTCGTCCGCCGCCCGGCCAGGCCACCTCGGTCCTGCCGCGCGCCTCGAGATGCATCTCGACCCGACAGCGCTCGGCGTCGTAGAAGGCGACATGGCGCCAGTCGGCCGGCTGGAAGTCGCTGCCGATGACGCCGTTGAGATGGCGCAGCGCATTGAGGTTGAAGGCCGCGGTGACGCCGAGTGCGTCGTCGTAGGCCGCGTCGAGGACCGCCTTCGGCTTGACCAGGTCGACCCCGATCAAGAGGCCTCCGCCCTCGGCCTTGCCACGGATTCGCTGGAGGAAGGCGAGGGCTTCGTCGGCCGCGAAGTTGCCGATGCTCGAGCCAGGATAGAAGAAGACCGGGCGGGCGCCCTCGACCCAGGCGGCGGGCAGCTCGAGGTCGGCCGAAAAGTCCTGGCCCAGCCCCGCCATGTCGAGCTGCGGGTGCTCGCGCTGCAGACGTCGCAGGGCCTCGCGAAGGAATTCCACAGAGACATCGATGGCGATGTAGCGGTGCGGCTCGAACAGCGGGAACAGGCGCGCTGCCTTGGCGCAATTGCCGGCGCCGAGATCGATCAAGACCATGCCGCCGCCGATGGTCTGGGCCATCGCTGAAGCGTGCTCGGTGAAGATCGCCGCCTCGGTGCGCGTCGGGTAGTACTCGGGCAATTCGGTGATGGCTTCGAACAGTGTCGAGCCGAGCCGGTCGTAGAAATACTTGGGCGCGATGCTCGCCGGTTCGGCCAGCAGACCCGTCCGTGCCGCCTCGATCTCGGCCACCGGATCGACCAGCCGGCTCTGCACGAAGCGGGGCGATCTCCGGTCGAGCGTCGTCGTGTTCATTCAGGGCAGGTCGGTGGCCAGGGCGCCCCGACCTTAACGCGGGGATCGACCGGATGCCCGATAGGGGCATGTGCAGGACAACGCCCCGGCGTGCGACCCGGCGCCGTCGCCCGCGCCCCGTCGCCCTGCGCCCCAGCGGTCTTGTCGCGTCGCCGATAATCGCCGGCCCCCGTGAACGAGACCCCTCCTCCGACCTCCTCCGCCGAGCTGGCGGGCCGGCACATCGTGCTCGGTCTGACCGGCGGCATCGCCTGCTACAAGGCCGCCGAGCTGTGCCGGGACCTGATCAAGGCCGGCGCCACCGTGCAGGTGGTGATGACCGCCGCCGCCGAGCAGTTCATCACCGCCGTCACGTTGCAGGCGTTGTCGACGCGGCCGGTCTACAGCAGCCAGTGGGACAGCCGCGAAGCCAACAACATGGCGCATATCAACCTGACGCGTGACGCCGACGCCGTGCTGATCGCGCCGGCCAGCGCCGACTTCATCGCCAAGCTGCTGCACGGCCGTGCCGACGACCTGCTGTCGCTGCTTTGCCTGGCCCGGCCGATCGAGCGCTGTCCCTTGCTGGTCGCGCCGGCGATGAACCGCGAGATGTGGGCGCATCCGGCAACCCAGCGCAATTTCGCGCAGCTTCGTGCCGACGGCGCAGAGGTGCTCGGTCCGGGCAACGGCGATCAGGCCTGCGGCGAATTCGGCGATGGCCGCATGCTCGAGCCGGCCGAGCTGCGCGACGAGCTGATCGCCTTCTTCCAGCCGAAGCTGCTCGCCGGCAAGCGCATCCTCATCACCGCCGGCCCGACCTACGAGCCGATCGATCCGGTGCGCGGCCTCAGCAACCGGTCGAGCGGCAAGATGGGCTTCGCGATCGCCCGCGCGGCGGCCGAGGCCGGTGCGGACGTCACGCTGCTGGCCGGCCCGGTGGCGCTGCCGACGCCGCGCCGTGTCCGCCGCATCGACGTGACGACCGCTGCGCAGATGCACGCTGCGGCTCTGGCCGCGGCCGTCTCGAGCGATGTCTTCATCGCCGCCGCCGCGGTGGCCGACTGGCGCGTCGCCGAGGTCGCGTCGGCGAAGATCAAGAAGGGCGCCGCGGCGGCGCCGGTGCTCGAGCTGATCGAGAACGCCGACATCCTTGCGACAGTGGCGGCGTTGCCGAAGCCGCCGTACTGCATCGGCTTCGCCGCCGAGAGCCACGACCTCGTCGCCCACGCGCGTGAGAAGAGGTTGCGCAAGAACGTGCCCCTGATCGTTGCCAACATCGGTGCCGAGACCTTCGGGCAGGAGCACAACGCGCTGACGCTGGTGGATGCCGACGGCGAGCAGGAATGGCCTCGCGCCGACAAGCTCGCCCTGGCGCGCCGGCTCGTCGCCGAGATCGCCGGGCGCATCGGCCAATCCGCTCGGCCCCAGCGATGACGGCGATCGAGGTTCGCCTGCTCGACCCGCGCCTGGCCGCGCGCATGCCGGCGTATGCGACTGCCGGCAGCGCCGGGATGGATCTTCGCGCCTGCCTCGATGCGCCGCTGACACTCGGCCCCGGCGAGGCGCAGCTGATCTCCACCGGGCTGGCCGTCCACATCGGCGACCCGGGCTTCGCGGCGATGATCCTGCCGCGCTCGGGCCTCGGCCACAAGCACGGCATCGTCCTCGGCAATCTGGTCGGCCTGATCGATTCCGACTACCAGGGGCCGCTCATGGTCAGCTGCTGGAACCGCAGCGGCACGGCCTTCGTCGTGCAGCCGTTCGAGCGCATCGCCCAGCTCGTCATCGTGCCGATCGTGCAGGCGGCGTTTCGCATCGTCGATGCATTCGCCACGAGCAGCCGCGGCGACGCCGGCTTCGGCTCCACGGGCACCGCATGAGCGGTCGCGTTCCGGAGCGCGAGGCGTTGCGGTGAGCGCGCGCGACAGCGTCGAGCCCGAGCTCGCGGCCGCGGCAAGCGCTGCGAGCGACCTGCGGACCGTGACGCGGCCAGTGCCAGTGCCGGAGCCGGAGCCGGAGCCGGAGCCCCGCGCCGGCCAACCGGTCGCCTTCGACCGGAAACGATTCCGCACGCTCTTCTTCGCGGTCATGCTGCCGATGTTTCTGGCCGCCGTCGATCAGACCCTGCTCGCCACGGCGACGCCGGTCATCAGCCGCGAGCTCGGCGGCCTGCGCGAAACGTCGTGGCTGGCGGTGGGCTACCTGCTGGCCTCGGTGATCATGGTGCCGCTCTACGGCCGGCTCGGCGACCGGTTCGGCCGGCGCCGGCTGCTCGGCATCGCGATCCTCGTGTTCTCGCTCGGCTCGCTCGCCTGCGGCGTTGCGCCAACGCTGGGCCTGCTGGTCGCCGCAAGGGTCCTGCAGGGGCTCGGCGGCGGCGGTCTGATGACGCTCTCGCAAGCGCTCATCGGCGAAGTCGTTCCGCCGGGGCAGCGCGCCCGCAACCAGACCTACTTCGCCATCATCTTCACCCTCGCCGCGGTCGGGGGTCCGGTCATCGGCGGCCTGATCGTCCACCACGCCAGCTGGCGCTGGCTGTTCCTCGTGAACCTGCCTCTGTGCGCGTTCGCGTGGTGGCGGCTGCGCTCGCTGGGCGACGACGACACGATGCACCCTTCGCGCGGCAAGCCCGACCTCGCCGGCATCGCCCTGTTCGGTCTGACCATGGGCACCGGCCTGACCTGGCTGTCGGCGGCGGGCGACCGTTTTGCATGGGCATCGGCCACCAGCGTGACGTTGCTGACGGCGACCTCGGGCCTGCTTGTCTCGCTGGTCCTCGTCGAGTTGCGCACGGCGTCGCCGTTCCTGCCGATCGAGCTGCTGCGCCTGCCTGCCGTTCGCTACGCCGTGCTGACGGTGGTCGGGTTCGCCTCGGCGATGTTCGCGATGATCTTCTATCTTCCGGTCTATCTGCAGCTGGCGCTGCATCTCGATCCGGCCGAGTCCGGGCTGCTGCTGCTGCCCTTGACCGCAGGCATCGTCGCCGGCGCGGCACTGACCGGCCGCATCATCGTCTGGACCGGCCGGCCGACCTCGATCCCCGGCGTCGGCCTGCTGCTCGCTGCGGTGTCGCTGCTGGGCCTGGCGCTCCTGCCGCCGACCAGGCCGGTGTTGATCGGCCTCGAGGTCACGACCGGCATCGGCCTCGGCTGCGTCATGTCGGTGATGCAGATCGTCACCCAGGTCGCGGCCGGATCGGCCCGGCTCGGCGCTGCCGCAGCGGCGGTGTCGCTGGCTCGAACCCTCGGATCCTCGCTCGGTGCGTCGGCATTCGGCGCACTGATCTACGGCCTGATCGGTGGCGCTGCGGTGCTGTCGGACGTGCAGTCGGCGGCTGCCGGAGCCAGCGTGCGCAGCGCCTTCGAGATCGCCTTCCTGGGTGCCGCCGGGCTTTGCATCGCCGCGGCCTGGGCAGCCAGCCGGGTGCCGCCGCTCCGCTTCGAGGGAGATGCCGCCGTGGCCGCTGCGGCGACCCCGTGACAGACTCGACGACCGGCTGCCGAGGCCTTCGACGAAGCCGCACAATTCGGCGCTGATGAGAAAGCCGTTGTTCGCCTGGATCGCCGGCGCCGGCGTCGTCGCCGCCGCTGTCGGTTTCGTTCTGACGCGAAGCGGCTCGCCTGTCGAGCTGTCCGCCGCCGCGGCGCCGAGCTCGTCGGCTTCGGCTGCCGGCGGGCCGCCCGTGAGCGTCTCGACCGTGACGGTGCAAGCGCGCGACGTCGACGTCCTTCTCGACGCGACGGGAACCGTGACCGCGCTCAACAGCGTCGATTTGCGGCCGCAGATCGCGAGCACGATCACCAGGGTCCACATCAAGGAAGGCCAGTTCGTGACCGCCGGGCAGGTGCTGTTCACGCTCGATGCGCGCAACGACGAGGTCAACGTCACCAAGGCCCGCGCTCAGCTCGCCAAGGACCTGGCGTCGCTCGCCGACGCGCAACGGCAGCTCGCGCGCAGCCGCGACCTGATGGCGCAGAACTTCATCTCGCAGGGCGCCGTCGACACCAACCAGACGCTGGTCGATTCGCA
>JALYXU010000173.1 GCA_030946925.1 Pseudomonadota bacterium
GATCTCACGAATCGCCGGGTCTGGCGCCGGCAAGTTGCCCCGGCGGGCGCCACGCGCCGAGTGCCAAGGAAGAGCAGTCGCTGCGGCCGCGCCCTATTTCTGAACCCGGACCAAGGCCGAGTCGACGCCGGAGTCGACCAGCTTGTTCTTCGCGGCATCGGCGTCGTCTTTCTTGTCGAACGGGCCGACCCGAACCCGATACACGGTCCTGCCGCCTTGCTCGCGCTCGGTGAGCTTGCTCTCGACGCCGAGCATCGCGAGCCTAGCGCGCTGCTGCTCGGCGTCTTCGCTGCGCTCGAAGGCGCCAGCCTGGACGAAGTAATAAAACGGGTCGCTGCCCGTGCCGGCTGGAAAGACCGGCGGAGGGCGCAGGGTCGACGGCGATGGGTTGCTGGCCGCCGCGAACGCTGGAGCCGCGCTGCTGGCCGCAGCCGTCGGCGGCCTGCTGCCGAGGCTCGGACTCGGTCCGACCGGGTCGACCGCCGCAGGCATCGGCGGCGGCACGGTGGCGATCGACGGCGGCGTCGGTGGCAAGGTCGGGACCGCCGCGGTCGCAGCCGACGCCGGGTTCTTTCCGGCCAGCGCGGCGTTCGGATCCCAGCTGCGATTGCGCTCGGTTTCGGCCGCATCCTGCGCCGCCGGCCGCGGCGGCACCTTGTTGACGAACGGATTCGGCGCCTTGGTGATGTAGAGCGCGACGCCCAGCGCGATCGCCAGCCCGACGAGCAGGCCGACGATCAGGCCGATCGCAAAGCCGCCGCGCTGCCGGCCGGACGTGGTTGGATTGGATGTCATGCGGGTGCGAAGTGTCGTTGCATTCGGTCGGGCGAGCTGACGCCGAGCACGCCCAGCGCGTTGCGGATGACCTGCCGGGTCGCGGCGAGCAATGCCAGGCGAGCGCGCGTCAGCGCTGCGTCCTCGTCGACCAGGAATCGCTCGGCGGCGTAGTAGCTGTGCAATGCGGCGGCCAGGTCGCGCAGGTAGAACGCAATCTCGTGCGGCGCCAGGTTGGCCGCTGCCGTGCCGAGCAGCTCGGGAAAGTCGGCGATTTTCTTGAGGATGACCGCTTCGCTGGCTGCCTGCAACCGCGTCAGGTCGGCGCTGCGAAGCGCTTCCACAACGCCGCCGCGGACCACGAACTCGTCGATCACCGAGCAGATCCGGGCATGCGCGTATTGCACGTAGAAGACCGGGTTTTCGTCGTTCTGCTTCAGCGCCAGGTCGACGTCGAAGCTGAACTCCGTGTCGGCCTTGCGGCTCAGCATGAAGAAGCGCACCGCGTCCTTGCTGGTCCACTCGATCAGATCGCGCAGCGTCACGTAGCCGCCGGCGCGCTTGGAGATCTTCACTTCCTCGCCGCCGCGCTCGACCCGCACCATGGTGTTGAGGATGTAGTCGGGATAGGTCTTCGGAATCGCCGCGCCGAGCGCCTGCAGGCCCGCGCGAACCCGGGCGATCGTGCCGTGGTGGTCGGTGCCCTGGATGTTGATCGCCTTGTGAAAGCCGCGCTCGAACTTGGCCAGGTGATAGGCGACATCGGGTACGAAGTAGGTGTAGCTGCCGTCCGACTTGCGCATGACGCGGTCCTTGTCGTCGCCGTAGTCGGTCGTGCGAAGCCAGAGCGCGCCGTCGTCCTCGTAGGTCTTGCCGCTCGCGACCAGGCGCTCGACCGCGGTCCCGACCCGGCCGCTCGCATAGAGGCTCGACTCGAGGTAGTAGCTGTCGAAGCGGACGCCAAAGGCGGCGAGGTCGAGGTCCTGCTCGTGCCGCAGGTAGGCGACTGCGAACTCGCGGATGCCGTCGAGGTCGTCGACTCGGCCCGATGCGGTGAATGCGCGATCGTCGGCCGCCACGGTCTTGCCGGCCCGGAAGTCACTGGCGATGTCGGCGATGTAGTCGCCGTTGTAGGCCGGTTCCGGCCAGCCCGGCTCGCCGGGGGCGAGGCCGTCGAGCCGCGCTTTCACCGATGCCGCCAGCGTCGCGATCTGGACTCCGGCGTCGTTGTAATAGAACTCGCGGGTCACGGTCCGTCCCTGCGTCTCGAGCAGGTTGCAGATGGCATCGCCAAGAGCCGCCTGGCGGGCGTGGCCGACGTGCAGCGGGCCGGTCGGATTGGCGGAGACGAATTCGACGATCACCGGCTCGCTGTTCGCCGACCGTGTCCGGCCGAATGCGGCGCCGGCATCGAGGATCTCGGCAACGACGCCTTGGCGCGCCGCCGGACGCAGATGCAGGTTGATGAATCCGGGGCCGGCGATGTCGATCGATTCGACCCAGCGCTCGAACGCGGTCTTGGTCCGCAACGCCGTGATGAGCTCGTTCGCGACATCGCGAGGCTTGCGCTTTTGCGCCTTGGCCAGGGGCATCGCCGCAGTGCAGGCGAGGTCGCCATGCTCGGCCTGGCGCGGCGTTTCGAAGGCGGCGTCGATGGCGGTTCCCGGGCTCACTTCATCGATGGCCGCTTGCAATGCAGCGAGCAATTCGTCACGGGCCCTGGTCATCGGCGAATTCTACGAGGCGTGTTTCGAGGCTCGCACCGATGGTCGAGAAGTGGCTCGGGTCCGTGAACAAAGGCAAGTCCCGATTCGGCGCAGATGCGTCTGGCAACAACCGCAGTGTAAAAATCGCGGCCGAGCCCGAGCCTTCGATGCCTTCCGCCGCCACCGCTTCCGCCCACTCGGCCGTCCTCGCGCCCGACGCCAAGCCGATGCCGGCGCAAATCGGCAAATACCGCATCCTCGGCCGCCTCGGCGACGGTGCCACCAGCGAAGTCTTTCTCGGCTACGACGATTTCCAGGGCCGCAACGTCGCCATCAAGCGGGTTCGCGCCTCGAACCTCGCCGACCCGATGGACGGCCACTACTCGGAGCGGTTCTTCGCTGCCGAGGCGGCATTGGTCGGCCGGCTGCAGCATCCGAACGTGGTGCAGATCTTCGACGCGGTGCCGGATCCGGTCGAGCCCTACCTGGTCATGGAGTACGTGGCCGGAACGACGCTGCGGCCATACTGCCGGGCCGACCAGCTGCTCTCTCTCGAGCTCATCGTCGAGATCGGCTTCAAGTGCGCGATGGCGCTCGGCTATGTCTATCGGCAAGGCTTGATCCACCGCGACGTCAAGCCGGCGAACCTGCTGGCGGTCCTGCACAACGGCCTCATCACCGACGTCAAGATCACCGATTTCGGCAGCGTCCTGAACCTCGGCTCCGACGTGACGCAGATCCATCGCGTCGGCTCGCTGGCCTACATGTCGCCAGAGCAGCTCGATGGCGGCACCCTCGATTGCCGGGCCGACATCTATTCGCTCGGCGCGGTGCTCTATCACCTCATCGCCGGCCGGCCGCTCTTCGATGCCCAGGTGCAGTCGGCCATGATGCATCAGATCTACAACGTCAAGCCGGCGCCGCTGGCCGGCCTGCGCGCCGGTGTCAGCGAAGGCCTCGACGCGGTGATCCAGAAGGCGCTCGCCAAGCAGCCCGGCAACCGCTACAGCGACTGGAGCGAGTTCGCGCAGGCGCTGTCGGAATTGGTGACGACCCAGCAGGTGCCGCGCGGCCAGTTCCAGGGGGTGCTGGACTCCGAGCGCTTCACGTTGCTGCGCACGCTCGAGTTCTTTGCCAACTTCGGCGACGTCGAGCTCTGGGAGGTGGTGCATCGCGCCAAGTGGCAGCGCTTCCACTTCGGCCATGCGCTCTACCGCAAGGGCGAAGAAGGCGGCAGCTTTCACATCATCGCCCAGGGCGAGGTGGAGGTCTTTCGCGACGGCAAGCGGGTGGCGCAGCTCGGCTCCGGCACCTCTGTCGGCGAGATGGCCTACCTGGCGCCGAGCGCCGAGCTGAAGACGCACAGCACCGATGTCATCGTCACCGAACCGGCGACGACGATCTCGTTCACGCCGGAAACGCTGTTGCAGGTGAGCGCGAACTGCCGACACCTGTTCCACGATTCCTTCATCAAGGTGCTGGTGCGCCGGCTTCATTCGGCACACGAGCAGCTGGCGCATCCGCGCCGCATCCTCTAGCCGGTTCAGCGCCTTCCTTGCCGCGGTGCGCGCGGCCGTGCTCCAATCGCTGCCGGTCGGCACGCTCGAAGTGGGCGGGCCCCAGCACCCATCCAGGAGTTTTCACATGAATCGATTGCTCAGCATTGCCGCCGCCGTGGCGATGGCGTTCTCCGCTTCCGCCTTTGCCGCCGACGCTCCCGCCAGTGGCGCGATGTCGTCGCAGCAAACCAAGATGGGCACCTGCAACAAGGAAGCGACCGGCAAGACCGGCGCCGACCGCAAGGCGTTCATGAAGACGTGCCTGTCCGGCAGTGGCACGGCGATGGCCGCGCCGGCGGGGCCGATGACCCAGCAGACCAAGATGAAGAAGTGCAACGTCGACGCCACCGGCAAGAAGGGCGACGAGCGCAAGGCCTTCATGAAGAGCTGCCTCTCGGCCTAGCCGTACAGGCCCAGCGCTCCGATGCAAGGGGCGGGGCCGCCGGTCCGGCCGCCGCCTGGCGCGGGCGTCGGGCGGCGTCGCACAATCGAGGCATGACGGCGCCCCCAGCTCCTCCCCGTCAGCCAGCCCCCCGGGCCGTGCTGTTCGACGCCTACGGCACGCTGTTCGACGTCTACAGCGTCGGTGTCGCGACGGAGCTCCTCTTTCCGGGCCACGGCGAACGGCTCGGCGTCCTCTGGCGCGACAAGCAGATCGAGTACACGCGGCTCAGCTCGATGAGCGGAAAAATGCGCAGCTTTCGCGACTGCACCCGCGGCGGCTTGCGTTTTGCCGCAGCGCGCTTGGGCCTTTCGCTCGACGCAGCGGCCGAGGCGACGCTGATGGCGAGCTACGCGCGGCTCGAGCCCTTTCCCGAAAACCGGCGCGTCCTCGAGTCGCTGAAGCAGCGCGGCATCCGAGCCGGCGTCCTCAGCAACGGTGACCCGGACATGCTGGAGGCGGTGGTCGGCCATGCCGGCTTCGCCGATCTGCTCGACCCGGTTCTCAGCGTCGAAGCGACCGGTCGTTTCAAGACCGATCCGGCCGCCTACGCGCTCGGATCCACGGCGCTGGCCCTGCCCGCGGCCGAGATCCTGTTCGTGTCGAGCAATTGCTGGGACGCGATCGGCGCCACCTGGTTCGGCTACACCACGCTCTGGATCAACCGTTTCGGCTTGCCGCTCGACGATCTGGGCGCTGCTCCTTCCCGCATCGGCACGTCGCTTGCAGAGGTGCTTTCGTTTCCTTTCGCAGCCTGACGAATCTCAAAATGACGCTCACCTTGCCGCCCGGCGTGGCCATCAACGCGCCCATCCTCCCTGGTTTCGAGACGATCCTGACACCGCCGGCGCTCGAGCTCGTGGCCAAGCTGCAGCGGGCCTTCGAGCCGCAGCGCCAGGAACTGCTCACGGCGCGGGCCGAACGCGCCCGGCAGCTCGACGCCGGAGCGCGGCCTGATTTCCTGGCCGAGACCCGGGCGATCCGGGAAGGCGAATGGACCATTGCGCCGGTGCCGCCGGCGCTGCAACGGCGCCGCGTCGAGATTACCGGTCCGGTCGACGCGAAGATGGTCATCAACGCCTTCAATTCCGGCGCCGATTCGTACATGACCGACTTCGAGGACTCGAACTCGCCGCTCTGGTCGAACCAGGTCCAGGGCCAGATCAACATCGGCCAGGCGATCCGGCGCACGCTCTCGTTCGAGCAGTCGAGCCCGGCGGGCACCAAGCGCTATCGCCTCAACGAGCAGATCGCGACGCTGCAGGTCCGGCCGCGTGGCCTGCATCTCGACGAGAAGCACATGACGGTCGACGGCCAGCGCGTGCAGGGCGGGATCTTCGATTTCGCGCTGTTCATGTTCCACAACGCCAAGGAGTTGCTGGCGCGCGGCGCCGGCCCGTACTTTTATCTGCCCAAGCTCGAGAGCCGCCTCGAGGCCCGGTACTGGAACGACATCTTCGTCATGGCGCAGACCGAGCTCGGCCTGCCGCAGGGCACGATCAAGGCGACGGTGCTGATCGAGACGATCCTCGCCGCCTTCGAGATGGACGAGATCCTGTGGGAGCTGCGCGAGCACAGCGCCGGCCTCAACGCCGGCCGCTGGGACTACATCTTCAGCTGCATCAAGAAGTTCAAGCTCGATCGCGATTTCTGCCTCGCCGACCGCGCCAAGGTGACGATGACGGCGCCTTTCATGCGCGCCTATGCGCTGCTGCTGCTGCAGACCTGCCACCGGCGCGGCGCCCCGGCGATCGGCGGCATGAGCGCGCTGATCCCGATCAAGAACGATCCGGCGAAGAACGAGATCGCGATGGCCGGGATCATCTCGGACAAGCGGCGCGACGCCGAAGACGGCTACGACGGCGGCTGGGTCGCGCACCCGGGGCTGGTCGAGTCGGCGATGAAGGAGTTCGTCACCGTCCTCGGCGACCGACCGAATCAATTCGACAAGCAGAAGCCCGAGGTCAGGGTGCAGGCCGCCGACCTGCTCGATTTCAAGCCGGAGACGCCGATCACCGAGGCCGGCCTGCGCATGAACATCGGCGTCGGCATCCACTACCTCGGCGCCTGGCTGGCCGGCAACGGCTGCGTGCCGATCCACAACCTGATGGAAGACGCGGCGACGGCCGAGATCAGCCGCTCGCAGGTCTGGCAGTGGATCCGCAGCACCAAGGGCGTGCTCGACGATGGCCGCAAGGTCACCGCCGAGCTGGTCCGGCAGCTCGTTCCCGAAGAGCTCGCGAAGATCAAGGCCGACGGCTTCACCGGCAAGTTCGATCGCGCTGCCGCGATCTTCACGCAGATGAGCACGCAGGACGCGTTCGCCGAATTCCTGACCTTGCCGCTCTACGAAGAAATCTGACCGAGTCGATTCATTCGCGCGCCGCTCTGGCCGAGCGGTTCGGGCCGAGCTACCGCTGGCGGGTGCTCGGCACCGTCATGATCGGCACCGTCGCCTCGATCATGGCTTCGACCATCGTCAACGTCGCCGTGCCGGAGATGGCGCGCGAGTTCGGGCTCGGCCAGGAGCGGGCGCAGTGGCTCTCCGCGGGCTTCCTGGGCGCGATGACCTTGTCGATGCTGACCACGCCCTGGCTGCTCGAGCGCTACGGCTACCGCCACACCTACTTCGGCGCCGTTGCCTTGCTGATGGCGGGCGGCGTGGTCGGCGGATTCAGTCCGTGGTTCGATCTGGTGCTGGTGATGCGGGTCGCCGAAGGCCTCGCCGCAGGCGTCCTGCAGCCGATCCCGGCGATCATCATCCTGCACGCCTTCGCCGCCGGCGAGCGCGGCAAGGCGATGGGCCTGTTCGGCTTCGGCGTGGTCCTGGCGCCGGCGGTCGGACCGAGCGTCGGCGGCATCCTGGTCGAGTGGTTCGGCTGGCGCTCGATCTTCTTCGTCGTCACCCCGTTCTGTCTGCTGGCGATGGCGATGGCGGTCCGCTACCTGCCGATCGGCGCCCCCGGCGGTGGCCCGGTGACGCGGCGCGGCGGCAGCCTCGATGTGGTCGGCCTCGGCCTCGTCGCCCTGGCCGTCCTGACTCTGCTCAACGGCATGGTCTATCTGACCGCCGCGACGCTCTCGCTCGGCCTGGCACTGATCGGCTGCAGCATCGTCGCCACGGTCGGCTTCATCCTGCATCAGCGCCGAGGCGCCAAGCCGTTGATGGCACTCGGCCTGTTCGCACACCAGCCGTTCTCGATGGGCGGCCTGGTCGCCTTCATCTACGGCATGGCGCTGTTCGGATCGACCTACCTGGTGCCGGTATTCATGCAGGACGCGCTGCACCTGCCGCCCTCGCAGGCCGGCGCGGTGCTGCTGCCGGCAGGCATCGCCCTGGCGCTGACCATTCCGATCGCCGGCCGCCTTGCCGATCGAATCGTCGTCAGCAGGCTTGTCAGCGTCGGCCTGGTGCTGCTCGCGGCGTCGTTCTTCCTGATGCTCGGCGTCGGCACCGCGACCGGCTTGCTGCTGATCACCCTCTGGGCCGTCATCGGCCGGATCGGCCTCGGTTTCGTCCTGCCCTCGCTCAATCTCGGATCGATGCAGGGCCTGCCCGACGTGCTCATCTCGCAGGGCTCGAGCACGATCAACTTCCTGCGCCAGCTCGGCGGTGCGCTCGGCATCGGCCTGGTCGGAAACGTCCTCGAGTGGCGGCTGCGCTCGCATCCGGGCCAGGCGCTGTCGGCTTATCACGAGACCTTCGCGCTGGTCGGCCTCATCACGGCCTGTGCAGTGGTCGCCGCGTGGCGGATGGACGGCGGCAGCCGGGCGCCGGCGTGAACCTCGCGGGCTCGACATTGCCCGGTGGCGTCATGAACCTCGCGGCCTCGACATGCCCGGGCCCGGGGATGAACCTCCCGCTAGCTGCGCTGCCAGCGAGCTGCGAGGTCCTCGTCGTG
>JALYXU010000199.1 GCA_030946925.1 Pseudomonadota bacterium
GGCCGCACGTCGATCGTGATCTCGGTGAAGCTCGGCTGGTCGTCGTTGTCGTCCTTCTTCGGCACGATCCGCGACACCGGCGACATGTCGTTCTGCAGGCGCCACATCAGGTTGGTCGGCGAGTCGGCATAGGAGAGACCTTCGTCGCGGGTGATGATGTTGCTGTTGATCATCCGCGCCAGATCCTGCTCGAAGCTCTGCGAGCCTTCGGCCATCGACTTTTCCATCGCCTCCTTGACGCCGCTGAAGTCGCCGCGCTCGACCAGCTCCTGGATCAGCTTGGTGTTGAGCAGCACTTCGACCGCCGGCATGCGACCACCGGCGACGCTGCGCACCAGCCGCTGCGAGACGATCGAGCGCAGCCCCGCGGCCAGGTCGGCAAGCAGGGCCGGGCGCGCTTCCGGTGTGTAGAACGACAGGATCCGGCCGAGCGCGTGGTAGCTGTTGTTGGCGTGCAGGGTCGACAGCACGAGATGGCCCGAGAGCGCATAGGAGATCGCCGCGGTCATCGTCTCGCGGTCGCGGATCTCGCCGATCATGATGCAGTCGGGTGCCTGCCTGAGGGCGTTCTTCAGGCCGATCTGCAGGGTTTGCGTGTCGCGGCCGACCTCGCGCTGGTTGACCACCGACTTCTTGTTGTTGAACAGGAACTCGATCGGGTCCTCGATGGTGAGGATGTGTCCGGCCATCTGCTGATTGCGCTGTTCGAGCATCGACGCCAGCGTCGTGCTCTTGCCTGCACCGGTGGCGCCGACCATCAGGATCAGGCCGCGCTTTTCGAGCACCAGCGTGCTGAGGACCGGCGGCACGTTGAGACTTTCCAGCGTCGGGATCTCGAACGGAATGCAGCGGAACACGGCGGCGATGCTGCCGCGCTGCTTGAACCCGGACAGACGGAAGCTGCCGACGCCGGACAGGCCGACACCGACGTTGAGTTCGCCGGTGTCCTCGAGCTCCTCGAGCTGGCTCGGGGTCAGCAGCTCGGCGAGAAGCTGGCGCGGCTGGGTGTGCGTCAGCGGCTGGTCCGAGAGCTGCAGCAGCTGGCCGTTGATCTTGATCAGGATCGGCGAGCTGGCCGAGAGGTAGACGTCGGACGCGCCTTTCTCCGACATCAGGCGGAGCACGCGCTCCATGTTTCCGCTACTCATGGTCAGCGACGCCCGGCCGTTCCGAAGGCACTGACGCGCCCCCGCGGGGGCAGTGAACGCAGTGAAGCGCCATCGGGCTCATAAATTCTCCTTCAGCTTCGCAGCAATTCGTTGATGCTCGTCTTGGCCCGCGTCGCCGCGGTCACCCGCTTGACGATGACGGCGCAATAGAGGCTGTGGCTGCCGTCGGCCGCCGGCAGCGAGCCGCTGACGACGACGGAGCCCGCCGGCACCCGGCCGTAATGGACCTCGCCCGTGGCGCGGTCGTAGATCTTCGTGCTCTGGCTGATGAAGACGCCCATCGATACCACCGAGTTCTCCTCGACGATCACGCCTTCGACGATCTCCGAGCGGGCGCCGATGAAGCAGTTGTCTTCGATGATGGTCGGGTTCGCCTGCATCGGCTCGAGCACGCCGCCGATGCCGACGCCGCCCGACAGATGCACGTTCTTGCCGATCTGCGCGCACGAGCCGACGGTGCTCCAGGTGTCGACCATCGTCCCCGCGTCGACATAGGCGCCGATGTTGACGTAGCTCGGCATCAGGACGACGTTCTTCGCCACGTAGGCGCCGCGTCTGGCGACGGCGGGCGGCACGACCCGAACGCCGGTGGCGCGCATCTCGGCTTCGCTCATGCCGCTGAACTTGGTCGCGACCTTGTCGTAGAAATTCAGGTCGCCGGCGTGCATCGCCCGGTTGTCGGCCAGCCGAAAGCTCAGCAGCACCGCCTTTTTCACCCACTGATTCACGCTCCACTCGCCGACGCCATGGCGCTCGGCGACGCGGACCTCGCCGGCGTCGAGCGCGGCGATGACTTCGTCGACCGCGGCCCGGATCTCGGGACTGTTGGTCGAATCGATCGCGGCCCGGCTGTCCCAGGCGAGATCGATGGTGCTTTGTAGCGAGGAGTTCATCGGTTGAGGCGGGGGCTCTTGAACGGTCGCGACATTGTAGGGAGCGGGCAGGGCCGAGGCGGCCGCGACGGCCCCGGCAGGCCGGCACTTTTGCCCACAAGCGAAGGCTTAGCGACCCGGGGAGGGCTCCGTCGACGGCACGCTCACGGTGCCTTTCCAGCCGCGCGCCCGATGCTCGGCGACGACGTTGGTGTAGATGCCGCCGCGGACGTTCCAGCGCGCTTCGATGCGAGCGTAGCGCGGGCGGGCTGCGGCGACGATGTCGTCGAGGATCGAGTTCGTCACCTTTTCGTGGAAGCCGCCCGCGTTGCGGTAGCTCCAGAGATAGAGCTTCAGGCTCTTCAGCTCGATGCAGTGCTTGCCGGCCACCATCTCGATCGTGAAGTTCGCAAAGTCGGGTTGGCCGGTGAGCGGGCAAAGGCAGGTGAACTCGGGGATCACGAACGCGATCAGGTAGTCGCGCTCGGGCGCCGGATTGGCGAACACGTCGAGGTGTTCCTGCGGCGCGGTGGGCGCCACTGCGGGAGCGATTCGGGCCGAGGCGACGGCCTCGCGACGAACGGATTTGGCCATGAACGGGCGCATTGCGGCGCGAGGTGTGCGAGAGGTCCAAATGCTATCATCCGATTGCTTCAGGCTCGCCTTTCGGTGGCTGTTTTCACAGCAAAATCAATCACTTAGCATCTTCGTGCCGGCCGCCTAATGCGCCTTCAGTCGATCAAGCTTTCGGGCTTCAAGTCGTTCGTCGAACCGACCCAGCTGCAGCTGCCCGGCCAGCTCGTCGGCGTCGTCGGCCCGAACGGCTGCGGCAAGTCGAACATCATCGACGCGGTGCGCTGGGTGCTCGGCGAAAGCAAGGCCAGCGAGTTGCGCGGCGAGTCGATGCAGGATGTGATCTTCAACGGCTCCGGCCTGCGCAAGCCCGCCGGCCGCGCCAGCGTCGAACTGGTCTTCGAAAACGCCCAGGGCCGGGCCGGCGGCCCCTGGAGCCGGTTCGCCGAGATCGCCGTCAAGCGGGTCCTGACGCGTGACGGCAGCAGCAGCTACCACATCAACAACCAGCCGGTCCGCCGCCGCGACGTGCAGGACGTCTTTCTCGGCACCGGTCTCGGGCCGCGTGCCTACGCCATCATCGGCCAGGGCACGATCTCGCGGATCATCGAGAGCAAGCCCGAAGAGCTGCGCCTCTTCCTCGAAGAGGCGGCGGGCGTCTCCAAGTACAAGGAGCGGCGTCGGGAGACCGAGGCCCGGCTCAAGGACACCCGGGAGAACCTGACCCGCGTCGAGGACATCCTTCGCGAGCTGAACCAGAACCTCGACAAGCTCGAGACCCAGGCCGAAGTTGCCGGGCGCTATCGGGCGCTGCAGCAGGACAGCCAGCTCAAGCAGAACCAGCTCTGGTTTCTCAGGCACCGCGACGCGGCGAAGGAAGAGGAGCGGGTCCGCCATGCCTTGACCGCGGCGACGGTTGCGCTCGATGCGCGGCTGGCCGACCTCCGCCACGCCGAGGCCGAGCTCGACGCGCTCCGGCAGTCGCACTACGACGCCAACGATGCGCTGCACGCGGCCCAGGGCGCGCTCGGCGAAGCCGGCCTCGAGGTCAGCCGCATCGAAGAGCGAATTCGCTACGTCACGCAAGGCCGGGCCCAGCTGACACGGCAGCGAGCCGAGCTCGACACGCAGCACCAGGCCTGGCTCGACCGTGTCGGCGAGGCGCGGCTCGGGCACGAGCGCGCCGCTGCGCTGATCGATGCGGCGGAGGCCGCAGGCGCGGCCCTTCTCGGCCAGGTCGACGCGCACGCGGCGACGGGCGCGACGGCCGATGCGGCGCTTCGCGCGGCACAGGCGGCGACCAATGCACAGCGCGACGTCGTCGCCGGCATCGCCCAGCAGATCCAGATCGCCGCCGCCGAGATGCGCGGCATCGGCGAGCGGCTGAGCCAGGCCGAATCGCGACGCGACCGGCTGCTCGGCGAGGAGCGCGATCTGGCTCCCATCGATGCAATGCAGCTTCACGCCGCGGCTCAGCGCGCCGAGGCTGCGGCGATCGCACACAGCGCGGCCGAGGCCTTGATGATGCAGTGGCAGGACCGCGTTCCGGCTCTCGAGGAAGCGCGTCGCAGCCTGCAAGCCGCAGCCAACGACGAGGCCAAGAAGCACGCCGATCTGGGCGCCCGTCTCGAGGCGCTCAAGGCATTGCAGGAAAAAGTTCAGGTCGAGGACAAGCTGAAGCCGTGGCTGGCGAAGCACGGTCTCGATTCCTTGCAAGGCCTGTGGCGGCGCGTTCGCATCGAGCCCGGTTGGGAGGCTGCGCTGGAAGCGGCGCTGCGCGAGCGCCTCGGTGCGCTCGAGATCGGCAGGCTGGAGACCGTGCGTGCCTTCGCCGGCGATCCGCCGCCGGCGCGTCTGGCCTTCTTCACGACGCCCTCGGCGCCGGCCGCGCCTGCCCACCACACGCTGCCACGGCTGGCCGACCGCCTCCAGCTCGGCGACGCCGGCCTCGCCGCGCTGCTCGGCGACTGGCTCGAAGGCGTCTACACCGCGACCGATCTCGACGCCGCAATCGCCGCGCGCGCCAGCCTGACCCATGGCGAGGTCGTGATGACACGTGAAGGCCACGCCGTCAGCGCCTTCGCGATCAGCTTCTACGCCCCTGATTCGCAGCAGGCCGGGCTGCTGGCACGGGCGCAGGAAATCGAGAATCTGGAGAAGCGGACGCGGGCCCAGTCGATCGTCGCCGACGCCGCGAGGAGCCATCTGATCCGCGCCGAAGCGGACACCAGCGACGCTGCCGAGCGGCTGGCGACGACGCGCCGTGACGCCGCTCTGGCGCAAGCGGCGGCGCATCAGGTTCAGGTCGAGTTGCTGCGCCTGACGCAGCTCGCCGAGCAGACCAGCCAGCGGCGCGAGCAGCTGATCGGCGAACGCGGCAGCCTCGACGCGGAGATCGAGGCGCTGGCGGCGCGGCGCAGCGACGGCGAGTCGCGCTTCGAGTCGCTCGATGCCGAGCTGTCGATCGCCCAGGAGCGGCACGCCGAGCTCGACGACGCGGCAAGTGCCGCCGAGCGCGCGGTGCTCTCGGCGCGTGCCGAAGCCGCGGCCCTCGAGCGGCAGGCCCAGGAAGCGCAGTTCGAGCTGCGCTCGCAGGTGGCGCGGCGTGCCGAGCTCGAGCGCTCGATCGCCACCGCGTCCGAGCAGATCGAGTCGAACCGCCTTGCCGACGCACGGCTCGCTGCGGAGCTCGAGCGGCTGACCGACAGCGAAGCCGAAGCCGAGCTGCATGCGGCGCTGGCCGTCAAGCTCGACCGCGAAGCCGCGCTCGGCGACAAGCGCAGCGTCTACGACGATCTCGCACAGCGGCTGCGCAAGGCCGACGAGCAGCGGCTCGGCCACGAGCACGCGCTGCAGCCGCTGCGCGACAAGCTGGTCGCGCTGCAGCTCGAAGCGCAGGCGGCCCAGCTCGGCGGCGCGCAATTCCTCGAGCAGCTCGATGCCGCGGGCGCCGACCGCGACGCGGTGGCCCAGGGCATCGAGGCAGGCGGCGTCAAGCTGGCCGGCCTGCAGGGCCGGATCGACGCGCTGCAGCGCGAGATCGAATCGCTCGGCGCTGTCAATCTCGCTGCCCTCGACGAGCTGACGACAGCGCGCGAGCGGAAGGGCTTTCTCGACGCCCAGAACGCCGATCTCGGCGAGGCGATGAGCACGCTCGAAGACGCGATCCGAAAGATCGACCTCGAGACCCGCGAGCTGCTCGGCTCGACCTTCGATCAGGTCAACGATCATTTCGGCCGGATGTTTCCGACGCTCTTCGGCGGCGGCACGGCGCGGCTGGTCATGACCGGCGACGAGATCCTCGATGCCGGCGTCCAGGTGATGGCGCAGCCGCCGGGCAAGAAGAACAGCTCGATCCATCTGCTCTCGGGCGGCGAGAAAGCGCTGACTGCGATCGCATTGGTGTTCGCGATCTTCCAGCTCAATCCGGCGCCATTCTGTCTGCTCGACGAAGTCGACGCGCCGCTCGACGATGCCAACACCGAGCGATACGCGAAGCTGGTCATGGAGATGGCGAAGGAGACCCAGTTCCTCTTCATCAGCCACAACCGCATCGCCATGGAAATGGCCGAGCAGCTGATCGGCGTGACGATGCAGGAGCAGGGCGTGTCGCGGATTGTCACGGTCGACATGCCCGGCGCGATTCGGCTCGCCGAAGCAGCCTGAGCCACGGAGCATCGATTGAGCAACTTGTCGGTCGCGCTGGCGTCGCTAGGCGGAGTGGTCCTGGCCGGCGTCGTCGCGCATGGTGCCTGGCAGGCGCGCCGGGCCGGCCCGAAGCGCGCGACCGGCGTGCGCGAAGAGCCGCGCGCCGGCGGCGCCCCCGGCCGCGCCGAACCGGGCCTCGAGGACGATCCGGTCGGCAGCGACGCCGACGGTGTGCCGTCGCCCGCCGCGCGCCGTCTCTCGCACCGGTTGCCGCTGCAGCTCGATGCCTTGATCGATGCCTTCGCGCCGCTCAGCGTCGACGCGCCGGTGACCGGCGACGCGCTGGCGCCGCATCTGGCCTCGAAGCGCCACGTCGGCAGCAAGCTGGTGCTGGTCGAGGGCCTCGATGCCGTGACCGAAACCTGGGAAACGCCGGCGCCGGGACAACGCTACGGCGAGCTGCAGGCCGGCGTGCAGCTGGCCAGCCGGACCGGCCCGCTCAACGAGATCGAGTACTCGGAATTCGTGCAGCGGATCCAGGCCCTGGCCGACTCCATCGGCGCGTCGGCCGATTTTCCCGACATGCTCGACGTGATGTCGCGGGCGCGCGAGCTCGATGCCTTCGCCAGCGAGCACGACGCGCAGCTGGCGGTGCACCTGCATGCGCGCGGTGCGGCCTGGAGCGTCGGCTACATCCAGCAGCACGCGCGCCGTCACGGCTTCGTTCCCGGCGTCGTGCCGGGTCGACTGGTCTACCCATCGGTCGAGGACGGCGCGCCGCCGGTCCTGACGCTGACCTTCGACTCGCAGGCCGCTCTCGCCGACGAGCCCGATCGCGCCGCCGTGCGCGACGTCACGCTCGCCTTCGACGTGCCGCAGACCGCCCCGTCGGCCGAGCCGTTCAAGGCCTGGCAGGCCGCGGCGCAGGCGCTCGCTGTGGGCATGGACGCGGCCATCGTCGACGACAACGAGCGGCCGCTCAGCGACGACGGCTTCGCGACCATCGGCGCCGAACTGTCCCGCCTCTACGCGGCGCTCGAGGCGCGCGATCTGGCCGCCGGCTCGACCGCGGCGCGGCGGCTTTTCAGTTAGCTGCGAGGCGCGGGGACATGGAGCTTCGCCTCGCTCTCGGCGTCGATCTGCCGGTGATTCAGGCGCCGATGGCGGGCGTCCAGGGCAGCGCGCTGGCCATCGCCGTGTGTCGCGCCGGCGGGCTCGGCTCGCTGCCCTGCGCGATGCTCGACGCGGCGGCCATCCGAAGCGAGATCGCCGCCATTCGTGCCGCCACCGAGCGGCCCTTCAATCTCAATTTTTTCTGCCACCAGCCACCGCCCGTCGATGCCGAGCGCGAGGCGGCGTGGCGACAGGCGCTGGCACCGTATTACCGCGAGTTCGGCCTCGATCTCGAGGCGGTACGGACGGGAGCGGGTCGCCGGCCCTTCGATGCGGCAAGCGCCGATCTGATCGAGGAGCTGCGTCCCGCGGTGGTCAGCTTTCATTTCGGCCTGCCCGAACCGGGCTTGCTGGCGAGGGTTGGCGCGAGCGGTGCACATGTGCTGGCCAGCGCCACGACCGTCGACGAGGCGCTCTGGCTCGAAGCGCATGGCGCATCCGCGGTGATTGCCCAGGGTTTGGAGGCGGGCGGCCATCGCGGCCACTTCCTGTCGGCCGATCTCAGCCTGCAAAGCGGCACCTTCACCTTGTTGCCGCAGGTCGCCCGCGCGGTGCGCGTTCCGGTGATCGCCGCCGGCGGCATCGCCGACGCCGCAGGCGCCGCGGCGGCGATGCGGCTCGGTGCGGCGATGGTCCAGGTCGGCACGGCCTACCTTTGCGCCGACGAGGCAACGACGAGCCGCGTCCACCGCGACGCCCTCGCCGGCGTTGCTTCGCGCCATACCGCGTTGACGCGATTGATCACCGGCCGTCCGGCGCGCGGCATCGTCAACCGGCTGATGCGTGAAGTGGACGACGCCAGTGCCCCGGCGTTTCCGCTGGCGACGGCGGCGATCGGGCCCCTGCGCGCCGCAGCCGAGGCCCGTGGCCGCGGCGACTTCTCGCCGCTCTGGAGCGGCCAGAACGCGAGCGGCTGCCGCGCTGCGTCCGCGGCCGAGATCACGCGCAGCTTCGTCGACGCCTGAGCACGGTGGCGAAGGCGAGCCCGCTCGAGGCAACGGCTCTGGCCGAGCAGCGCGCCGGCGAGCTTCGCGAAACCCTGAACCGGCACGCGCGTGCCTACTACGTGCTCGACGCGCCGGAGATCCCCGACGCCGAATACGACGCGCTGTTCCAGGAGCTGCAGCGCCTCGAAGCAGCCCATCCGGCGCTCCTCACTCCGGATTCGCCGACCCAGCGTGTCATCGGCGCGGTGCTCGACGGCCTGCAGGCGGTGCGCCACGCGGTGCCGATGCTTTCGATCCATACCGAGACCGACACGACTGCGGCCGGCGCCGAGAAGTTCGACGCCCGCGTCCGCAGATCGCTCGGCCTCGTCGAGGCCGATCCGCCCGTCGAGTACGCGGCCGAGATGAAGTTCGACGGCCTGGCCATCAATCTGCGCTATGAGGGCGGCGACCTGGTGCAGGCCGCGACGCGCGGCGACGGCGAGACCGGCGAAGACGTGACGCACACGGTGCGAACGATCGATGCCGTGCCGAAGAGATTGCGCGGCATCTCGGCTCCGGTGCTCGAGATTCGCGGCGAGGTCTTCATGCGGCGCGACGACTTCGAGGCGCTCAACGAACGGCAGCGCAAGCGGATCGCGGCGGGCGCCAGGAACGAGAAGACCTTCGTCAACCCGCGCAATGCCGCGGCCGGCGTGGTCCGCCAGCTCGATGCCCGCAACGCAGCGAAGCGGCCGCTGAGCTTCTTCGCCTACGCGCTCGGCGAGGTCGATGGCTGGACCGTGCCGCCGACCCAGACGGCGCTCCTGGCTGCCTTCGCCGGCATGGGCCTGCCGGCGAGTCCGCTGCACGAGACCGCACTGGGACCGGCCGGGCTGGTCGCTTTCCATGCGCGCGTCGCGGCGTTGCGAGACAGCCTGCCCTACGACATCGACGGGGTCGTCTACAAGGTCAACGACCGGGGCCTGCAGCAGCGGCTCGGCTTCAAGTCGAGGGAGCCGCGCTGGGCGGTCGCGCAGAAATATCCGGCGCAGGAGCGATCGACACGCTTGAATGGCATCGACATCCAGGTCGGCCGCACCGGCAAGCTGACGCCTGTCGCCAAGCTCGAGCCGGTCTTCGTCGGTGGGACCACGGTCTCGAACGCAACCTTGCACAACCTGTTCGAGGTGCGGCGCAAAGGCGTGCGCATCGGCGACACCGTGGTCGTGCGGCGCGCCGGCGACGTCATTCCGGAAGTGGTGGCGCGCCGGCCCGAGGAGCGCCGCGTCTACGTGCCGAACTTCCGCATGCCGCGCCAGTGTCCGGTCTGCGCCAGCCATGTCGTCCGCGAGAAGGGCGGCGTCGATCACCGCTGCAGCGGCGGCGTGTTCTGCGCCGCGCAACGCAAGTTCGCGATCCTGCATTTTGCCGGTCGTCGCGCGCTCGACATCGAGGGGCTCGGTGAAAAGATCGTCGACCAGTTGGTCGATAAGGGCCTGGTCCGTTCGCTTCCCGATCTGTACGCGCTCGGCAAGGACGCGCTCGAAGCGCTCGAGCGCATGGGCGACAAGAGCGCGGCCAACCTCGTCGCCAGCATCGAGGCCAGCAAGCGGACCACGCTCGCTCGCTTCCTCTACGGGCTCGGCATTCGTCATGTCGGCGAGACCACGGCCAAGGACCTGGCCGGGCATTTCGGCGGCATCGAGCGGTTGATGCAGGCGAACCAGGCACAGCTGCTCGAGGTGGCCGATGTCGGCCCGAGCGTCGCCGAGAGCGTCCACGATTTCTTCAACGAACCGCACAACGTCGAGGTCGTCGAGGCGCTTCGCAGAGCCGGGATCGAATGGCCCGAGCACGACGGCCAGGCCAGCGCCGAGCCGCTGCCGCTGGCCGGCAAGACCTTCGTCCTGACCGGCGCCTTGCCGACGCTGGCGCGCGACGACGCCAAGTCGATGATCGAGGCGCGCGGCGGCAAGGTCGCCGGTTCAGTGTCGAAAAAGACTGACTACGTCGTCGCCGGCGCCGAGGCCGGATCGAAGCTGGCAAAAGCCGAGTCGCTCGGGGTTGCCGTCATCGACGAAGCGGCCCTGCTGGCGTTGCTCGAGGCCGGCTGAGCCATGGCGTCGTCCGTCGAGGTCGCGCCCGACTCGTGGCCATCCGGCCGCACCGCGGCGGAGGTGCATGGCGACTGGCTGGTCCGCGCCCGCGTCGCTGCGGATCTGCCGCCGGCCCGGCCACGCCAGTCCGTCCTCATTGCCGGGATCGTCTGCGGCAGCGTCGAGCCCGCGCTCGCCGAGCGCCTGGTCCACGCCGGCTTGCCGACGCGGCGGTGCAGCGATGGCTGGGCCATCGTTGCGCCGGCGGCCGGCTCGCTCGCGTCCATCGCTGCCTGGCTGCGCAGCGTCGGCCTCGCCGGGCCGTGGCGCGACGAGCTGCTCGACGTCGTCGCTGTGAACGGCCGCGTGCTGGCGACGGTGGAGCGCGCGGCCGTGCGGGTGTTCGGCTTCGCCACCGTCGCGGTCCACCTGATCGGCGTCGCCGGCGACGGCCGGATCTGGGCCCAGCTGCGGGCACTCGACAAGGCGACCGACCCGGGCCTCTGGGACACGCTGATGGGCGGCCAGGTGGCAGCGGGCGAGTCGACCTCGGAGACGCTCGAGCGCGAGACGATGGAGGAGGCCGGCTTGGAAATGACCGATCTTTGCGAGCTGGCCGCGTGCGAGCCGATCCGGATTCGCCGGCCTGTCGCCGACGGCTACATGGTCGAACGCATCGACGTCTTTCGGGCGCGAGTGCGCGAGGGCATCGTTCCAGTCAATCGCGATGGCGAGGTCGCGCGCTTCGAGTGTCTGGACGACGCTGCATTGCGGCAGCGGCTCGAAGCCGGAGCCTTCACGCTGGAGGCTTCGTTGATTCTCGGCGCCGAGCTCGAACGCGGCGGCCGGCGCGGGCCGGCCTAATACGGCGTCGACGCAGGCGCAGACGCCGCGCCCGTACCCGGCGTAGCGGACCGCGCAATCGCCGGCGAGCCTGCGTCGGTCGACAGCGCCGACCGAAGCGCAGCCAGCAGCGCGTCCGGCACCTCGCTCATCAGGGCGTGACCGGCCGGAAGCGTGACGACGTGGGCCCCGAGCGCGTCGGCGATGACGGCGGTCTTTGCCGGACTCGCCATCTGGTCGCGTGCACCGAGGACCATCGTCGTCGAACAGCTGACATGCGCTGCCGCGACCAGGCCGTTGGCGTAGCGATCGCAGGCCTCGAAGTCGCTCAGGAACAGGTTGGTCTGCGTCTGCGCGGCTTGCAGGCGGCGCATCAGGATGCGGTTCGAGCCATGCAGCCACACGCCCGGCCCCGGATAGGAGGGCTTGCTCGCCAGGGTCGAATGGGAAAACGCATTGACGCTGTCGATCGCGGCGTCGGGATCGGTCCGCGCGGCAGCGAGGAGGGCGGGGGACACGGCCATCGGGTAGGCCGTGCCGATCATGACCAGGCGGCTCGCGCGGTCCGGGGCCCGCGACGTGGCCTCGAGCGCGATCAAGGAGCCCATGCTGTGGCCGACCAGGCCGGCTCGACGCACGCCGGCGGCGTCGAGCAGGCCCAGCAGCCAGTCGGCGATGGCCTCGATGCTCGCCAGCGGCGGTCCGGCGCTGCGGCCATGGCCAGGCAGGTCGGGCGCGAGCACGCCGTGGCCGTGGTGCGCGAACCAGCGCGCCAGCAAGGTCCAGACGCTGTGGTCGTGCATCGCGCCATGCACGAACAGGATGGTCGGCAGCGCCGGATCGAACGGCTTGCCGCCGCTGTAGACGTAGGCGTCGTGGCGGCCGACGGCGCTGTCGACCGCGAGCTTCATGGCCTGGCTGCGGCCTTCAGCGCCCGCTTCAGGTCGTCGATCAGATCGTCGGCATCTTCGAGGCCGATCGACAGGCGGATCGTGCCCGGGCCGATCCCGGCTTGGGCGAGGGCGGCGTCGTCCATGCGGAAATGGGTGGTCGAGGCCGGGTGGATCACCAGCGAGCGGCAATCGCCGACGTTGGCCAGGTGCGAAAAGATCTTCAGCGCCTCGATGAACTTGCGGCCCTGCTCACGCGAACCGCGCAGATCGAAGCTGAAGATCGAGCCGCAGCCGCGCGGCAGCAATCGCTTGGCAAGCGCATGGTCGCGGTGGCTCTCGAGCTCGGGGTAGCCGACCTTGGCGACGCCGGCATGGCCCGCAAGAAAGCCGACCACCTTGCGTGCGTTCTCGACATGCCGGGCCATCCGCAGCGGCAGCGTCTCGAGCCCTTGCAACACCAGCCACGCGGTGTGCGGGCTCATGCTGGCGCCGAAGTCGCGCAGGCCTTCGCGGCGAGCCCGCAGCAGGAACGCACCGACCGTGCTTTCCTCGCTGAAGACCATGCCGTGGAAGCCGTCGTAGGCCTGCGTCAGCTCGGCGAAGCGGCCCGATGCGGCAGACGCCGCTTCCCAGTCGAAGCTGCCGCTGTCGACAAGGACGCCGCCGATGACGGTGCCGTGGCCGGACAGGAACTTCGTCGCCGAGTGGTAGAGCAGATCGGCGCCGTGCTCGAAGGGCTTCATCAGCCAGGGCGTTGTGAAGGTCGAGTCGACCAGCAGCGGCAGGTGCGCTGCATGGGCGATCTCGGCCACTGCCGGGATGTCAAGCACGTCGAGGCCGGGGTTGCCGAGGGTCTCGCCAAACAGCAGCTTGGTCTCCGGCCGGATCGCCGCCCGCCAGGCGGTGTGGTCGCCCGGCTTGACGAAGCTCGTGGCGATGCCGAAGCGGCGCAGCGTGTAGTGCAGCAGGTTGTGCGAGCCGCCGTAAAGCGCGCTCGAGGCGACGATGTGCGAGCCCGCTCCGGCGATCGTCGCGATCGCCAGGTGCAGGGCGGCCTGACCGCTCGCGGTGGCGATTGCGCCGGCACCGCCCTCGAGGGCGGCGATGCGCTCCTCGAGCACGGCGTTGGTCGGGTTCGAGATGCGGCTGTAGACGTGGCCGGACCGCTCCATGTTGAAGAGCGACGCGGCATGCTCGCTCGATTCGAACACGAACGAGGTCGTCAGGTGGATCGGCACCGCGCGGGCACCGGTCGCCGGGTCTGGCGAGGCGCCCGCGTGCAGCGCCAGCGTGTCGAATCCGGGGTCGGCGTATCCGGGCATACGGGGCATCCTCTGCGAACGATTGTGGGCTATATTGATTTGCACGCTCGCTTGCAGACAAGCGACTCGATCCCGGGAGGCAAGCATGAAAGTCAGCGACATCCTGCGCGTCAAGGGCGGCACCCTGTACACGGTCGCACCCGACGAAGAGCTCGGCGCCGCGCTCGACGTCATGTCGGAACGCGACATCGGCTCGCTCGTCGTCATGGAGCATGGCGAGCTGATCGGCATGCTCACCTTTCGCGAAGTGATCCAGGCCATCGTCAAGAACGCCGCCGCGATCCGCAAGACCAGCGTGCGCAGCGTCATGAACGACGCGCCGCTCACCTGCACGCCCGAGACCGAGCTCGACGAAGTGCGCCGCATGATGCTCGGCCGGCATGCGCGTTATCTGCCGGTGCTCATCGAGAAGACGCTGATGGGCGTGATCTCTTTCTACGACGTCGCCCGCGCCGTCGTCGACAGCCAGGATTTCGAGAACCGGATGCTCAAGGCCTACATCCGCGACTGGCCGGTCGAGAGCCGCGACGAGCTGCCTTCGTCGAAGCAGAACTAGTCCGCCTCATCGGATGCCAGGCAGCACGCTCGGCACGCTTTTTCGCGTCACCAACTTCGGCGAGAGCCACGGCCCGGCGATCGGCTGTGTCGTCGATGGCTGTCCGCCGGGCCTCGAGCTGTCGGCTGACGACATCCAGCCCGATCTGGATCGGCGCCGGCCGGGCACCTCGCGCCACGTCACGCAGAGGAAGGAAGACGACAAGGTCGAGATCCTGTCGGGCGTGTTCGAGGGCAGGACCACCGGCACGCCGATCGGCCTGCTGATCCGCAACGTCGACCAGCGCAGCAAGGACTATGCGAACCTGCTCGACACGTTCCGGCCCGGCCATGCCGACTACACCTATCTGCACAAGTACGGTTTTCGCGATCCGCGCGGCGGCGGCCGGGCCTCGGCGCGCCTGACCGCGCCGACGGTCGCGGCCGGCGCGATCGCCCGCAAGTGGCTGCGCCTTGCGCACGGCGCCAGCTTCGCCGCGCACCTGACGCAGATCGGCGAGCTCACGATCCCGTTCGAGGGCTGGGAGCACGTCGACGCCAATCCCTTCTTCGCCGCAAATCACAGCGACATCGCTCGCGTCGAGGCCTACGTCGACGCCTTGCGCACGGCAGGCGACAGCTGCGGGGCGCGGGTCGACGTGATCGCGCGCGGCGTGCCGATCGGCCTCGGCGAGCCGCTCTACGACAAGCTCGATGCCGACATCGCCTTCGCCATGATGGGCCTCAACGCCGTCAAGGGCGTCGAGATCGGTGCCGGCTTTGCCTCGATCCGGCAGCGCGGCACGGCCCATGGCGACGAGCTGACGCCGGAGGGCTTTGCAAGCAACAACGCCGGCGGCGTCCTCGGCGGCATTTCGACCGGACAGGACATCACCGTCGGCATCGCCATCAAGCCGACCAGCTCGATCCGCAGCCCGCGCCGATCGATCGACCTCGAGGGCAAGGCCGCGGTCGTGGAGACCTTCGGCCGCCACGATCCGTGCGTCGGCATCCGCGCCGCGCCGATCGCCGAGGCACTGCTGGCGCTGGTGGTGATGGACCACGTGCTGTTGCACCGGGCCCAATGCGGCGACGTCCGGGTCGCGACGCCGCCCATTCCGGCCGGCAAGGGCTGAGTCCGCCAGCTCGACCTCGCTTCGTCGAGCGCCGCTGCCGACGGGCGCCGCCGATCCGCAGTTCGTCGCAGACGCGGGGGGCCCTGCGGAACCCTCACCCTACACTTGCGGCCATGCGATTTTCGGCACTCCGGGGACGCCGCGGCAAGTGGCTGGCAAGCGGCATCGCGGCGGTCGCGTTCGCCGCTGTGGCGGCGATGGCGATCACCGCGCGCGGCGGCTGGGCCAGGGCCGGCGGCCCTTCGTCGAAGGAAGCCAAAGCTGCCGTCGCCCTCGAATTCACGCCGGCCGAAGTGGCGCGGCCCGTGTTGTCCAAGATGCCCATCGTGGTCGAGTTCTCGGGCCCGTTGGTCGCACCTCGGACCGCGATCGTTCGCGCCAAGGCACCAGGAACCTTGCTTTCGCTCAGCGTCGCCGAGGGCAGTCGCGTCAAGGCCGGCCAGGTGATCGGCAACATCGACCTCGCCGACCTGCAGAGCCGGCTCAGCGATCGCGCGGCGCTGGTCGAATCGGCCCAGGCCAGCCTGCTCGAGGCGGAGCGGCAGAACACATCGAACATCGGTCTGGCCGCTCAGAACTTCATCTCGTCCAACGCTCTGCAGAGCTCGCAAGCGCGCCTCGACGCGGCCCGGGCGCAGCTCAAATCGGCCCAGGCGCAGCTCAGCGTCTCGCGCATCGGCATCCGCGAGGCGGCGCTGTCGGCGCCGATCTCGGGCATCGTCGGCAAGCGCCACGTCGTGCCGGGCGAAAAGGTCAGCGCCGAGCAGCCGGTCGTCACGGTCGTCGACCTGTCGACGCTGGAGCTTGCCGGCTCGGTCGGCACGCACGAGGTCTCGCTGCTCAGCCCCGGCCAGCTGGTCCGGGTGCAGATCGAGGGACAGCCGACTGCAGTGGAGGGACGGATCGACCGGATCGCGCCGGCCGCGGAAGCCGGCACGCGGGCGATCGGCGTCGTCGTCGTTCTCGAAAATCGCGAGGAGCGATTCCGCGCCGGTCAGTATGCGCAGGCCCGCGTCGTCGTCGACGACGCGGTGCAGCGCCTGACGGTCCCGGCGACCGCGATCGGCCAGGCGTCGGGCCAGGATTTCGTCTGGGCCATCGAGAACGGCGCGCTGGTCCGGCGCATCGTCATCACCGGCCGCAAGGACCCGGCGGGCGGCCGGGTCGAAGTCAGCCAGGGTCTTGCCGGCGACGTCCAGATCCTCGCCATGCGCTTCGACAATCTCAAGGAAGGCAGCCCCGCCAAGGTCGTCGCGCAGCGCGCCGCGTCGGCGGCGTCGGCACCGCAAACCTGAGACGGGCTCGCCGTGTGGTTCACCCGCGTCTCCATCAACAACCCGGTCTTTGCGACCATGGTGATGGCCGCGCTCTGCGTGCTCGGCCTGTTCTCGTACAGCCAGCTGCGCGTCGAGCGGTTGCCCGACATCTCGCCGCCGATCGTCTTCGTCAGCGTTGCCTACCCGGGTGCCTCGCCTGACGCCACCGAAAGCGAGCTGACGCGGCCGATCGAGCTGGCCCTGAATGGCATCGCCGGGGTCAAGATGATCCGCTCGAACAGCCTCGAGGGCCGCAGCGAGACGGTCGTCGAGTTCCAGGTCAGCGCCGACATGAACCGGGCGGTGCAGGACGTCCGCGACAAGGTCGCGACGGTGCAGCCGGCCTTCCCGCGCGACGCCAAGCAGCCGTTCGTCTCGCGCTTCGACGGCGACAACGCGCAGCCGACGGTCACCCTGTCGCTGGTCGGCACCAACCGCAGCTCGCGTGAGCTGTCGCTGCTGGCCGATCAGCTCGTCAGGAAGCGCCTCGAGCGTGCCACCGGCGTTGCGCGCGTCGACGTCGGCGGCCTGACCGTGCGCCAGGTCCGGATCGATCTGGATCCGCAGCGGCTGCGGTCTTACCAGCTGACGCCGGCCGATGTCTCGGCGGTCCTGCAACGGGCCAATACCGACATGCCGGTCGGCCTTCTGACCGGAACGAAGGAAGACGCGACCGTCCGCGTCGAGGGCCGGGTCCGCGACGCCAAGGCCTTTGCCGACATCGTCGTCGCCAGCCGCAACGGCATGGTCGTTCGCATTGCCGATCTCGGCACGCTGGGCGAGCGCGAGCGCGAGCCGGACTCGATCTCGCGGGTCGATGGCGTGCCGGCGGTGTCGTTCCAGGTCTACAAGCAGCAGGACGCCAATATCGTCGAGACCGGCGAGGCGATCAAGGCTGCCGCCGAGGAGCTGCGGCAAAAGAACCTGCCGCCCGGCGTCGAGCTGCGCCTGGTCTATGCCGACAGCGACTGGGTCGGCCGCTCGCTCGACGGCGTCAAGCGCACCCTGGTCCAGGGCGCGTTGCTGACGGTGGCGATCGTGTTCCTGTTCCTGCACAGCTGGCGCAGCACCATCATCACCGGACTGACCTTGCCGATCGCCGTGATCTCGGCGTTCATCGCCGTCTTCCTGTTCGGCTTCACGCTGAACTTCATGACGATGATGGCGCTCAGCCTCTGCATCGGCCTGCTCATCGACGACGCCATCGTCGTCCGCGAGAACATCGTCCGCCACGTCCACATGGGCAAGAGCCATCGCGCCGCCGCCGCCGAGGGCACCGACGAAATCGGCCTGGCGGTGATGGCGACGACCTTCGCGATCTGCGCCGTCTTCGTCCCGGTCGCGTTCATGAAGGGCATCGTCGGCAAGTTCTTCTTCCCCTTCGGCGTCACGGTCGCGGTTGCGGTGCTGGTGTCGCTCTTCGTCAGCTTCACGCTCGACCCGATGCTTTCGAGCATCTGGCGCGACCCACCCGTCAACCGCCTCCTCCGGGTGCCGGTGCTCGGCCATCTGATGCGCGGCACCGACCGCCTTCTCGATCTGCTGCATCGGCTCTACGAGCGGACGATCGGCTGGGTCTTCTCGGGTCGCCGCTATCGACTCCTGTTTCCGCCGTTGCCGGCCTTCGGTCGCCCGTTTCGCGAGGACGGCGAACGCGACCGCTCCGCGCCGCGGCGATTTCGTCTCGCCACCGTCACACCGCGCGGCCTGGTCATGATCGCCGGCATCGCCAGCTTCGTCGGCGCGCTTTTGCTGGCGCCCCTGGTCGGCACCGAATTCATCCCCGACGCCGACAACAGCTACATCCAGATGAACGTCGAGTTGCCGGTGGGCACGAGCCTCACGCGTGGCAGCGACAAGCTGCTGCAGGTCGAGCAGGTCGTCAAGCAGTTTCCGGAGATCCGGATGATGTCGACGACGATCGGCGACACCGGCAACGGCAGCCGCAACTCGGCGGCGCTGCGGATTCAACTGACCAAGCCGCACCAGCGCAAGCGCAGCCAGAAGCAGGTCGAAGAAGCGCTGCGCGCGGCGCTGAAGCCGATCCCGGGGATCGACGTGACGCTCGGCAACCAGCCGATCTACGTCGCGCTGCTCGGCCCCGATCCGGCCGTGCTCGAGACCGAAGTGCTGCGCTTGCGCGACAAGGTCGCCAGGATTCCCGGCATCGCCGACCTGACGACATCGGTCAAGCCCGGGCTGCCTGCGTTCGCGGTCCGTTTGAAGCCCGACGCCGCGCGCGAGCTTGGCCTGACGACAAGCCAGCTCGCCAACAGCCTGCGCGCCTTCGTCAATGGCGACGTCGCCACGTACTGGACGTCGCCCGACGGCGAACAAGTGGACGTCGAATTGCGTCTGCCGCAAACCGATCGCGAGAACGTGACGCAGCTCGAGGGCCTGCCGGTCGCCTACGCCAAGGACGGCACGCCGATCACGCTGTCTCGCGTGGCCGACATCGTCCCGGTGGTCAACCCCGTCGTCATCAAGCGGCAGGATCTGCAGCGCCGTCAGGCCATCTACGCCGGAACGCAAGGCCGACCGAGCGGCGACGTCGGCGCCGACGTGCAGAAGATCGTCAAGGCGACCGAGCTGCCGGCGGGCTATCGCTTCGACGTCGGCGGCCAGACCAAGGACCAGGCCGAAGCGTTCCAGGGCGTGCTGCTCGCGCTCGGCGCCGCGGTGATCTTCATCTACATCGTCCTGGCGTCGCAGTTCGGCAGCTTCGTGCAGCCGCTGGCCATCATGGCGTCGTTGCCGCTGGCCTTGATCGGCGTGATGCTGGCCTTGCTGGTCACGCGCTCCACGCTCAACCTGTTCTCGATGATCGGCCTCGTCATGCTCATGGGCCTGGTGACCAAGAACGCGATCCTGCTCGTCGACTTCGCCAACCATGGCCGCCGCAATGGACTGTCCGTGCCGGAGGCGTTGCTGCAGGCTGGCCTGGTCCGGATGCGGCCGATCATCATGACGACAGGGGCGATGATCTTCGGCATGCTGCCCCTGGCGCTGGCGCTCGACGAGGGCAGCGAAATCCAGGCGCCGATGGGCCGGGCCATCATCGGCGGCGTCATCACGTCGACGCTGCTGACGCTGGTGGTCGTTCCGGTGCTCTATTCCTACCTGGTCAGGCAGCGCAAGCCGGAGCCCGGCCCGGCACCGCTGCCGGCGCCTGCGGACTCGCTGGCGAGCAGCGGCGGCGCGACCTTCATGCCGGCGGCGAAGGACTGACGCGGGCGGCGCGTCAGCGGTCGTAGGCCGACAGCGGCGGGCACGAGCAAGACAGGTTGCGGTCGCCCCAGACGTTGTCGACACGGCCGACCGGCGGCCAGTACTTGATGTGCCGGAGCGACTGCAACGGGTACGCCGCCTCCTCGCGCGAGTAGACGTGCGGCCAGTCAGCGGCGAGCAATGCCTCGGCGGTGTGCGGCGCGCCCTTCAGCGGGTTGTCCTCGCGCGGCCAGGTGCCGCTCTCGACCTTGGCGATCTCGGCGCGGATCGCCAGCATCGCGTCGCAGAAGCGATCGAGCTCGTCGAGCGATTCGCTTTCGGTCGGCTCGACCATCAGCGTGCCGGCGACGGGAAAGCTCAGCGTCGGCGCGTGGAAGCCATAGTCGATCAGCCGCTTCGCGACATCTTCGGCGCTGATCCCCTGTTCACCTTTCGCACCGCCGGTGGACTCCTTGAGCGGACGCAGGTCGAGGATGCATTCGTGGGCGACGCCGCCGCCCTTGATGCCGTCGACGTTGCCGCTGAAGTGCAGCTCGTAGGCGCCGGCCAGCCGCGCCGCGATGTAGTTGGCCGACAGGATCGCCGTCTCGGTGGCACGGGTCAGGCCCTCGGCGCCCATCATGCGCATGTACATCCAGCTGATCGGCAAGACCGCGGCGTTGCCGAGCGGCGCCGCCGAGACGGCGCCGACGCCGTGACCGGGCTGGCCGCTCGCGGCGTGGCCGGGCAGGAACGGAACCAGGTCGGCGACGACGCAGACCGGGCCGACGCCGGGCCCGCCGCCGCCGTGCGGAATGCAGAAGGTCTTGTGCAGGTTGAGATGGCTGACGTCGCCGCCGAACTCGCCCGGCGCGGCGATGCCGACCAGCGCGTTCATGTTGGCGCCGTCGACGTAGACGCGGCCGCCGTGCGCATGGACAACGCGGCAGAGGTCCTTGATGCGACGCTCGAACACGCCGTAGGTCGACGGGTACGTGATCATCACCGCGGCCAGCTTGTCGGCGTGCTGGACGCACTTGGCTTCGAGGTCGGCCAGGTCGACGCTGCCGTCGGCGTCGCACTTCGTCACGACGACCTGCATGCCGACCATCTGCGCACTGGCCGGGTTCGTGCCGTGCGCCGATTCCGGAATCAGGCAGACGGTGCGGTGTGCTTCGCCGCGCGACGCGTGCCAGGCGCGGATCGCCAGCAGCCCGGCGTACTCGCCTTGCGAGCCGGCATTGGGCTGCAGGCTGACCCCGGCGTAGCCGGTGGCTTCGCAGAGCCATGTTTCGAGCTGCCTGCGAAGCACCTCGTAGCCGGCGCGCTGCTCGGCCGGCGCAAACGGATGGATGTTCGCGAACTCGGGCCAGGTGATCGGCAGCATCTCGCTGCTCGCGTTCAGCTTCATCGTGCAGGAGCCGAGGGGGATCATGGTGCGGTCGAGCGCGAGGTCCTTGTCGGCGAGGCGGCGCAGGTAGCGCAGCATTTCCGTCTCGCTGTGGTGGCTGTTGAAGACCGGATGGGTGAGGAAGGCCGAGGTGCGCCGCATCGCTTCCGGAATGAGCGGCGCAATGCCGCGTTCGAAGCGGTCGAAGTCGGGAACGGGCTGTCCGTCGCCTGCGAAGACGCGCCAGAGCGCGCAGATGTCGTCGCGCGTCGTCGTCTCGTCGAGGGCGATGCCGAGCATGGTGTCGCCCCATTCGGGGAAGCGGCGGAGGTTCATGCCGGCGTCGACGGCGCGGCGGGCGAGCGCGGCGGTCGCGGCGCCGGTATCGAGAGTCAGGGTGTCGAATGCGCTCTCGCTGCGCACCTTACAGCCGATCTGCCGCAGTCCCTCGGCGAGGACGGCCGTGTAAGCCGCGACGCGCTCGGCCATCTTCTTCAGCCCGGCCGGGCCGTGGTAGACCGCGTACATGCCTGCGACCACGGCAGGCAGCACCTGGGCCGTGCAGATGTTCGAGGTCGCGCGCTCGCGCCGGATGTGCTGCTCGCGTGTCTGCAGCGCAAGACGATAGGCAGCCCTGCCGTGCGCGTCGACGCTGACGCCGACGAGTCGGCCGGGCAGGCCGCGCTTGTAGTCGTCGCGGCACGCCAGGTAGGCGGCGTGCGGGCCGCCGCAGCCCATCGGCATGCCGAAGCGCTGCGTCGTCCCGCAGGCGATGTCGGCGCCGAGCTCGCCCGGCGGCACGATGAGAGTCAGCGCGAGCAGGTCGGCCGCGACGATGAAGACGGCGCCGTGGCCATGGATTCGCGGCGCGTCGGCGCGCATGTCATGCAGCACACCGCTTGTTGCCGGCCATTGGGCGAGCACGGCGAAGTAGTCGCCGCCATCGATCAGCTCGTTCCACTCGTCCGCGGAATTGGCAAGGACGACGGCGAGGTCGAGCGGCTCGGCACGCGTTCGCAGCACCTCGATCGTCTGCGGATGGCAGTCGCCGGCGACGACGATGGTGTTGCTCGAGCTCCTCACGCTGCGCCGCGCCAGCGTCATCGCCTCGGCGGCTGCGGTCGCCTCGTCGAGCATCGACGCATTGGCGATGGCCATGCCGGTGAGGTCGCAGACCATGGTCTGGAAGTTCAGCAGCGCCTCGAGCCGGCCTTGCGAGATCTCGGGCTGATATGGGGTGTACGCCGTGTACCACGCCGGGTTCTCCAGCACGTTGCGCAAGATGACGCCGGGCGTATGCGTGCCGTGGTAGCCCTGGCCGAGAAAGCTCTTCACAACCCGGTTCTGCGCCGCGATGCCGCGCAGCTCGGCCAGCGCTTCGGCTTCGCCGAGCGGTGCGGGCAGGCGCATCGGCGCGGCGCGCGCGATCGACGCCGGCACGACGTGCTCGATCAGGGCCCGACGCGACGCGGCGCCGATCACCGAGAGCATGTGCGCCTCGTCATCGGCGGCGATGCCGACGTGACGCGGGATGAACTCGCCGGCGCTTTCGAGCTCGGCGAGCGGCTTGAGGACGGACATCAGCATCGAAGGGCCTCGTGACGAACGCGGAGAAGAACTTCCGGGCGGCGTCGGGTCAGGACGCCTTGACCAGCGCGTCATACGCGGCCTGGTCGAGCAAGTGCGAGGCATCGGCCGGCTCGGCCAGCTTGACCTTGAAGAACCAGCCGCCGGCGAGGGGGTCGCTGTTGGCGAGCGACGGGTCGGCGCGCAGGGCTTCGTTGACCTCGACGATCTCGCCGCCGACCGGCATGTAGAGATCGGCCGCGGCCTTCACGGACTCGACGACGCCGGCGACCTCGCCCTTCTTGAAGCTCTTGCCGATCGCCGGAAGGTCGACGAAGACGACGTCGCCGAGGGCATCCTGGGCATGCACGGTGATGCCGACGGTGGCCGCTTGGGCATTGCCGGTGTCGATCCATTCGTGGTCGCTCGTGTATTTGACGGTCATGGTTGCTCCTGATGGGTCGGTAAGGATTCGTTGCCGCTCAGCCGCGGAAATAGCGGTGGGGTGTAAACGGCAGTTGCGTCACCCGCATCGGCTGGCGCTTGCCGCGGACCTCGGCCCCGAGCAGCGTGCCGAGCGAGGCCTGGGCACTGGCGACGTAGCCCAATGCGATCGGCCGGCCGAGCGTTGGCGCAACCGTGCCGCTGGTGACGTGGCCGACCGCGGTGCCGGTGTCGTCGACGAGCCGCGCGCCTTCGCGTACCGGCATGCGCTCGAGACCGACCAGGCCGACGCGTTTTCTCGGCGCGCCCGCGGCGAGCTGGCGCTCGATGACCGAGGCGCCCGGATAGCCCCCGGCGCGTTCGCCGCCATGGCGGCGCACTTTCTGGATGGCCCAGCCGAGAGCGGCTTCGACCGGTGTCGTGCCCGCGTCGATGTCGTGGCCGTAGAGACAGAGCCCGGCCTCGAGGCGAAGGGTGTCCCTGGCGCCGAGTCCGGCGGGTCCGACCTCCGTGTCGGCGAGCAGGGCGCGCGCCACTGTGTCGGCATCTGCGGCCGGCACGGAGATTTCGAAGCCGTCCTCGCCGGTGTAGCCCGATCGCGTCGCGAAACAGGCGACCCCGGCGATGCTGGTTTCGGCTCCGTTCATGAAGGCGAGGCTTGCCAGCGCCGGTGCCAGCCGCGTCATGACGGCCGCGGCCTTCGGTCCCTGCAAGGCCAGAAGGGCATGCTCGGGCATCGGCTCAATGGCGCAGCGGTCGCCGATGCCGGCCTGCAGATGCGCGATGTCGGCGTCCTTGCACGATGCATTGACGACCAGGAAGAGATGGTCGCCTCGGCGCGTTGCCATCAGGTCGTCGAGGATGCCGCCTGCGTCGTTGGTGAAGAACGCGTAGCGCTGCTTGCCTGGCGAAAGTCCGACCATGTCTTGCGGCAGCAGCGTCTCGAGGGCCGCCGCCGCGTCGGCGCCGCACAGCCTGAGTTGGCCCATGTGCGAGACGTCGAACAAGACCGCCGACTCGCGACAGTGCCGGTGCTCGGCCAGGATGCCCGCCGGATACGAGACCGGCATGGCGTAGCCGGCAAACGGAACCATCTTCGCGCCGAGCTCGAGATGCAGGGCGTGCAAGGGCGTCTGCAGCAGCGGCGCCGGCGACGCAATCGGAACGGGGTCGGACATCGACGGCTCCAGGGCATGTTTCAAGCCCGCAACGTGCACGCACGCTGCGGAAAAACTGCCCTGGCTGTCCGCTCTACCTGAGAGATTGGCGGCACCGCGAACGGTGCTGCTTGCCCCTTCGGTGGGCCCGCTCGAAACGGGCCTCTCTCCAGCGAGGACGCTTGCGAACAAGCGTTTGCCAGTCCTCGGTACCTGAGCGTTCGACCCGGCCTGGACCCGGTCTGCGCCTTCGGCGGCTTCGTGCGAACGAAGCGCTCTCCTGGCGGCGCGCAGTTTAGCAGCGCCCCGGCTCCGGATAATCGGATCGATGACGAATGCCGACGAGTGGCTGCGGATCGAATCACTGGACCTCGAGGCCCAGGGCGTGGCGCACAACGCCGAGGGCAAGGTGGTGTTCGTTGCCGATGCCCTGCCCGGGGAAGAGGTTCGGGTCGCGGTCGGCCGTCGCAAGAACCAGTGGGAGCAAGCCGCCCTGGTCGAGCTGCGGCGCGACAGCGCGCAGCGGGTCGTGCCGCGCTGCCCGCATTTCGGCGTCTGCGGCGGCTGCAAGTTGCAGCACCTGCACATCGCGGCGCAAGTGGCGACCAAGCAGCGCGCGCTCGAGGACGCGCTCTGGCATCTCGGCAAAGTCAAGGCAGAGCAGGTGTTGCGGCCGATCGAAGGGCCAGCCTGGCGTTACCGACAGCGGGCCCGCCTGTCGGTCCGCTACGTCGTCAAGAAGGACACGGTGCTGGTTGGCTTTCACGAGCGAAAGTCGAGCTTCGTCGCCGACATCCGAAGCTGCGAGGTCTTGCCGAAGCACGTCAGCGAGCTGCTGCTGCCGCTGCGCGCCTTGATCGGCGCGATGCGAGGCCGCGACCGGTTGCCGCAGATCGAACTCGCCGTCGGCGACGCGGTGACGGTGCTGGTGCTGCGTCATCTCGAGCCCCTGGCCGAAGACGATCGCGCGCTGCTGCGCGCGTTTGCCGCCGCGCACCGGATCGAATGGTGGCTGCAGCCGAAGGGGCCGGAGACCGCGCACCCGCTGGACGGCAGCGACTCGGCACTCGACTACGGTCTACCCGAGTTCGGCGTCAGGATGCCGTTCCGGCCGACCGACTTCACCCAGGTCAACAGCGACATCAACCGCTCGCTGGTTTCGCGGGCGATCCGCTTGCTCGGTGCCAAGACGGACGAGACGGCGATCGACTGGTTCTGCGGCCTCGGCAACTTCAGCTTGCCGCTGGCGACCCGAGCCCGCACGGTCCTGGGCATCGAAGGCAGCGCTGCGCTGGTCGAGCGGGCGAAAGCCGCCGCAGCAGTGAACGGCCTGAGCGAGAAAACCCGCTTCGTCGAGCGCGATCTGTTTCAGATCACCGCCCCCGACCTGGTCGAACTCGGCGAATTTCAGCGCTGGATGATCGACCCGCCACGGGAGGGTGCCTTCGCGATCGTCAAGGCGCTGGCCGATCTTGCCGAGGCGCCGGCGCGTGGCTGGCAGCCGCCGGCGCGGATCGTCTACGTCAGCTGCAATCCGGCGACGCTTGCCCGCGATGCCGGCCTGCTCGTGCACCGCGCCGGCTATCGCTGCTCGGCCGCGGGTGCAGTCAACATGTTTCCGCACACGGCCCACGTCGAAAGCATGGTCGTATTCGATCGATCCTGAAGCCAAAAAGAAAAGGCCCCGCGAGGGGCCTTTCGAAATCAGCGAAGCGTCGTCTTAATTACGATTGCCGCCAGCGAAGCCGAGGATCGACAGCAGCGACGTGAAGACGTTGTACAGGTTGATGTAGACGCCCAGCGTCGCCGTGATGTAGTTGGTCTCGAGCCCGTTCTTGACGCGCTGCAGGTCATAGACGATGAAGGCCGAGAAGATGCCGATCGCCACCACGGAGAGCGTGATCATCAAGGCGCTCGACTGCAGGAAGATGTTGGCGATGCCGGCGACGATCAGCATGATCACACCGACGAACAGGAACTTGCCCATCGCCGTCAGGTCGCGCTTGATGATCGTCGACAAGGTCGCCATGCCGAGAAAGATCACGCCGGTGCCGGCGAACGCCGTCATGATCAACCCGGCACCGTTCGACATGCCGAGCACGTAGCTCAGCAGCCGCGACAGCATCAGGCCCATGAAGAAGGTGAAGCCGAGCAACACCGGCACGCCGGCCGCTGAGTTTTTCGTCTTCTCGATCGCGAAGATGAAGCCGAAGGCGCCGCCGAGGAAGATCAGGGCGCTGAAGCCGGGCCCCATCGTCGCCAGTGCGCCGGTCGTCACGCCGATCCAGGCACCGAGGATGGTCGGGACCATCGACAGCGCCAGCAACCAGTAGGTGTTGCGAAGGACGCGATTGCGTTCCTCGACGCTGCCGACCGAGCCGGCGTAGCCCATTTCGAGCGTTTGCATTCTGGGATCCATAAGACCTCCAAGCGAAGTGACGAGACTGAGAGTGACTGCGCCGATTCTAGTTCCCGGCGTCACTCGGGAACGTATGACCGCGCCTGGCCGTTTGCAAGGGCCTCTGGTCGTGCGTGCGGCGACGGGCGCTACAATTTATCGCCTCAGCCCGCAGCATTCGCGGTTGAAGCGGCCGCAGCACGGACCCGGGCAGCCGGGCCGCGCCGAATCCGGCAGCGGCCTCGCCCCAACCCTGCCACGCGCACCTTCGGAGCTGTGTCCTTGTCCCCGCAACTGCTGCCCGACCACGCCCAGGCCCTCCTGGCTCTCGCCGACGGCACGGTATTTCACGGCGTATCGATCGGTGCCACCGGCCAGACCAGCGGTGAAGTCGTCTTCAACACGTCACTGACCGGCTATCAGGAAATCCTGACCGACCCGAGCTACTGCCGGCAGATCGTGACGCTGACCTATCCGCACATCGGCAACTACGGATCCAACCCCGAGGACGTCGAGTCTCGCCAGGTCTTCGCCGCCGGGCTCGTGATCAAGGACCTGCCCGCGTTGGCATCCAATTTCCGCAGCACCGCATCTCTGGGCGACTATCTGCGGGCTGAACACACGGTGGCAATCGCCGGCATCGATACCCGGCGACTGACACGGCTGCTGCGCAGCGGCGGGGCCCAGAACGGCTGCATCGTCGGCCTCGATCGCGGCCAGTCGGCAACCCGTCAGACCGTCGATTCGGCGGTCGCTGCAGCGCGCGCCGCCCCGGCCATGGCCGGGCTCGACCTGGCGAGGGTCGTCAGCGTGAGCGAGCGCTACGAGTGGAACCAGACGGCCTGGGCGCTCGGCCGCGGCTATGGCCAGTTGCGCGAGCCTCGCTGGCACGTCGTCGCCTACGACTTCGGCGTCAAGTTCAACATTCTGCGCATGCTCGCCTCGCGCGGCTGTCGCATCACCGTCGTGCCCGCGGAGACGCCGGCTTCCGCCGCGTTGGCGCTCGAGCCTGACGGTGTGTTCCTGGCCAACGGCCCCGGCGACCCCGAGCCTTGCGGCTATGCGATCGAGGCGACCCGCGCGTTCATCGAGCGTGGCTTGCCGACCTTCGGAATCTGCCTCGGCCACCAGATCATGGCGCTGGCCTGCGGCGCCGCGACCTACAAGATGAAGTTCGGCCACCACGGCGCCAATCACCCGGTCAAAGAGCTCGACAGCGGCCGGGTCAGTATCACCAGCCAGAACCACGGCTTCGCGGTCGAGCCGGAATCGCTGCCGAAGATGCTTCGGCCGACCCACGTCTCGCTCTTCGATGGCACGCTGCAGGGCCTCGCCCACACCGAGCGGCCGGCGTTCTGTTTCCAGGGCCATCCGGAGGCGTCGCCCGGCCCGCACGACATCGGCTATCTGTTCGACCGCTTCATCTCGATGATGCAGTCGGCGCAGGGCGGAGCGCCGTCTGAACATGGCGCGGGCGCAGGGAGCCTGCATGCCTAAGCGCACCGACCTTCGCACCATCCTCATCATCGGCGCCGGGCCGATCGTCATCGGCCAGGCCTGCGAGTTCGACTACTCCGGGGCCCAGGCCTGCAAGGCACTGCGCGAAGAGGGCTTCCGGGTGGTGCTGGTCAACAGCAATCCGGCGACCATCATGACCGACCCGGAGATGGCCGACGTGACCTACATCGAGCCGATCACCTGGAGCGTCGTCGAGAAGATCATCGCCCGGGAGCGGCCTCTTTGCGACGGCGGCTTCGCGGTGCTGCCGACCATGGGCGGCCAGACGGCGCTGAACTGCGCGCTCGACCTGCATCGGCACGGCGTGCTGCAGAAATACGGCGTCGAGATGATCGGCGCCAACGAAAAGGCAATCGACAAGGCCGAGGATCGGCTGAAGTTCAAGGACGCGATGACCGGGATCGGCCTGGCTTCGGCCAGGTCCGGGATCGCGCATACGTTGGAGGAGGCGCTCGTCGTTCAGCGCCGCATCACCAGCGAGGTCGGTTCGGCCGGCCACAGCGCCGGCTTTCCGATGGTGATCCGGCCGAGCTTCACGCTCGGCGGCACCGGCGGCGGCATCGCCTACAACCCGGAAGAATTCGAGGAGATCTGCAAGCGCGGCCTCGACCTCTCGCCGACCAAGGAGCTCCTGATCGAGGAGAGCCTGATCGGCTGGAAGGAGTTCGAGATGGAGGTGGTGCGCGACAAGGCCGACAACTGCATCATCGTCTGCTCGATCGAGAACCTCGACCCGATGGGCATCCACACCGGCGACTCGATCACGGTGGCGCCGGCGCAGACGCTGTCCGACAAGGAATACCAGCTGATGAGGAACGCGTCGATCGCGATCCTGCGCGAGATCGGCGTCGAGACCGGCGGCTCGAACGTGCAGTTCGCGGTCAATCCGAAGGACGGCCGGATGGTCGTCATCGAAATGAATCCGCGCGTCTCCAGGTCGT
>JALYXU010000207.1 GCA_030946925.1 Pseudomonadota bacterium
TTGCTGCGGCCGGTGAGCCGGGCTCTGGCGCAGCTGGCGACGCTTCTGAACATCGTCCAGACCTCGGTGCTGGTCGCGAACAAGCTCAATCTGCTGACACCGGTCTTCCTGCTCGGCGATGCCGGCAATCTCGGCAACGCCTTCCCGGCGGCTCAGCTGCAGGCCTTGTCGTTGCTCGCGATCGAGTCCCACGCGCATGGTTTCGCGATCGGCCTCGTCTTTTTCGGCTTCGCCTGTCTCGTTCGCGGCTTCCTGATCTTCAAGTCGGGCTACTTGCCGCGGGCGATCGGCCTTCTGCTCGGGCTCGCGGGTGTGAGCTATCTGACCAACAGCCTGTTGCTCCTGCTGGCCCCGCGGCTCGCATCGGCAGTCTTCCCCGGCGTCCTCGTGCCCGCCTTCGTCGGCGAACTGTCCTTCTGCCTCTGGCTCATCATCAAGGGCGTGAATTCAGAGCGGTGGAAAGAGCGGTCGGCAACGTCCGGCTAGGGCGTGCCCATCGCTTCGCGCCAGCGCATCGCGTCGTAAATGCGAAAGCGCGTGCTCGGGTGGTCGAAGAAGATGAATTCCTCGAGCGGCGTCGGGTCCGGCTTCCTGTACTCGGTGAGCTTCAGGTCGACTTCGGCTGCGCCGTGCGGCTCCCGAGCGAGGTTGAGGCCGAACCGATCGGCCTCGATCTCCTGCGTCCGGATGATGGTGTTGCTGATCGGCGTCGCGACGAACGCGGCCACGGAGACGACGGCCAGCAGCAGCGGAAAGCCGGCCACGTCGCTGACGCCGCGCAGGCCCCAGCGGGCGCCGTATCGGGCCAGCAGCCTCGCCATGGCCCATTGCGTGAACAGGAACGCGAGGAGAAAGAGCAAGGCGAAGGCGGCGATCATCTTGTAGATGTGATTCAACACGTAGTGGCCGAGCTCGTGGCCCATCACGGCGCGGATTTCCGGAAGGCTTGAGCGCCGCAGCAGGTTGTCGTTCAGGCGCACCGAGGCCGAGCCGAAGATGCCGCTGACGTTGGCGCTGACGCGCGTCGTCTGCCGTGACGCATCGAACTCGTAGACGTTGTCGGCGGGCACGCCGTCGGCCTGAGCCATCGCCAGCACGGCATGTTTGATGGCACCGTCGGCGACCGGCTTGTAGGTGTTGAAGAGCGGATCGATCAGGACCGGCCCGACCAGCGTCGAGAGCACGAAAAAGGCGATCGCGACGAGCGTGCCCCATAGCCACCAGCGATCGCCGGCACGCCGCAGGACAGCGTAGAAGACGGCGGCGAGAAGCGCGAACGAGACCGCCGACACCGCCAGGCCGATCAGCTGCTCGGCGAACCAGGGGCCGAAGGTCTGCGTCGCCATCGCGTACACGTGCTCGCGCACGAAGCCCTGGTAGATCGTCAATGGCAGCGAGAGCAGCCAGGCTGCGGCGGCGTAGATCGCACCGAAGACGGCGTCGCGGAGGAAGCCCTTGCGGCCCACGCGCTGCGCCCAGTTGCGCATGCGCGCCGCGCGCTGGCCCGACAGCAGGACGAGCGCGATGAGGAGTCCGAGCAGGAAGTTCCAGAGCTGCAGCCAGTAGCCGCCTTCGAAGTAGTCGTTCGAGCGCGCGACCACGTCGACGGGCAGCCGATCGAGGTAAGCCTGCGTCGCCAGGTCGGCGCCGCGCGGCAGAGCCGTGCGCCAGGCGTCGTCGACGGGGCGAACGCGGAACTGTGGTCGGGTCGAACGGCTCCCTGGTGCCGGGGCAGACACGGTCGTGGCCGGGTTCGCGTCGCTTGCGCGCGTCGGGGCCGGCAGCACGGCATCGGCCGCGTTCGCGAGGGCCAGGAACCCCCCCAGCATCAGCGCCGCCAGAAGGTTGGTTACAGGCGAGCGCATGGGCGTGAAACGAACTCTGCGCGCGCGGTCGCGCTCGCGTTCTCGCGATTGGCAGGCCCGGTCGTCCCTCAGGGCACAAAATATGGCGAGCCAGGTCATTGGTGAGTTCACGTCGAGTCGGCCGCTAAGTCCAAAGATACGTCCACAGCATCTTCGTTGCCAGAACGTAGAGCAGGCCGGCGAAGAGACGGCGCAGCGACGCCACCGGAATGCGGTGGGCGGCCCGGGCGCCCCACGGCGCCGTGAGCATGCTGCCGGCGACGATGCCGAACAGCGCGGGGCCATAGACGAAGCCGAGCGCGAGCGGCGGCAGATCGGTCACGTGCCGGCCGCTGAACATGTATCCCAGGGTGCCGACGATGGCCACCGGCACGCCGAGCGCCGCACCGGTGCCGATGGCGGTGGTCATCGTCACGCCGCAGAACAGCATGAAGGGAACGGTGATGAAGGCCCCGCCGGCGGAGACGAGCCCGCAGACGGCGCCGATCAGGAGCCCGATCAGGAGCAGCGCCGGCGCGCCCGGCAGTGCGCTTCCGGCCGAAGGCTTCCGGCCCAGCAGGATCTGCGTCGCGCCGGCATAGACGATGACCGCGAAGGCCAGAGCGAGGGCGCGCTGCGGCACCCAGCCCGACAGCGTGGTCGCCAACAGCGTGCCTGCCACCATCGCCGGCCCGAGGCGGCGCACCAACGACCAGTCGACGCCGCCGAGGCGGTGGTGGGTCCGCACGCTGGCGCTGGAGGTGAACATGATCGACGCCATGCCGGTGCCGAGCGCGAGGTGCACCGTGTGCTCGGGGACGAGTCGTTGCGCGGCGAACATCGCGGCCAGCACCGGGACCATCGTCATGCCGCCGCCGATGCCGAGCAAGCCGGCGAGAACACCAACGAAGGCGCCGGTGGCGAAGTAGGCGAGCAGCCAGGCGGCGATCACGGAACAGTATGGCCGCGGCCCACGCAAGCAGTGGAATGAGGTGCCGCCCTCGCCATTCCGGACCGCTTCGGACTGCGGGTGCCTACTCGACGAATTGCGGCGCGAGCGCGAGCGTGGCGTTCTGCTTGGCGTCGTGGCTGATCCAGAGCTGTGCGTGCTCGACCTCGACGACGCGGGCGATCTTGTCCGGCGATTGCAGCGACTGCGCCTTGTTGAAATTGAAGCCGGGGACGCGGCGGTCGGTGAAGTTCATGGGGTCTCCGTGAGGCGAAGGTCGAGGCGGTCGGATCTTGAAACCAGCGTCAAACGGACGCTCCTTTCGTTGCAACGACCTCGATGATCCAGACCGCCGACGTCGTAGGAATCAGGCGCTGCGCGCTCAAATCGGACGCTGACAGCAGTTCGTCGAATTCGCTTTTCGTGCGCTCCCGAGCGCTGCCGAACATGGCCATCATCTGGGTGTCGACGAGATAGCTTGTCGCCCGACCGTGTCTCGGGTCGGGTTCGAGGATTTGTTCGACGATGAGCAAACGGCAACCCGGTGCCAGCACAGCGCGGCAATTCCGCAAGATGCGAATGCAATCTTCATCCGACCAGTCATGCAGGACCCGGACCAGCAGGTAGATGTCGGCACCTGCTGGGACGGCATCGAGAAAGCTGCCCCCTGAAACGTCGATGCGCCCGCTCAAACGGGACGCGTCGCCGATCGCCTCGACCACATCGGGACGGTCGAACACGAGACCGCGCGGCTTCGGAAAGCGGGCAAGGATTTGCCGGAGCGCTTCACCGTTGCCGCCGCCGACGTCGGTGATGAGAGAAGCGCCGGAAAAGTCATAGGCCGCGGCCAACGCCGTATGTCGGTTGTCCGGGAAATTCGCCATGAACAGGTCGAACTGCCGCGCCTCCTCGGGGTGCTCGCGAAGGTACTGAAAGCGGCCGACATTCCAGGCCGCCTCGTGAGGGACGCCGCCATGGAGTGCTGCATCCAGTTCGCCCCAGGCTTTCCACGACCCCGGCGCCGTCCAGAACCGGGCCCCATGGTGCATGCTGTTCGGCGCATCGGTGCGAAGAAGCAACGAGCGAGGCGAGTGCTCGACACGGCTTTCGGCGCTGACCGTAAAAACCCCGGAGGCGGCCAACGCCCGCAACACGCGAAGCAGGGGCGAGACCTGCACTCCGCACTCTGCGGCGAGTGCCTCGACGTCGCGGCCTTGCTCGGGAATCTT
>JALYXU010000219.1 GCA_030946925.1 Pseudomonadota bacterium
CCTTGAATCGCCTCGAGAAGGGCGATCCGACGATTGCCATCGGCACCTACGGCCGAGCGCTGCGCGTGCTCGGGCTCGACAAGGATCTCGACATGGTCGCACGCGACGATGTGCTTGGCCGGAAGCTTCAGGACATGCATCTGCCGGCAAGCCGCGGCAGCCGTGCGCCCGGCCGACGCGCCGCTGATGAGCCGATCGCGGGCCACGGTCTCGTCCGGGCCGGCGATGGCAACTAAGAAGCTTCGGCGCCAAGCCTACGAGGTGTTCCTCGACGCGGCCGAGCTGGGTCCGATCCGCAAGGTGGGCACGCTGCACCGGCATGAAGTCCGAACAGACATCGCAGCCTCGTTCGAGTACGACGACGCCTGGCTGCAGGACGGACAGGCCTTCCTTCTCGACCCGACGCTGCAGCTCTGGGCCGGGGAGCAGCACCCCTCCGGCAGCGCGGTTGCGTTCGGGATCTTCATGGACTCGGCGCCCGACCGATGGGGGCGGGTGCTGATGGAGCGGCGCGAAGCCGCCGCCGCCGAGCGCGAGAAGCGGCCGATCAAGGCGCTGCAGGAAATGGACTTCATGCTCGGCGTCAACGACCTCACGCGGATCGGCGCGCTGCGCATGCGCGCCGTCCCTGCCGGAGACGAGGCAACGCCATTCCTGGACAACGCCAGCCCGGCAGCGCCCCCGGTAACGAGTCTTCGCGAGCTCGCCCACGTCAGCGCTCGCCTCGAAGCGCCGGGGGTCGAAGCAATGAAGGACTACGAGCGCTGGCTGGCGATGCTGATCGCGCCCGGCACGTCATTGGGCGGCGCGCGGCCCAAGGCCAGCTTCGTCGATGCCGACGGCACCTTGTCGATCGCAAAATTTCCGTCCCGCGAGGACCGGTACGACTGGGGCGGCTGGGAGCTGCTGGTGCACAGGCTCGCGGCGGATGCAGGCGTTCGCGTTCCGTCTTCGCGAAGCGAGAAGCTGACCGACCGCTACAGCACGTTCTGCGTCTCTCGCTTCGACAGGGACGCTGGCAGCCGGCGGATGTACGCCTCGGCCATGACTCTTCTCGAACGCCACGACGGCCAGGTTCCGCCGGCCAGCTACATCGACCTCGCGCAATTCATCTCGGACCACGGGCCGCAGGGGGGTGTCGAGTCGGACCTCGAACAGCTCTTTCGACGCGCTGTGTTCAACGTGCGGGTCGGCAACCGCGACGACCACCTTCGCAATCACGGCTTCATCCGCGAGAGCTCGGGTTGGCGCTTGTCACCGGCCTTCGACATGAACCCATCGCCCACTAAGAGCGAGCACGCGCTCACGCTCGATGGAGTGCATACGACCTCGGAGCTGCGCTACGTTCTGGCGACCGCGGATCTCTACCGCCTCGACAAGGCCAACGCTGCGCGCGTCGTCAACGAGGTCGACAGCGCAGTGACGAGGTGGCGCGACGAGGCCGACAATCTCGGCCTTCCAATGACTGAAGTCCGGCTGATGTCAGCCGTGTTCAGCGGCTGAGGTGAATCCGCTGTCGACGGGCTTCCACAAAGCCCCCTTCGGCCGGTGCGAGGACGGCAGTGACTCCATCGTCCGCGCGAAAGGCATGCTCTCAGGCCGCCTGCACGAACTGCATCTGCGTGCCGGCGAGCTCGATGACGTCGCCGTTCTTCAGGCTCACCGTCTCGGCGTCCAGCGGCGTGCTGTTGACCGTGGGCCTCGCTCCGCCCTCGACGTGGGCGAGCACGTAACCGGTCGGCCTCTTGGTGATCGAGGCGACCTGGACGCCGGGCTTGCCGACCGTGGTGACGACCTTGGTGAGCACGACTTCGCGGCCTGCCGCGGCGCCGTTCATGACGCGGATCGAGGCCGGGCCGACGTTGCCGCTGCCACCGCCGGCGAGGGCGCCGAAACCGGAGGCACGGCCGCTCGGCGAATACGCGCCGGGGACCATCTGGCCCGGCTTCATGATCATGGTCTTCTCGTAGTCGGTGCCGTCGTCGACCATGAACTTGATCTTGTACTTGCCGACCTCGACGGTGTCGTTGTGGGCGAGCAGCTGCTTCTTCACGGCCTTGCCGTTGATGTAGGTGCCGTTGGTGCTGTTGAGGTCTTCGATGAAGACGTCGGAGCCGACCATCTGCAGCACCGCATGCTCGCCGGAAACGGCGAGGTTGTCGATGACGATGTCGTTGTAGGGGCGGCGGCCGAGGGTGGTCTTGTCCTTCGTGAGCTGGACTTCCTTGATCACCACACCATCGAGCGATACGACGAGTTTGCCCATGCTTTGCGACCTCGAGTCCCTTGTTATTTATACGAAGGCCCGCCAGTCTCAGCCGGCGGCGGCGACGCCGATCAGATCAGCGGCGAAACGGCCACCACGACCGCGCGGCACCGGCCGGGCCTCTCACCCGAACGAGTACCACGGAGATATTATCCTTTCCACCCGCCTCGTTGGCCGCGTCGATCAGAGCGGTCCCGGCTTCCGGCAGTAATTCGCAACTCTGCAACAGCTGGGCGATCGTTTCGTCGGCGAGCATGTCCGAGAGCCCGTCGGAGCAGAGCAGATAGACATCGCCCGGGAACACGTCGTGCAGGTGCGTTTCGAGCAGCACCGTGTCTTCGACGCCGACCGCCCGCGTCACCAGGTTCTTGTTGGCGGAGAACGCCGCCTGCTCGACCGTGATGAGACCGGAATCGATCTGCTCCTGCAGCAGCGAATGGTCGTGCGTGATCTGCGAGAGTCGGCCGGCGCGCAAGCGATAGCAACGCGAATCGCCGACGTGGCCCATCAGCAGCCGGTTCTCGCGAAACACGCCGACGACGAGCGTCGTGCCCATGCCGGCGTACTGCGGATTCGAATTGGCGGCGTTGAAGATCGCCCGGTTGGCGTTGTCGACGCAGATGTCCATGGCCCGCCGCACGTCGGTGTCGGTGGCCGACTCCGAGGCCTCGGAGAGCCAGCGGCCGAGCTCGGTCTTGATGAACGAGGTGCACATGCCGCTGGCGACTTCGCCGGCGTTGTAGCCGCCCATGCCATCGGCCAGGACCACCAGCGACGAGGCTTCGTCGATGGCCGCGGAATCCTCGTTGTTGTTGCGCGCCCGGCCGGTGTCGGAGGCGCAATGGAACTCGAGCGTCATCATCGGCACGGAGGGATAGGCGCGAGTCGGTCGGCGCTGCAGATTGTGCATCGCTTCAGGCCGCTCCCGAGACGCGCCGACGATGGTGCAGCCAGCGGCCGGCAAGCACGACGACCGCCGCACCGATCGCGCCGCAGACGAGCTCGGCGGCGGGAACGACCTTCTTGAACCATGCCTCCACTGCCGGATCGGTCGCGAACAGCTGACCGGCGAGCCAGCCGAGCAGGCCGGCGCCGAGCGTGACGATGACGGGAAAGCGCGTCATCGTCTTCATCAGGAGCGTGCTGCCGGCGATGATGAGCGGAATCGAGGTTGCCAGGCCGATCACGAGCAACGGCAAGCGGAAGGCGGCCGGCGCCTGATCGACTGCGCCGGCGACGGCGATGACGTTGTCGATGCTCATCACGAGATCGGCGACGAGGATGGTGCGGACCGCGGCGGCCAGCGTGCCCTGGGCCTTGACCTCGTCGTTGTCTTCGCTGTCAGTCAGCAGCTGGACGCCGACCCAGAGCAGGGCCAGCGCCCCGGCGATCTTCAGATAGGGCACCTGCAGCATCTCGACCGCGACGATGGTGAGGACGATGCGCAGCAGGATCGCGGCGGCGCTGCCCCAGAGGATGGCGCGCTTTTGCTGTGGCGGCGGCAATGAGCGCGCCGCCATTGCAATGACGACGGCGTTGTCGCCCGAGAGCAGAAGATTGGCGACGATGATCGCCAACAGCGCGCCCCACAGGGCGCCGGAGCTGAGGTCCACTGACTGGTCGGACGCTGCCTAAAGCAGCGACTTCATCAACCGGCCCATTTCGGATGGGTTGCGCGTGACGGTGAAGCCGCACTCTTCCATCACCGCGAGCTTGGCATCGGCGGTGTCGGCGCCGCCGGAGATCAGGGCGCCGGCGTGGCCCATGCGCTTGCCGGGCGGCGCCGTCACGCCGGCGATGAAGCCGACGATGGGCTTTTGCATATGCTCCTTGCACCAGCGCGCTGCTTCGGCCTCGTCGGAGCCGCCGATCTCGCCGATCATGACGACGGCATCGGTGCCCGGGTCGTCGTTGAACAGCTTCATGATGTCGATGTGCTTGAGGCCATTGATCGGGTCGCCGCCGATGCCGACCGCGGACGATTGGCCGAGGCCGACGTCGGTGAGCTGGGCCACCGCTTCGTAGGTGAGCGTGCCGGACCGGCTGACCACGCCGACACGGCCTTTCCTGTGGATGTGGCCCGGCATGATGCCGATCTTGATCTCGTCGGGGGTGATGAGACCGGGACAGTTCGGCCCGAGCAGCAGCGTCTTCTTCTTGCCCGCCGCCTCCCGGGCCCGCATGCGGCTCCTCACTTCCAGCATGTCGCGGACGGGGATGCCTTCGGTGATGCAGATCGCCAGATCGAGCTCGGCCTCGACCGCTTCCCAGATCGCCGCGGCGGCGCCGGCCGGCGGCACATAGATCACGCTGACCGTCGCACCTGTGCTCTTCGCTGCTTCCTTCACCGTCGCGAAGATCGGCACGCCTTCGAACGCCTCCCCGGCTTTTTTCGGGTTGACGCCGGCGACGAAACAGGCCTTGCCGTTGGCGTACTCACGGCACATCCTCGTATGGAACTGGCCGGTCTTGCCGGTGATGCCCTGCGTGACGACACGCGTGTTCCTGTCGATCAGGATGCTCACTTCAAGGCCTCCATGACCTTCTGCGCCGCTTCGGCCATCGAATCCGCACTGATGATCGGCAAGCCCGAGCCAGCCAGCAGCTTCTTGCCGAGCTCCTCGTTCGTGCCCTTCATGCGCACCACCAGAGGCACGGTCAGGTTGGTTGCCTTGCACGCGGCGATGACGCCCTCGGCGATCGTGTCGCAACGCATGATCCCGCCGAAGATGTTGACCAAAATGGCCTTCACCTTCGGGTTGCCGAGCATGATCTTGAACGCCTCGGTGACCTTCTCCGCAGAAGCGCCGCCGCCGACGTCGAGGAAATTCGCCGGCGAGCCGCCGAACAGCTTGATCGTGTCCATGGTCGCCATCGCCAGGCCGGCGCCGTTGACGAGGCAGCCGATGTTGCCGTCGAGCTGAATGTAGGCGAGGTCGAACTTGCTGGCCTCGATCTCGGCCGGGTCTTCCTCGTCGAGATCGCGGTAGCCGGCGATGTCCGGGTGCCGATAGACGGCATTGCTGTCGAAGTTGAACTTGGCGTCGAGCGCCTTGATCGTCTGGGCGCCGCCGTTCTTCGCGCCTTCCAGGATCAACGGGTTGATCTCGGCCAGCGACGCGTCGGTCTCCATGTAGCACGTGTAGAGCTTCTTGAAGACCTCGATCGCCTGCGGCTGGGCCGGCTTCGGGATGCCCATCCCTTCGGCGAGCTTGGCGGCGTCGGCGTCGACCATGCCGCGAGTCGGATCGACGAAGATCTTGACGATCTTCTCTGGCGTGTCGTGGGCCACCTGCTCGATGTCCATGCCGCCTTCGCTCGAGCCCATCAGCGCCACCATCTGCGTGGCCCGGTCGGTCAGCACGGCGAGGTAGTACTCTTTCTTGATGTCGGCGCCTTCTTCGATCAGCAGCCGCCGCACCTTCTGGCCGGCGGCGCCGGTCTGATGCGTTTTCAGCTGCATGCCGAGGATTTCGCCGGCGAGCCTGGCGACGTCGTCGAGCGACTTCGCGATCTTGACGCCGCCGCCCTTGCCCCGGCCGCCGGCGTGAATCTGCGCCTTCACCACCCAGATCGAGCCACCCAGTTTTTGCGCCGCTTCGGTGGCCTCACGAACGCTGAAGGCCGGGTAGCCGCGCGGCACCGGAATGCCGAAACTCGCCAGGATTTCCTTGCCCTGATATTCGTGAATCTTCATCGGCGAAAACAGTGCGTGACTTGGCGTGACCGGGGCCGGACGCCCGGCGATTGGGCTGAGAATGTAGCACGCGCGTTCGATCGGAATCGGTGCTGCAGGTGCATCGGGCGCACAAGGCGCGGGCGGGCGGCCGGCTGGGCTTCCGGTGCCTTAATGCAGAGGTCGAGCTCGGCTGCATGCGGAGATCGAGCGCGCAAAGGCGCGACCGCGCGGCGGGCTCCGCTTCGACTGCGGCGCAGAGGCGCTCCGCCCACCGCCCGCCCGCGCCTTTGCCGGAACCATTGCTTGTTGCGAAGACCGGGCCGTCACTGCGCGAGACACGATGCGCCGGATATCGCACGCTGACGCAGTCGCCGCGAACCAAGCTGCATCACGCAAAGCCGTGGCCGCATGGCTGGCGGAGCGCCTCTGCGCGCGCCGAGGAGCGCAGGGGCCTTCGGGTTGCGCATCGCCCCAAGGCGAGGCGTCGAGCACCGCAGGGCAGTCGGCGCGCCAGCGACGACCGCCGCAGTCGAAGCGCAGCCAGCCATGCGGCCACGGCTTTGCGCGCGCGGTCGACCCTCAGCTCAATCGAGTTCGACAGGCGCGCGCGCGAGCTGCGACATCAGACGGCCGATCACGTGCGACGAGAAGCCGCGCCCGAGGAGGAAGCGGCTTTGCGCGGCGTGCTGAGCCGCGTCGCGTGGCGGCGTGGCGAAGCGCCGTTCGCGCACCGCCGTGGCACGCTGCAGCTCGGTGTCGGCGAGCGATTGCGCAGCCTCCGAGGAAAGCGCGATGCCGTGCTGGGCCAGCTCGGCCTTGATGCGAAGGCTGCCGAAGCGCGCCTCCCGGGCGTGGACACGCGACTCGGCGAAACGCTCGGCGGAGAGAAGCGCCTCTGCCTCGAGCCAGTCGAGCAAGGCCTCGACGGCGCTGTGGCAGGCTTCGGCATCCGCCTCTTCCTCGTTACGCGCGGCATGGCGACGCAGCTTTCGGCGCAGCTCGATGCGGCTCTGGTCGCGCTGCGCAAGCAGCTGCAAAGCGCGGCCTTTGAGAGAGAGCCTTGCGCGCATCGTAGGGGCGAGCCTCAGGGGCAGCGTGAGGGCACCGGCCGGCCGCCGTCACCTCACCTCAATCCTTCACGACCTTCAATTTGGCCGGTGCCTCCTCGACTTGCGCGCCTGGAAGCAACGGGATGCCCATCGCGAAGCGCACCTTGTTTTCGATCTCGACCGCCAGGGCCGGGTTCTCTTTCAGAAAGTCGCGGGCGTTGTCCTTGCCCTGGCCGATCTTCTCGCCGTTGTAGGCGTACCAGGAGCCGCTCTTCTCGAGGATCTTCGCCTCGACGCCCATGTCGATGACTTCGCCTTCGCGGCTGATGCCCT
>JALYXU010000240.1 GCA_030946925.1 Pseudomonadota bacterium
CAGCTCCTGGCGGACGATGTCCGCCAGCGCCACCGGTTCCGTCTTCACGCCGGTCGCGGCGCTCGCCTGCTGCCGCGCCAGGACGAGGAGCTGCTCGACCAGGCGAGTCGCCCGGTCGATGCCGGCACTCAGCCTGGCGACGGCGAGCTCGCGCGCGGTGTCGCTGCCGGCGCCGCGCAGCCCTTGCACCTGCAGCTTGAGCGCCGCCAGCGGCGAGCGCAATTCATGCGCAGCGTCGGCGACGAAGCTCTTCTGCGCGTCGAAAGCCACACTCAGCCGTCCGAACAGCAGGTTCAGCTCGTGGACCAGAGGCCGGATCTCCGAGGGAAGGCCGGCCTCGCTGATCTCGGTCAACTGATCGGCCCGACGCTGCGCCACCTGCAGCCGCGCCCGGGTCACCGGCACCATCGAGGCGTTGACGACCCACCAGACGAGGATCATCAGCAAAGGCGCCATCACGGCGATCGGCGCCACGGTCCGCAGCGCGAGCGTGCGAGCCATCTCGCGGCGTGGCGCCATATCCTGCGCCACCTGGATGATCTGCGAGCGCGACTGCATCGAGAAGACGCGATAGCTGGTGCCGTTGGCCGGGAGGTCGGAAAAGCCGAGCACGCCGCGCTCGGGCAACTGGGTGTCGGCGGAGCGAAACACCTGCAGGCCGTCCGCGGTCCATACCTGGACCACGAAGTCGGTGGCTTGACCGTCCGCCGGTGATGGCTCCATCGACGCGGCTGCGTTGGCAGGAAGTCCGCTTCGCAACGCCAGCGCCATCTGCTGCATGTGGTAGTCGAAGATGACGTCGGCCTCGGCGTGCGCGCTCCGGTAGGCGATCACCGCCTGTGCCGTCGCCGTCAACACGATCGCCGCCAGCAGGAACCAGAGCAGCCTGGCGCGCAGCGAATGCGGAGCGGCGATGCGCACCATCAGGCCTTCGGCACGAGATAGCCGACGCCGCGGATGTTGTGGATCAGGTCCGCACCGAGCTTCTTGCGGATGCCGTGAACGTACACCTCGACCGCGTTGCTGCTCACATCGTCGCCCCAGCCGTAGAGCTTTTCCTCGAGCTGGGCGCGCGAGAGGACCGCACCCGGCCGGGCCAGCAGCGGCTCGAGGACCGCCCACTCGCGTGCCGACAGGATCACCTGCCGACCGGCGCTCGTCACCTCGCGCGTCGCCGGATTGATGCTGACGCCTGCGCATTCGTAGACCGGCTCGGCGCGACCCGCGGCGCGGCGCAGCAAGGCCCGGATGCGAGCCAGCAGTTCGTCCGGGTTGTACGGCTTGAGCACGTAGTCGTCCGCGCCGGCATCGAGTCCTTCGATGCGTTGCTCGATCGCGTCGCGGGCCGTCGCGATGAGCACGGGGCACAGCTGCTTGCGGGCCCGCATCGCCCGCAGCACGCTGAGGCCGTCGCGGCGTGGCAGGCCGAGATCGAGGAGTACGAGGTCGTAGTGCTGCGCGCGAAGCGCGCCATCGGCCATCTCGCCGTCCTTGGCCCAGTCGACGGCGTAGTTCCGGGCACGAAGCAGGTCGAGGACGGCCTCGCCGATCATCGTGTCGTCTTCCACCAGTAGCAGGCGCATTGCCTTCAGTCTCCATCGGGCCGTGCCGCGAGGTCGGACCTTGCCGTGCAGGGTAGCCACGACATGTTAGGCCAGCCTTAAAGCGCCGCCGCATACCAGCGCACGACGACGTCGATCGATTAAGACTCGCCTAAGGCTACTCGAATGAAATGCGGCTTCGCTCGGTCAAACCAGGCCAGCGAAGCCGACAGAGCCCGTCCCCCCGATCGGCTCAAGGAGTCCGAAACCATGAATGCACGAACGCCCATCGCACCCGAGGTCTTGCCCCAAGGAATGGGCCATTCGGCCTTCGCCACGTTGCGCCGGCACTTGCGCACCCGCATCATCGGCCAGGAGCATCTCGTCGACAGTCTGCTGATCGCCTTGCTCGCCGACGGCCATCTCATGGTCGAAGGCGCACCCGGCTTGGCGAAAACGACCGCCATCAAGGAGCTCGCCGCCGCCTTGCATGGTGATTTCCGGCGGGTGCAGTTCACGCCCGATCTGCTCCCGGGCGACCTCACCGGAACCGATGTTTACCGGCCAGGCTCCAGCACGTTCAGCTTCCAGCCGGGCCCGCTCTTCCACAACCTGATCCTTGCCGACGAGATCAATCGTGCGCCGGCGAAGGTGCAGTCGGCATTGCTGGAGGCGATGGGCGAACAGCAGATCACGGTCGGCGGCACGACCTATCCGTTGCCGCGGCCGTTCCTGGTCATGGCGACACAGAATCCGATCGAGCACGAAGGGACCTACCCGCTGCCCGAAGCGCAGCTCGACCGCTTCCTGCTCTACGTGCGAATCGGCCAGCCGGACGCCGCCGCAGAACGCGCCATCCTCCGTCTCGCTCGCGGGCAGGCGGCACGCCAGGTCGACGC
>JALYXU010000258.1 GCA_030946925.1 Pseudomonadota bacterium
CCGACACGGAGATCAGGGCGTGCATCTCAGCGCTGCGGATGACAGGCCGCCACGAGATCGCGCATCACTTGATGAGCTTGTGCTCGACCAGCTTGCGGCGAAGCGTGTTGCGGTTGATGCCAAGCCACTCGGCGGCCCGGCTCTGGTTGCCTTCGGCGTGCTGCATCACCGTCTCGAAGAGCGGCCGCTCGACGACGCGCAGGATCATGTCGTACATCGCTGCCGGCGGGATCCCGCGCAGATCCCTGAAGTAGCTCTCCAGGTTTTCGCGCACGCATTCCTCGATGTGATTCGTTCTTGCCATCTGTGGTCTCGCGTCTTCAATGGAGCGCGACGGGCGCGGCGGCGTCCGTGCAGAGTGCCGCGACCGGAACGTCCGGCGCCGGCATGTGCGATCGCGCGTCGGCCAGCGCGCTGAACCAGGCTGCCACGGCACGCAACTGGCCATCGCAGTCGTCGATGCGGTTCATCTCGGCGCGGAATGCGTCGCCGCCAGGCAGGCCACGCAAGGTCCAGCCGATGTGCTTCCTGGCGCTGCGCACGCCGGAGTGCTCGCCGTGCAGATGGTGATGGTCGACGAGGTGCTCGAGCAGCCACTCGCGAACGTCGAGCACGCGAGGCGGCGGCGCGTCGGCGCCGGTGGCCAGGAAGTGCGCGATCTCGCCGAAGATCCACGGCCGGCCTTGTGCGGCGCGGCCGATCATGATGGCATCGGCGCTGGTCGCTGCCAGGACGTCGCGCGCCTTCTGCGGCGAATCGATGTCGCCGTTGGCGACCACCGGAACGCCGACCGCACGCTTGACCGCGCCGACCGTCTCGTATTCGGCGTTGCCGCCGTAGCCCTGCTCGCGGGTGCGGCCGTGGACGGCGATCATGGCGATGCCGGCCGCCTCGGCGGCGCGGGCCAGCCGGACCGCATTCTTTTCATTCGCGCACCAGCCTGTTCGCATCTTCAAGGTCACCGGGACGCCGTGCGGCAAGCAGGCGGCAACGACCGCCTCGATGATCGAGAGGGCGAGCGGCTCGTCTTTCATCAGCGCCGATCCGGCCCACTTGGTGCAGACCTTCTTGGCTGGGCAGCCCATGTTGATGTCGATGATTTGCGCGCCGCGGTCGATGTTGTAGGCGGCGGCCTCAGCCATCATCGCCGCGTCGGTGCCGGCAATCTGCACGGCGATCGGCGCAGCCTCGCCCTCGTGATCGGTGCGCCGGCTCGTCTTCAAGCTGGTCCACAGATCTTTTCGCGACGTCACCATCTCGCTGACCGCGTAGCCGGCGCCGAGCCGCTTGCAGAGCTGGCGAAACGGCCGGTCGGTGACGCCTGCCATCGGCGCCGCGAACAGGCGGTTGGTCAGCAGGATGTGGCCGATGCGCATGGTGAGGGCGAAGACGCGCTGCTGAAAAACGAGGCAGAAGTATAGCGGCGGGGTCGGCGGCCGGGCCTCGGTGCAGGCCCGTTCGGGGCGCTGTCGATAATCGTTGCAGGACGGAGCAACAGCCATGACAAGCGTCGCCTACGACGAGCTGACACGAACCTGGAGCCGATTGCATCGCCTCCACCATCTGCATTCGATCGCGAGCTGGGACCGCTCGGCAATGATGCCGGCCAAAGGCAACGAAGCGCGCGCGGCGGCGCTCGCCGAAATGGACGCGTTGCTGCACCAGCTGCGCACGGAGCCGCAGCTCGCCAACCTGCTTGCCCTAGCCGAACGCGAAGCGCTCGACGACGCGGCGCGCGCCAATCTGCGCGAGATCCGCCGCGACTGGCAGAGCGCGAACGCGCTGCCGGCAGCCCTGGTCGAAGCCAAGTCGCTGGCCGCGTCGCGCTGCGAGCACGCCTGGCGCACGCAGCGGCCGGCCAACGACTGGACCGGCTTCCTGCCCAACCTTCGCGAGGTCGTGCGCTTGGCCCGCGAGGAGGCGCGCTACCTGGGTGCATCGCGTGGCCTGTCGCCCTACGACGCCTTGATGGATCAATACGAGCCGGGCGCAACCAGCGCCGAGGTCGCTCGCCTGTTCGCCGATCTGCAGACCTGGCTGCCTGCGCTGGTCCGGGCGGCGCGCGACAAGCAGGCCGACGAGCCGGTGCTCGATCCGGTCGGTCCGTTTCCGCTGGCCGCACAGCGGGCGCTCAGCCTGGAGCTCATGGGCCTGCTCGGCTTCGACTTCGATGCCGGTCGCCTCGACGAGAGCGCGCATCCGTTCAGCGGCGGCGTGCCCGAGGACACCCGCTTGACGACCCGTTATCGCGACGACGATTTCTTGCAGAGCCTGATGGCCACGATCCATGAGACCGGCCACGCGCGCTACGAGCAGAACCTGCCGCGCGAGCTGCTCGGCCAACCGGTGGCGCGGGCGCGCTCGATGGCCATCCACGAGAGCCAGAGTCTCTCGTTCGAGATGCAGCTCGGCCGCAGCGTCGGTTTCGCCGCGCGCATTGCGCCGCTCCTCTGCAAGCACTTCGGCGCGCAGCCGGCGTTCGCCGCGGCCAACCTGCACCGCCTGCTGACGCGAGTGCGGCCGGGCTTGATCCGGGTCGATGCCGACGAGCTCACCTATCCCGCCCACGTCATGCTCCGCTACGACATCGAGAAGCAGTTGATCGACGGCGCAATCGAGGTCGACGACATTCCAGCCTTGTGGGACGCGCAGATGGCGTCGCTGCTCGACGTCGACACGCGCGGCAACTTCAAGGACGGCTGCATGCAGGATGTGCATTGGAGCGCCGACCTGTTCGGCTACTTCCCCTGCTACACGCTCGGCGCGATGTATGCGGCTCAGTGGTTCGCATCGATTCGCCAGGGCGTGCCCGATCTCGATCAGCGAATCGGCGCAGGCGACCTGGCGCCTGTCTTCGACTGGCTGCGCCAGCACATCTGGCTGCAGGGCAGCCGCTGGGTCACACCCGAGTTGTCCGGGCGGGCCAGCGGTGAGCCGCTGAACCCGCTGCACTTCCGGCGTCACCTGGAAGCGAGGTACCTCGTCACGCCGCCGGGCCCGCCGATGCAATAGGAAAGGACGCCGCGGCGTCCTGCTGCGGACAGGACGCCGCCGCGTCCTGTTGCGGCGACGATCCCGCGCCGGCGCGGCTCAGGCCTTGGCTCGGCTCGCGGTCTTCGCGGACGCGCGCTTCGGCGCAGGCTTGGCCCGCGTCGCCGAAGTCCGCTTGGCCGCCGACTTTGCAGTCGGCTTCGCGGCCCCTGAAGCGGCCGCCATCGCACCGCGGGCGACCTGCGCCGACAACGCGTCGATGCGGTCCATCAGGGCCTGCACGTCCTTTGCGGACGGCACGCCCAGCTTCTTCAAAGCCTTGGCGGTGCGGTCTTCGAAGATCGACTCGAGCCTGTCCCACTGCTGGCCGGCCTTCGTGCCGACGTCCTCGGCGAGGCTGGACATCCTGCCGGCGGCCTCCCCGAGCTTCTCCTCGGCGACGCTCTGCGTCTTCTGTTGCAGCGAGGTGCCCTCCTTGACCAACGACTCGAACACCTGCCTGCCTTCGGCCTGGGCCTTGGCGAACGCACCCATGCCGGCAAGCCAGATCTGCTGCGCCGATTCCTTGACCGAGCCGGCGAGGGCGCTGTCGAACAAGCCCGCACCGGTGCTCTTGCCTTCGTCCGTTGTCGGGCCGGGTTTTTTGATCACATTGGTCTCCTGAGGGTGGGCCGCTTCCATATCGGCTGCCGCCACTGTAGGCAGGAGTGCTCGGGACCGCACCCTAATCGGCCGGGCGACCGGCTGCGACTATTGCGACTTGCTCGTCGGCTGTTGCAGGCGCGCGGTGACGAGCGCAGGCTCGGCCCGAAACTGCTGCGGAAACAGGTTCTTCAGCTCGGCGATCTTCGGCAGGTCGAAGCGGGCGATGTAGCCGGACTCGGGATGCAGCGTCAGGTAATCCTGGTGATAGGCCTCGGCCGGGAAGAAGTCGTTCAGCGGCACGACCTGGGTGACGATCTTGCGCGGATAGGCCTTGGCCGCGTCGAGCTGCGCGATGTAGCGTTCCGCCGTCTGCTTCTGCGCCGGATCGCTGTAGAACACGGCCGAGCGATATTGCGGCCCGCTGTCCGGGTCCTGGCGATTCAGCTGGGTCGGATCGTGGGCAACCGAGAAATAGATCTGCAGCAGCTTGCCGTAGCTCACCTTCTTCGGGTCGTAGCTGACCATGACCGATTCGGCATGGCCGGTGAGCCCGCTGCCGACCATCTCGTAGTGCGCAGTCTCCTTCTTGCCCCCGGCATAGCCGGAGACCGCCTGGATCACGCCGTCGACCCGCTGGAATACGCCCTGCACACCCCAGAAGCAGCCGCCTGCGAAGACCGCGGTCTGCATAGCCGTGGCGCCCGCGGTGTCGTCCCTCGCCGGAGGCGGAATGCGCACTGCCGCTTCCGCCGCGGAGGAGTTGCCCAGATGCAGGGCTCCGAGGGCCAGGGCGGCTGCACCCACCCATGCTGCGAGACGGCCGGCGGTGCCGGCGATGCGGTCGGAAGAACTCAGGTTGGAACGTGTCGTCATGGGAGCCTCGTGGAACATGTGCTGCTTGGTCGCCGGCACGACCGCGGCATTACACCATCGGCGCATGGGCCGGGCCGCGGCAAGGTCTCGTCGGCGGCTCAATCGCGGCCGAGCCAGGCGCCATCGGCGCGCAGGGCCTGTTGCAGCGCGGCGACGTCGAGCTGGGCCGGCTGCTCATGGCGAGCGAGGGAGAGGGCCGCCGCTGTGCCGGCGGCCTGTCCCATCGCGAAACAGGCACCGGAGACGCGTGCCGCCGAGTGGCCCTCGTGGGTCATCGAGGCGCAGCGGCCTGCGAGCAGGACGTTGTCGATGCCGCGCGCGGACGCGCGACGCGGCAGCAGCATCCGGTAGGGGAGCTGGTTGTAGCCGCGCGATTCGGGAATCGGCGGCCAGCGCCACTCGACGTCGCCGGCGACGTGCAGCTCGAGGGGCCAGCCGTTGACGCCTATCGCATCGTCGAAGTCGGCGCAGCCGAGCACGTGCTCGCCGCTGAGCGCGACTTCGCCGATCAGGCGGCGGGTCTCGCGGATGCCGAGCTGCGGCGCGATGTCGAGCGCATAGGCACGCTCGAAGCCCGGCACCTTGGCACGAAGGAAGCGCAGGTAGTCGACGACCTGGCGCCGGCCCTCGCTCTCGCCCGCAGAGAGCGACGCGGCGTCGGTGCCGTCGGTGGCGCTGCCATCGGCATTCTTCATCTGCGTCACGTTGACCCGCCACTCGTAGCCATGTTGCTGGGGGCGGACGATCGCGCCGCGGCGCGGGAACCTGAATTCGCCGGCGGCCTCTGCTGCGTCCATGCGTTCGGGGATGGTCCGCCAGGCCTCGCCGGCGCGCGCCGCGTCGACGTCGCCGACCCGAAACATCAGCGTCGGATAGAGCAGGGCGCCGGCCGCGTCGCCCTGCGCCATCGGCAAGCCCGCGAAGTGGGCGAGGTCGCCGTCTCCGGAACAGTCGATGAAGACGCGCGCCCGCACTGCGAGCCGTCCCGACTTCGTCTCGAGCAGCAGCGCGTCGAGCGGCCCGTCCTGACCGTCGCGATGGATGACGCCGACCGCGAAGGCATGGAACAGCAGCTCCGCGCCGGAGGCAAGCAGCAGCGCGTCGGCGGCGCACTTGAAAGCAGCGGTGTCATAAGCCTGCGCCAGAATCTTGCCGAAGATCAGGTGCGGTTCGCTCAAGCCGCCGAGGCCGCGCATGCGCTCGAGCAGATCGTCGACGACACCGTGCACGACTTGGCGAATCCGGCCATGGACATTGGCATGCAGGCCGCAGAAATTGGTGACGCCGGCGGCGGTTCCCATGCCGCCGAGAAAGCCGTAGCGCTCGACCAGCAACGTCCGTGCGCCGTGCCGCGCCGCCGAGGTCGCCGCGGCGATGCCGGCCGGGCCGCCTCCGAGTACAACGATGTCGTACGTGCCGAAGACGGGTGTCCGGCGTGCCGGCTCTTCGATCGCGGCCACGCCGTGCGACTCTCCCTTCATCGGCTCCGGATCTCCTGGGCAAGTGTAGGATTCTGCGGCAATCCGACCGCCTCGCGCGGGCCTCTCCATGACCGAACCGCCCGCCGCCTCGCCTCTCGCGACCCATGATCTTTCGCACGTCGCGCCTCGCGACAAAGCCGAGATCCTGGCCCAGGCGCTTCCCTACATCCGCAAGTTCCACGGCAAGACCATCGTCATCAAGTACGGCGGCAACGCCATGACCGACCCGGCCCTGCAGCAGGACTTCGCCGAGGACGTCGTGCTGCTGAAGCTGGTCGGCATGAATCCGGTCGTCGTCCACGGCGGCGGCCCGCAGATCGAAGAGGCCCTGGCAAAGATCGGCAAGAAGGGAGAGTTCATCCAGGGCATGCGTGTCACCGACGCGGAAACGATGGAGGTGGTCGAGTGGGTGCTCGCCGGACAGGTCCAGCAGGACATCGTCGGCCTCATCAACGTCGCCGGTGGCAAGGCGGTCGGCTTGACCGGTCGCGATGGCGGTCTGATCCGGGCCAGGAAGCTGCGCATGATGGATCTCAACGACCGGACCAAGGAACACGATCTGGGCTCGGTCGGCGAAATCGAGTCGATCGATCCGAGCGTCGTGATGGCGCTGCAGGACGACGCCTTCATCCCGGTGATCTCGCCGCTCGGCTTCGGCGCCGACAACGAGAACTACAACATCAACGCCGACGTCGTCGCCGGCAAGCTCGCCGAAGTGTTGAAGGCGGAAAAGCTGATGATGCTGACCAACACGCCGGGCGTGCTTGACAAGGCCGGCAAGCTGCTGACCGACCTGACGGCGCGCGAGATCGACGAGCTGTTCGCCGACGGCACCATCTCCGGCGGCATGCTGCCGAAGATCCAGTCGGCGCTCGATGCGGCGAAGAACGGTGTCAACACGGTGCACATCATCGACGGCCGGGTGCCGCATGCGATGCTGCTCGAAGTGCTCACCGAGCAGGCCTACGGCACGATGATCCGTTCGAGGTGACACGCACGATCGCACTGCATGAGCCAGCCGACGCGTATGCCAAAATCGGTGCGCTGCCCATGCTGACCCTGCCCAGATGACGCATTCGCCAGAACCGCCCGCCGGCGATCCCGGCGACGCCACCGGCGAGGTCGAGGGCGAGCTGTCTGCCGATGCGGTCCAGCCTTCGGCGGAGTCGGCAGCAGTCGCGCACGTCGCGACGAGAAAGCGGCCGCGGCCCGGCGAACGGCGCGTGCAGATCCTCGAAACCCTTGCCGCCATGCTGCAGGAGCCGGGTGCCGAACGGATCACCACCGCAGCGCTGGCGGCGAGGCTCGAAGTGTCGGAGGCTGCGCTCTATCGCCATTTCGCGAGCAAGGCACAGATGTTCGAGGGCCTCATCGAATTCATCGAGCAGAGCGTCTTCACGCTGGTCAATCAGATCGTCGAACGAGAGCCGAACCCGGCGGCGCAGGTGCACAAGGTGCTTTCGGTCCTGCTCCAGTTCGGCGAGAAGAATCCCGGCATGACGCGCGTCATGGTCGGCGACGCCCTGGTCTTCGAGAACGAGCGGCTGCTGGTGCGCATGAACCAGTTCTTCGAGCGCATCGAGTCGCAGCTGCGGCAAAGCCTGCGTGGCCAGGCCGAGGCGGCCGGATCGGCGACGCCGACGGTCGATGCGAACGGCCAGGCATCGGCGCTCACATCGTTCGCGATCGGCCGCCTGCAGCGGTTCGCACGCTCCGGCTTTCGCAAGAATCCGACCGAGCAGCTCGACGTCGCGCTCCGCCTGTTCGCGGGCTGACACCCTCGTGACGAGAACGATCCTGGCGGCCGGCCAGCCGCTCTCCTTGTGGCCCGAAAAGGCCGCTTTCCTCGGCGCCAGCCGGACCCTGCTGATCGCCGATGCGCACATCGGCAAGGCGGTGAGCTTTCGGGCCCTGGGCGTGCCGGTGCCACGCGGCACGACCAGCGAAACGCTGGCGGCGCTGACGGCGCTGGTCGCCCGCACCGGCGCGCGCCGGGTGATCTTCCTGGGCGACTTCCTGCATTCCGCGCGGGCCCATGCCGCGACCACCATCGCCGCAGTGGTCGCCTGGCGCGACGCCCACGCCGATCTCGACCTGGTGCTGGTCCGAGGCAATCACGACGACCGCGCAGGCGACCCGCCGTCCCGCCTCGACATGCGGGTCGTCGACGAGCCGTTGCTTGAGGGCGGCTTTGCCCTCTGCCACCATCCGCGCCGAATCCCCGGCGCCTATGTCCTTGCCGGCCATCTGCATCCGTGCGTGCGTGTCGGCAGGGCCTGGGATCGGCTCCGCTTGCCCTGCTTCTGGTTCGGCGACGATGTCGGCGTCTTGCCCGCCTTCGGTGCCTTCACCGGCACCTACGCGATCCGGCCGGCGCCGAACGACCGTGTCTACGCGATCGCCGACGCCAGCGTCGCGGTGCTGCCATCCTTCGCCGAGCGTTTTGCTGCCTAAGCGACCTGGGGCCTGCGAACGCCGATCCGAGGCCTCGATCGCGAGAACAGGCCCGGCCCCACGCCACTACACTGCCGCCGTCATGTCGTCGCCACCGTCGTCGCTGCAGCATCTGGTCGATCGCGCCGACGCCTTGCTCGCCCGCATCGAGCAGATCGTGCCGAGCCCGCCGGCGGCGCCCGACTGGAGCGCATCGACGGCATTTCGCTACCGCAAGCGCAGCGGCGCGGGAGTGTTGCAGCCGGTTCGCCATGTCGCCCGCATCCAGTTCGAGGCGCTGGTGCAAGTCGAGGAGCAAAAACAGAAGCTGGCCCGCAACACCGAGCAGTTCGTGACCGGCCGCGCTGCCAACAACGTCTTGCTGACGGGCTCGCGCGGCACCGGCAAGAGCTCGCTGATCAAGGCCTGTCTCAACGCCTACGCACCGCGGGGCCTGCGCCTGATCGAGGTCGACAAGACCGATCTGGTCGACCTGCCGGACATCGTCGACCTGGTCGCCGAGCGGCCCGAGCGGTTCATCGTCTTTTGCGACGACCTCTCTTTCGACGAAGGCGAGCCCGGCTACAAGGCACTGAAGTCGATCCTCGATGGCTCGATCTCCGAGACCTCCGACAACGTCCTGATCTACGCGACCAGCAACCGGCGGCATCTGCTGCCAGAGCACATGAAGGACAACCTGAGCTACCGGCACACCGAGGACGGCGAGGTTCATCCGGGCGAGGTGATCGAGGAGAAGATTTCGCTCTCCGAGCGGTTCGGCCTGTGGCTGAGCTTTTACCCGTTCAGCCAGGACGAGTACCTGGCAATCGTCGGCCAATGGCTCGGCGGCTTCGGCGTCGCTGCCGACGCCATCGCCGCGGCCCGGCAGGACGCGCTGGTCTGGGCGCTCGAGCGCGGATCGCGCTCGGGACGGGTCGCGTTTCAGTTCGCGAAGGATTTCGCCGGCAGGGCGGCGGCGTGAGCGGCGGGCTGCTGCAGCCCGGCCCTCAGCTCGGTGTCGTCGACTCGGCATCGCGCCGTCCGGTCGATGTCGCCGTGGGCGTCCTGATCGACGCCGACGGGCGCTTTCTCATGACCTCGCGGCCGACGGGCAAGGTCTATGCGGGTTACTGGGAATTCCCCGGCGGCAAGCTCGAGACCGGCGAGTCGGTCGAGACGGCGCTGCGCCGCGAGCTGCACGAGGAGCTCGGCATCACGATCGGCACTGCCGAGGCCTGGCGGGTGACGCTGATGGACTATGCGCACGCGCGGGTCCGACTCCACTTCTGCAAGGTCCGCGCGTGGCAGGGCGCCTTCGAGATGCGGGAAGGCCAGGCGATGGCGTGGCAAGGCCTGCCGGTCGAGGTCGCGCCGGTGTTGCCCGGCACGCTGCCGGTTCTCGACTGGTTTGCGACCGAACGCGGATTCCACGGCGCCACCTGCCGAGCGTGAGACGGTCGCTACACTGAACCGATGAGCCGCTGCGCCATTCCCGAGGCGAAGGCCACAGCGCGCAGCGTGGAGGTTGCGAGATGAGCTGGCTCGACGAGGTGCGATGGGACGCCGATGGACTGGTTCCGGCGGTTGCCCAGGAGGTCGGCAGCAACGACGTGCTCATGGTGGCTTTCATGAACCGCGAAGCGCTGGCTCGCACAGCGGAACTCGGTGAAGCTGTGTACTGGAGCCGGTCGCGCAGGCGGCTCTGGCGAAAGGGCGAAGAAAGCGGCCATGTGCAACGGGTGCGCGAGCTGCGTCTCGATTGCGACAACGACGTGATCCTGTTGAAGGTCGAACAGACTGGCAGCGCTCCCGGCGAGCCGTCGATCGCCTGCCACACCGGCCGGCACGCCTGCTTTTACCAGCGCTATGTCGACGGAGCCTGGGTCAGCGTCGAGCCGGTCTTGAAAGACCCGGCGCGCATCTACAAATAGGTGAGGCAGCGCCATGGACACCACCAGCACCGGCACCACCCAAGCCACCGGCAACGACACGCTGGCACGACTCGCGGGCGTCATCGACACCCGCCGCCAGGGTGACCCGGCGACAAGCTACGTGGCGCGCCTGTTCGTCAAGGGGCCGGATGCCGTGTTGAAGAAGATCGGCGAAGAGGCGACCGAGGTGGTGATGGCGTGCAAGGATGGCGATGGCGAGCGCATCGTCGCCGAGGTGGCCGACCTCTGGTTTCATACCCTGATCGCGCTGGCCCAGCACGGCCTGACACCTGCCGACGTGCTGCGCGAGCTGGAGCGGCGCGAAGGCACGTCGGGGCTCGAGGAGCACGCAGCGCGCAAGATGCAATCGAGAGAGGCGGAGCAGCCATGAACGAGGTCATCGATATCGAACCGCGGCAGCAGCTGAAGACGATCGGCCACATCAGCTACTTTCTGCACGCGATCGTCGCCGTGGGCGCGGTGGTGCCGGGCGCCCAGGGCAGCGTCCTGCTTCTTCTCGTCGCCTTCATCCTCGACCTGGTGAAGCGCGACGAGGCCCGCGGCACCTGGCAGGAATCTCACTTCCGCTGGCGCATTCGCAGCGTCATCTGGGCCGGTGTGCTGTACCTGGTGACGGCGCCGCTCTGGCTGCTCCTGATCGCGCCGGGCTGGATCGCCTGGGGCCTGATCTCGGTCTGGTTCCTGTACCGGGTTGTCCGCGGCTGGCTGAACCTGTCGTCGAACACGCCGATGCCGGCCTGAGGACCGAGCGTGCAGCGCGATCCAACCTGCATCTTCTGCAAGATCGTTGCCGGGGAGATCCCGAGCAAGAAGGCTTACGAAGATGACCAGGTCCTTGCTTTTCACGACATTTCGCCGTGGGCTCCGGTGCATGTGCTTGTCATCCCGAAGGAGCACGTCGCCAGCTTCTACGACGTCGCCGACGCCCATGCACCGATGCTCGGCCGCATCATGGCCCTGGCCCCCACCCTCATGCGCGACAACGGCGTGACGAACGGCTTTCGCCTGCTCGTCAACACCGGCCGCGACGGCCTCCAGGAAGTGCCGCACCTCCATGTCCATGTCATGGGCGGTCCGCGGCCCTGGGCAAAGGGCTGACCTAGAATCAAACGCAGTCCGCAGCGGGGAGAATCGACATGGGTGGCTTGAGCATCTGGCATTGGTTGATCGTGCTGCTCGTGGTGGTCCTGATCTTCGGCACCAAGAAGCTGAAGAACATCGGCAGCGATCTCGGTGGCGCGGTCAAGGGCTTCAAGGACGGCGTGCGCGACGGCACCGCATCGCCCGCCGACCCAGCGTCGCCGACGCAGCAAGTCGGCAGCGCGCGCACCATCGACCCGGGCACCGTCGACGTCGAAGCAAAGACCAAGTCGTGAGCGCCTGAGCGGCGCCCCTGGCGCTGCGGCCTCCGCGTCCCCCGCGATGATCGATTTCGGCTTCGACAAGATCGCTCTCATCGGTGCCGTCGCGCTGATCGTGATCGGCCCCGAAAAGCTGCCTCGCGTTGCGCGGACGGTGGGCACGCTGCTGGGCAAGGCGCAGCGCTACGTCGCCGACGTCAAGGCCGAGGTCAACCGCTCCATCGAGCTCGAAGACCTGAAGAAGATGAAGACCGAGTTCGAAGACGCTGCGCGCAACGTCGAACAGACGGTCTCGAGCGAAATCCATCAGACCGCGGCCGACGTCAATGCGTCGTGGCAAGCGCCGCCGCTGGAGTCGAGCGACGGCGGCCATGACGGCCCGACGCCGGCACCGCAATACCGGCATCCGAAGAAGAATTGGCGGTTGAAGCGCGGCGCCTTGCCGCATTGGTACAAGCAGCGGTCGGGCGTGCGAGGCAAGGCGCAGTCAGGGGCGGCGCGAGTGGCCCGGTTCCGCCCGCCGAAACAAGGCGCGTCGGCTTGATGCGCCGATGAGCCTGTCAGGGAAAGACCCGGACGACGAACTCGCCGGCACCGAACAGCCGTTCGTCACCCATCTGGTCGAGTTGCGCGACCGCCTGATCCGGGCGTTGATCGCGGTCGGCATCTGCTTCGGGCTGCTGTCGATCTGGCCGGGCCCCGCCGGGCTCTACGACCTGCTGGCGGCGCCGTTGGTCGCGCACCTGCCCAAGGGCGGCACGTTGATCGCAACCAACGTCATCTCGCCGTTTCTGGTGCCGCTGAAGATCACGCTGATGGCCGGCTTTCTGATGGCCTTGCCGGTGGTCCTGTACCAGGTCTGGGCGTTCGTCGCCCCCGGCCTCTACACGCACGAGAAAAAGCTGGTTTTGCCGTTGGTTGTTTCGAGCACGCTGCTGTTTTTCGCCGGCGTCGCGTTCTGCTACTTCTTCGTCTTCGGCAAGGTCTTCACCTTCATCCAGACATTCGCGCCGAAGAGCGTCTCGGCGATGCCCGACATCGAGGCCTATCTGAGCTTCGTCATGACCATGTTCATCGCCTTCGGCGCCGCGTTCGAGGTGCCGATCGTCGTCGTCGTGCTGGCCCGCATCGGCTTGGTCAGCATCGAGCGGCTGAAGGCATTCCGGAGCTACTTCATCGTCGTCGCGTTCATCGTCGCCGCGGTTCTGACGCCGCCCGACATCGTCTCGCAGCTGGCCCTGGCGATTCCGATGGTGCTGCTGTACGAAGTCGGCATCTGGGCAGCACGGATCTTCATCAAGCACACCCAGGCGCCGATCGAGAAACAAGCGCCGCCCTGATCGGCGCCGGCTGGAACCAGTGGTAGAACGCGGTGGCGGCCGGCGAAGGGCTCAGCGATCGACCGATGCCGACCGAGAGCGCGGCCGCTGCGCCACCACCACCTTCACATCCAGGGCGTTGTCGCCGCGGCGGACGCTGATCGTCGCCGCCTCTCGCGGCTTCAACGCCGCCACCGCGTTGAGCAGCTGCGGCGTGGTCGTGACGGGCGTGCCGGCGATTTTCAGCACGACGTCGCCGGGACGCAGGCCGCCGACGCTGGCCGGCCCGGCCTGGACGACCCCGGTGATCAGCACACCCTGCGTGACCGACAGGTCGAGGGTTCTCGCGATCTCCGGCGTGAGGTCGCGCGGTTCGACGCCGATCCAGCCGCGCGTCACCTGGCCGTCCTTGATCAGGCCGTCCATGACCTGGCGGGCGGTGCTGACCGGGATCGCGAAACCGATGCCCAGACTGCCGCCGCTGCGCGAGTAGATGGCCGTGTTGATGCCGAGCAGGTTGCCATTGACGTCGACCAGCGCGCCGCCTGAGTTGCCCGGGTTGATGGCGGCGTCGGTCTGGATGAAATTTTCGAAGATGTTGATGCCGAGCGAGTTGCGGCCGAGGGCGCTGACGATCCCCGACGTGACGGTCTGGCCGACACCGAACGGATTGCCGATCGCTAGCACGATGTCGCCGACCTCGAGCCGGTCGACATCGCCGAAGGCAATCACGGGCAGCTTGTCGAGATCGATCTTCAGCACCGCGATGTCCGATTCGGGGTCGCTGCCGATGGTGTGCGCCTTGGCACTGCGGCCGTCGCCGAGCGTCACCTCGATGTCGTCGGCGCCGTCGACGACGTGGTTGTTCGTCAGCAGATAGCCGGCCGGCGAGACGATGACGCCCGAGCCGAGGCCGACCTGGCGCTCCTCGGGCCGCTGCCGGGCCCGGTCTCCGAAGAAGAAACGCATCGGGTCTTCGCCGCGCGGTCGCTGCGCCGAGCCGTGGCTCGCGGTGATGCTCACCACCGCCGGCGAGGCCCGCTTGGCGGCGGCGCTGTAACTGGTGACGCCGGCGACCGGGCCGAGCAGCGAGACGTTTCGGACCGGCGGCGGCAGCGGCACGATCGACGGCTCCGACCGCACCGAGGGCGCGTCCGAAAGCGCCGCCACCGGTCCACCGTGACCGCGGTTGAGCCACTCGGGCTTCAGCGTTGCGACGACGAACAGCAACGCCACCGCGATGGTCACGGTTTGCGAGAAAAGGAGCCAGGCCTTGCGCATTGGTCGCGGGTTGCCGGCCCATTATCGGGCGGCGGCCGCGGCGACAATCCTGCGTGGCTTCATCGAACCGGCCCCCGCTCGCGATCACGATGGGCGATGCCTGCGGCATCGGCCCGGAGATCGTCGCCCGGCTGTACGCCGAGAGTGACGGTCGCGGCGCCTTTGTCGTCGGCGACGTGGCGGTGCTGCGCCGGGCGGCGACGTCGATCGGCAGCCTGCTTGCGGTCGCCTCGATCGAATCGCCGGCAGATGCCTGGGCAGTGCCACGAAACTGCCTGCCTGTCCTGCAGGCGAGCGGTCTTCCGCCTGGGCTGCTCGACGCCCCAATCGGCCGCATCGACGCCCGTGCCGGCGCCGCCGCTGCAGCCTGCATCGAGCAGGCAGTCGCGCTGGTCGCCAGAGGCCTGGCCGCGGCGATCGTGACCGCGCCGATTCACAAGGCGGCCTGGGCAGCGGCGGGGATCGGCTATCCCGGTCACACCGAAATGCTGCAGGCGCTGGCGGCACGAGACGGTCAGGCGCCAGCGGTGCGCATGATGTTGGCAAACAACGAGCTGCGGGTCGTCCTCGTCACGATTCATGCATCGCTGCGCAATGCCCTCGACGCCGTCACCTTCGAGGCCGTGCTCGAGACGATCCGCATCGCGCGGCGCAGTGCCGTGCCGGAGCTGGCTGCGCCTCGGATCGCCGTTGCCGGGCTCAACCCGCATGCCGGCGAAGGTGGCCTGTTCGGCGACGAGGAACTGAGGATCATCGCCCCGGCGATCGCCGCGGCACGCGCCGAAGGCATCGATGCGAGCGGGCCGTACGCACCCGACACGGTCTTCATGCGGGCCCGCGACGCGCCCGGCCATCCGGGCGAGTTCGACGTCGTGGTGGCGATGACGCACGACCACGGCCTGATTCCGGTCAAGTATCTCGGCGTTGCAGACGGCGTCAACGTCACGCTCGGGCTGCCGTTCGTCCGCACCAGTCCTGATCACGGCACCGCGTTCGACATTGCCGGGCGCGGCCAGGCCGATCCGTCGAGCCTGTGCGCCGCGGTGCGGATGGCGCGCGCGCTGTCGGCGGCGAGCTGAGCAGGCGCGCCGGGTTCACCTGCGCGGGACCCTGCTGCCTCGTCGGCTCGGTCCGACCGGCCGCGGCTCGAGGCTCAGTGCCGGGTCGGCGCCTTCAGCTCGGCCAGCTGCTTCCTGGCCCGCACCGTCGCCCGCTCCATCAGATACGCGCTTTCGACGGCCCGGAACCTGCCGGTCTCGCACATGCGCGCAAGCATCCGGGAGGTCATCGAGATCGTTTCCTGATGTTTGCCGCCTCGGGTGAAGACGAAGAAGCTGCGTCCCGAGCTGACGTGGGCGAGGCGCACCTTCTGCCACTCGTCCTTCAGATGCATCTGATAGGCGAAGCCGAGCTTGATGTGGTCGATCAGCTGGGGGCCCTGCGTCGGCTCGCCGGCTTCGCCGGATTCCGAGGTGGTGGGGCCGAGCTGGGCCTCGGCCTCGGGATGAATCGCCGCGGCCATCGACGGCGTCGCCGGCTCGGCCGGTTGCGGCACGCCGCCGAGATCGATGTCGACCGCGCTCGCATCGACCTCGTTGCTCCAGTCGACGGCCGTCTCGGCGACCAGGCCCACCTGCTTGGCCTCGGCTTCGGTGAAGCGGCGCTCCATGACCTCCGGCGCGACCTCCGGCACCGGTTCGCTTCGCGAGAAGTGTTCGCCGAGCGGAACCGGGATGGCGAACACGCTGTCCAGCTGCTTGACCATCATGTTGTGGTCGAGCTCGGACTGCGGCTGTCCCTTGAGCGACTCGGCGTGCGCCGGCAGCAGCTTGCCGAAGAATTCCTTCTGCGCTGCCTCCGGCCAGCCGATCAGCTTCATGCCTTCGTTGAGATCTCTCATGAGCGGCGGCAGCTGCATCAGGAACTTCTTGCGAAACATCGGCGAGCCCTTCGGCTGCACGCTCATCACAAGATCGGTGCCGACGCGCCGGTAGCGCTTGGACCGGTCCGACTCGGGTCCGTCGCGCCGGGCCGCGAGCACCAGGGCCTGGCTCCAGACGTGGGCCAGGAACGCCTGCAGGTACTGCGGCAGATTGAGTGGCGTCAACGCCGTCTGCAACTGCAGCATGTAGCGCTGCTGGATGCGCAGCTCGGACTCCTTGGCCTCGAGTGTGCTGACTGCGCCGCTCTTTTCGACCTCGCCCTCGGTCTGCCGGGCGATGAAGGACTCGAGCTCGGCGAGCTTCGACGCATAAAGCTCGATCTGGTCGAAGTCGCCCTCGATGATCTCGTCGACGAGCTTGCGCACGCGCAGCAAGAACTCGGCGCCCGGGCCGTCGTTGAAGTCGTCGAATGCGTTCGCCAGCGAGGCGATCCGATTGATGAAGCGACGCACCGGATGACGGCGCGTCGAGAAGAAGGTCGCGTCGTTCAGGGCGACCCGGAGCACCGGCAGCTGCAGCCTGGCGATTTCGCGCGCCATCTGCGGCGACACCCGGGAATCGGAGAGGATCTGATCGAACAGGCTGCCGACGACGTCGATGACCATGTGATCCAGCTTGCCGCTCGACGCCTGGATCAGCTCCTCGCGATGCGCCCGGATCAGGTTGACGGCCATCAGCCCGGTCAGGCCGTCGTTGTACTGGCTGCCCGGGGCCGCCGAGCCGCCGCTGTTCGGCGCGCCGCGGGAGGAATCGGCGCTCAGGGCGGCGCGGCCGCTGCCGCCCGAATCGCCGCTCGGCGAGATGCCCGCGCCGGCAGAACCGGTGTTGCGAAAACCGGGCATGCCACGGCCGGCCCCGGTGCGGTCGACGGCGCTGCTGCCACCAAAGCCGGGGCCGCCAGCTGCAATGCGGGACATCGCCGCATGGCCGCCCCCGCCCCGGGTGGCGCCGAGAAACGCCGATGCCTCGAGATTGCCGGGCTGGCTGGACACGGCGGTGAGTCGGCGGAGCAAGGTCATCAATTGCTGGTCGGCAGCGGCATTGGCGCGGTTTCGCGAGCCACCACCGCGTGGCGCGGGCGCGGCGTCGCGAATGCTGTCGGATGGTGCCGGTTGATCAGGAAATGCCGTTGCCAGGGCGCGGCGGTGTGCAGCCAGCAAATCGAGGTCGCCCGTGCCCGATCCCGGATCGAGGTCGCCATAACCGCTGCGCGTCGAGTTGCGGCCGTCGCGCGGCAGGGCATAGCCGGAACCGGCACCGAAGATCTGGTTGCCTGGCCCCTCGACCTGGCGAACGGTCAGGTTGACCGGGCGGATGCCGCGCTGCTGCAGCATCAGCAGGATGTCGTTGTAGCACTCCGGCATCACCTGCGCCATCGCCGGGCCGAGCTCGCGGGCGAGGATGCGCCGACTCTCGCGCTCGCCCGACACCGACTCGATGCCGCGATTGAGCGCTGCGCCGACGATCTCGGCGCGCAGCGGATTGCGTTCGTCGTCGGCCTGGCCCAGGTTGAGCAGGGCGCCCATGTAGGCAGCCAGGTCGCGCAGCTGAGCTTCGCACTCGTGCGAGATCAGTTGACCGAGGCGCACGTAGTTCATGCGCTCCTCGACTTCGCGGTCGTCGACGAGGCTGAGCGTTTCCCAGTCGGCCGACTCGAGCTTGCGCTTGGCGTCGCTGCGCGGGGCGAGCTCCTTGGCAACCCGCTCGCGCAGCGCCGCGTGCAGCGTGCTCTGGAAGGTGCCGAGGTTTCGTCGCAGCTCCTGTTGCGTGACGATGATCTGGTCGCGCTCGCTGAGCTTGGCTGCGCTCTGGGACTGCGCCGTGAAGGTTTCGACGACCCGCATCGCGGCTGCCGAAGCCGCAGCCCGGATCAAGCTCATCGCCGCGTCGAGCGCGGCTTGCACGCTGGGTTCGATCGGATTCATCTCAGGGCCAGACCCGGCTCACGATCGCAATCGACAGCCGTCTCACGGACGACGAACGGGCGGGTGCGGAGGGTTCATCCTGGACACGAGCTCCTTGGCACGAGGCGCAACAGCCGGCAGGGCAGGCGCGGCTCCCCAACGGCAAATGCCTTCCAGTATCGCGCCAAAACCCGGCCGGGTCGCGGCACTGCGTCACGCTCCCTGAGTGACGGCAGGCCCTGATCCGCGGGCTCAGCGGCGCAGCGAATCGCGGATCTCGCGCAGCAGCACTGTGTCTTCGGGCGTCGTCAGTGCTGGCGCCGGGGTGCGGCGGAGGCGATTGATCTGCCGGATCATCATGAAAATGATGAACGCGAGAATCAGGAAATTGAGCGCAACCGTCAGGAAGTTTCCATAAGCGAACAGGGGCACGCCGGCCTTGCTCAACGCGTCGTAGGTCATGGGCCCGCTGTAGCCGGCAGGTGGCCGGGCGAGAGCGATGAAGTGGCTGGAAAAATCGAGGCCGCCGGTGACGAGGCCAAGCACCGGCATGATCAGATCCTTGACGAGCGAGTCGACGATCTTGGCGAACGCGGCACCAATGATGACGCCGACCGCCAGGTCGACGACGTTGCCCTTGGCGGCAAACTCCTTGAACTCGGTCATCAGTGCCATGCCGCTTCTCCCCTCGCGTTCAGGAAGTATTCCCGGTGCCGTCCGGAAGTCAAGGCTCGGTGCTGCCCGGCGAGCCGTCTCTGGCTCGCCTTGACAGGTCCGCTAGAATTCTGGGTTGACTTCCCCGGTCTCGTTCGAGGCTCTTCGCAGGTTTTCGTAGGATGAGCATGAGTGACCAGAAGATCGATGGTGGCAAGCGCACCTGGATCATCGCTTCCGGCTGTGCGGGGGCCGTCGGCGCCGGTTTTCTGGCGGTGCCATTCGTCGACAGTTTCGAGCCCTCCGAACGGGCGCGTGCCGCCGGTGCCGCGGTCGAGGCCGATATCAGCGGCCTCAAACCTGGCGAGAAGATGACGGTCGGCTGGCGCGGCAAACCGGTCTGGATCGTGCGGCGAACGAGCCAGCAACTGGCCGAGCTGCCGAAGCTCGACAAGGAGCTGGCCGACCCGAAGTCCGAGCGCACCAACTTTGCTGCCACGCCCAGATATGCGCAAAACGACTGGCGTTCGATCAAGCCCGAATACCTCGTCGTCGTCGGCATTTGCACCCACCTCGGCTGCTCGCCGAGCGACAAGTTCGCGCCCGGGCCGCAGGCCTCATTGCCCAACGACTGGGAGGGCGGCTTCCTTTGTCCTTGCCACGGCTCCACCTTCGACATGTCCGGTCGGGTGTTCAAGGACAAGCCGGCGCCAGACAACCTGGAAGTGCCACCTCACATGTACCTGTCCGACAGCCGCTTGCTGATCGGCGAAGACAAGAAAGCCTGAGCGCAACGCGCCTTGAGGAATCCAACGAATGGCTGAGTTCCAGACTGCGCCGGCGGGTGCCGGCGGCGGCAAGAAGCTGCTGACCTGGGTCGACAACCGATTCCCGCTCAGCAAGCTCTACAACGAGCATATGGCGCAGTACTACGCGCCGAAGAACTTCAATTTCTGGTACGTGTTCGGCTCGCTTGCGATGTTGGTCCTGGTGATCCAGATCGTCACCGGCATTTTCCTCGTGATGCACTACAAGCCCGATGCCGCCAAGGCGTTCGCGTCGGTGGAGTACATCATGCGCGACGTGCCGTGGGGATGGCTGATCCGCTACATGCATTCGACGGGTGCCTCGGCCTTTTTCATCGTCGTCTATCTGCACATGTTCCGCGGCATGATCTACGGCAGCTACCGGACGCCACGCGAGCTGGTCTGGTTGTTCGGCTGTTTCATCTTCCTCTGCCTGATGGCCGAGGCATTCATGGGCTACCTGCTGCCGTGGGGGCAGATGAGCTACTGGGGTGCCCAGGTGATCGTCAACCTGTTCTCGGCGGTGCCTTTCATCGGCCCCGACTTGGCCCTGCTGATCCGCGGCGACTACGTCGTCGGCGACGCGACCCTGAATCGCTTTTTCAGCTTTCACGTCATCGCGGTCCCGCTCGTTCTGCTCGGGCTGGTCGCCGCGCATCTGATCGCTCTGCACGAAGTGGGCTCGAACAATCCCGACGGCGTCGAGATCAAGACGACGCCGAACGACAAGACCGGCATGCCTTTGGACGGCATCCCGTTCCACCCGTTCTATACCGTTCACGATCTGTTCGCAGTGGCGGTGTTCCTGTTCGTCTTCAGCGCCGCGCTGTTCTTCGCGCCCGAGGGGGGCGGCTACTTCCTGGAGCCCAACAACTTCGTCGAGGCCAATCCGTTGAAGACACCGCTGCACATCGCGCCGGTCTGGTACTTCACGCCGTTCTACTCGATGCTTCGCGCCACCACCGACGTGATGGTCACCATCTTCGTGGGGATAGTCGGGCTCGCCGGCGCGCTGGCGATCCTGCGCGGCGGATTGAGTGGCAAGGGCAAGATCATCGTCGCGGTTCTGGCCATCGGCGCGATGCTCGTTCTCAAGACCTTCGACGCCAAGTTCTGGGGCGTCGTGATCATGGGCGGCGCCGTGATCATCCTGTTCTTCCTCCCCTGGCTCGACCGCTGCCCGGTTCGATCGATTCGCTACCGGCCGGGCTGGCACAAGATCGTCTATGGCGTGTTCGTGGCGTTCTTTCTCGTCCTCGGCTACCTGGGGTCGACGCCGCCGTCGCCCGCCGGCAACTACGTCTCGCAGTTGGGAACGCTGGTCTACTTCGGCTTCTTTCTCCTGATGCCTTGGTGGAGCCGTCTCGGCATCTTCCTGCCGGTGCCCAAGCGCGTGACGTTCGCCCACCACTGACCGCGGCGCCGTGTCTCGATGAAAAAGTTCCTGCTCAGCCTGTTCCTTGCCTGCGGCTTCGTGCTGCCTGCCCTTGCTGCTGAAGAAGGGTATCCGTGGGACGCATTTCCGCGCGACAAGATGACCGATATGGCGGCGCTGCAAAACGGCTCCCGGATCTTCGTCAACTACTGCCTGAACTGCCATTCGGCGTCGTACATGCGCTACAACCGCTTGCACGACATCGGTCTGAGCGACGACGACATCAAGAAGAACCTGCTCTTCGCCACTGACAAGGTCGGCGACACCATGAACGTGACGGCCGACGCCAACCAACAGAAAGACTGGTTCGGCGCCACCCCGCCCGATCTTTCCGTGATCGCCCGCTCCCGAGCCGAGGTGGGCAAAGGCGGTGGCGCCGACTATCTCTACACGCTCTGGCGCACCTTCTACCGCGACGACACCAGGCCGACCGGCTGGAACAACCTCGTCTATCCCAATATCGCCATGCCGCACGTGCTGTGGCAGTTGCAAGGCGAGCGCCGGGCCGTCTTCAGCGAAGCCAAGAGCGAGCACGAAGGCGGCAAGCCGGAGCTGCGCTTCACCGGCTTCGAGCAGATCACGCCCGGAACGATGAGCTCGCGCGAGTACGACGAGACGATCGGTGACCTGGTCGCCTACCTGCAGTGGATGGGCGAGCCTTCGCAAGGCAAACGCGTCCGAATCGGCGTCGGCGTCCTGATCTTTCTCGGCCTGCTGATCCTGGTCACTTGGCGATTGAACGCCGCCTACTGGAAGTCAGTCGAGTAAGCCGCCGCTGCCGGGCCGGCAGCTAGCCACAAGTCAATCGCGAGGCCGGCCCGGCAAGGCCGGCCTCTTCGCCTGCATTCCCTGATCCTCCTGGAGCTTCCCGATCATGATGGTGCTTTATTCCGGAACGACCGATCCTTATTCGCACCGCTGCCGCTTCGTGCTGTTCGAAAAAGGCATGGACTTCGAGATCCGCGATGTCGACCTGTTCGCGAAGCCGGAAGACATCGCGCTGATGAACCCGTACAACGAAGTGCCGATCCTGGTCGAGCGCGATCTCATCCTGTACGAGTCGCACATCATCAACGAGTACATCGACGAGCGCTTTCCGCATCCGCAGCTGATGCCTGGCGATCCGGTGGCGCGTGCGCGCGTGCGCCTCTTCCTCTTCAACTTCGAGAAGGAGCTGTTCGCCCATGTCAATGTGCTCGAAGGTCGGGGCGTGAAGGGCACCGACAAGCAGCTCGAGAAGGCGCGCTCGCAGATCCGCGATCGGCTGACCCAGCTGGCGCCGATCTTTTTGAAGAACAAGTTCATGCTCGGCGACGACTTCTCGATGCTCGACGTGGCGATCGCGCCGTTGCTCTGGCGGCTCGACTATTACGGCATCGACATGTCGAAGAACGCGGTGCCCCTGCTGAAGTACGCTGAGCGCATCTTCTCGCGGCCGGCCTACATCGAGGCGCTCACGCCCTCCGAAAAGGTCATGCGCAAATAGCTATGGTCCCTGGCCATCTGAAATGACGACGCCGATCGCCCCTGCCACTGCGGGCACCTCGACCCGGCCCTACCTCGTCCGGGCCCTGCACGACTGGTGCACGGACAACGGCTTCACGCCGTACATCGCGGTGTTCGTCGACGAGACGGTGCGGGTGCCTAAGGAATACGTCAAGAACAGCGAGATCGTCCTCAATGTCGGCTTCGAGGCAACCAGTGCCTTGAAGCTTGGCAATGAAACGATCGAGTTCAAGGCGCGCTTCGGCGGCAGTTCGCGGGAGATCGTCGTGCCGATCGATCACGTGATTGCCATTTATGCGCGGGAGAACGGCCAGGGCATGGCGTTCCCGATGCCGGCCGGTGCCACGCCCGCTTCGACGACGACTCACGCGCTCACAACCCAAGGCGGGGCCACGGCCCGCCCCCTGGCTCCGCGCGGCCCGCGCCTCGCGCGCAGCGAGGACGGCGCTGTCAAGGCGCCGCGGAGCACGCTGTCGGGCGATGATCCCGAGCCGCCCGCGACGGAACCGCCGCCAAAGCGTCCGTCCCTGAAACGGGTCAAGTAGATCGTCGCGTGGCGGCCTATACTGCCGCCGCCTCGGGCGCAGAGCCCGTGCGCCGGCTTAGCTCAGCTGGTAGAGCACCCGCCTTGTAAGCGGAAGGTCGTCCGTTCGACTCGGACAGCCGGCACCACTCGAAGCGATCGCAGGGCGCCAGCGCATTGCGGCCCAGTCCGCCGCATCTGTGCACGCCCTTGGCTCAAGCCTTCCGCGCGCGTCGGATCAAGGCGTCCGCCACCGCCAGTGATTGGGCGGTGCCCCCGGCCAGCGCCGGCGAGGTGATGAAGCGCCCGTTGACGGCTAGCGTGGGAACCGAATCGACCCGGTAGTCCGCGGCCGCCTTCTTGGCGCGCGACACCGCGGTGGCGACCGAGAACGACTTGAACGCAGCTGTGAACTTGGCGGCGTCACCACCGTTCTTCGCCACCACGGCGGCAATGTCTTCGACCTTGTCGAGCTTCTGCCTTTCGACGTGGACGGCAGCGAATATCTTTTGCTGGAGCGTGTCGACCGCTCCCATCGATTCGAGCGCGTAATAGGTGCGCTGGAAGTTCTCGGCGTTGTACATGAAGGCGACCGGGACGCGACGGAAGGCGACGTCGGCCGGCAAGGCTCGAGCCCATGCCGCGAGCTGCGGCTCGAAGGCGTTGCAGTGGGGGCAGGCATACGTGAAGAACTCGAGGACTTCGATCTTGCCGCTGGCCGTCTGCGGCTGAGGCGGATCGAGCCGGGTGTAGTCACGGCCCTCTTGCGGCTCGGCGCTTTGAGCTCTGGCCTCGCCCAGGGTGAGCAACGAGGGGCCCGCGCCGAATGCGAGCAGGGCGGCGGAGAGTTGGCGTCGGTTCATGGCAGCGGGGTTGGTTGTTGATGACGGAGTCGACGGAGGGGTGAAAGGTTCAACGCGGCACAGGCTTGCGGCGCCGACACGGCCGCTGCAGTCAAGCCGGCAGCACCTTGATGCGAACGATCGGGGCCGGATAGCCTGCGTCGCGCAGGCGGCTTTCGAGGAGTGGCACCAACTGGCGGAGCTTGGCGGCGACGGCGGCGTTGGCGCAGAGCAGCGACCACCCCTCCTCGTCGATCGGACCAGGTCGCAGGCTCGAGGTGAGGGCCGGCGGAAGCAGGGGCCAAATGGCAACGAACATTGCCTTCGAGGTGCGCAGCCGTTGGGACAATCGCCCGAGCTGTGGACTGTCGCGCATGGCCTCGGCAAGGGTGACAGCCGCCGGAACGGAGGAAGGGCGGTGAGGCATCGCCAAAAGTCTAGGCCTCGCAGCCCGCAGGCGCGCCGGGGGCGAATGATAAAATTCGCCGCCTCGCGTACCGAGCCGCGCCCTCTCGCTGGCTTGCATTCGCAGTGCGTGGCCGCACCTCCCATCGAGCTTCCAGCACTACCCACGCGGCCGCCCCCAGCCCGGCTTCCGGGCTCGTGGCCGCATCTTTCCCCAACCTCGACGCCTGCATGTTGCCCAAGCTTTTAACCTCGATCTTCGGCAGCCGTAACGATCGGCTGCTGAAGCAGTATCGGCAGATCGTGCAGCGGATCAATGCCCTCGAGCCGTCTTTCGAGGCTCTGAGCGACGCCGAGCTGCAGGCAAAAACCCCCGAATTTCGGTCCAGGGTCGCCGGTGGCGAATCGTTGGATGCACTTTTGCCGGAAGCCTTTGCCGCCGTGCGGGAAGGCAGCAAGCGGACGCTGAAGATGCGTCACTTCGACGTCCAGCTGATCGGCGGCATGGCACTCAACGACGGCAAGATTGCGGAGATGCGCACCGGCGAAGGCAAGACGCTGATGGCGACGTTGCCGGTCTACCTCAATTCGTTGACGGGCAAAGGCGTCCACCTGGTGACCGTCAACGACTATCTTGCCCGGCGCGATGCCGAGTGGATGGGACGGCTCTACACCTTCCTGGGCCTGAGCGTCGGCGTCAACACGCCGCAGATGGCGCGTGAAGAAAAGCAGGCGGCCTATGCGGCCGACGTGACCTACGGCACCAACAACGAGTTCGGCTTCGATTACCTGCGCGACAACATGGTCCAGGACACCCGCGACCGGGTCGCCCGCGGCCTGGCCTACGCAATCGTCGACGAGGTCGACTCGATCCTGATCGACGAGGCCCGAACCCCGCTCATCATCAGCGGCCAGGCCGAAGACCACACCGAGATGTATGTCCGCATCGACGCGGTCGTGCCCAATCTGAAAAAACAGATCGGCGAGCTCGACCTGCGCACCGGTGAAGGCGTGATCGATCCCGGCGACTTCACCGTCGACGAGAAAACGCACCAGGTCTTTCTCACCGAAGAAGGCCACGAGAACGCCGAGCGGCTGCTGCGCGAGGCCGGCCTGCTGGTCGAAGGAGCAAGCCTTTACGACCCGGCCAACATCACCCTGATGCACCACGTGTACGCGGCGCTGCGTGCCAGGCACCTTTACAACCGCGACCAGCACTACGTGGTGCAGCCGGGGGAGGACGGACGTGGCGAGGTCGTCATCGTCGATGAGTTCACGGGTCGCCTGATGACAGGGCGGCGCTGGAGTGACGGTTTGCATCAGGCGGTCGAGGCCAAGGAGCGGGTGGCGATCCAGAGCGAGAACCAGACGCTCGCGTCGATCACCTTCCAGAACTATTTCCGCATGTACGGAAAGCTTTCCGGCATGACCGGCACCGCCGACACCGAAGCCTACGAGTTCCAGGAAATCTACGGTCTGGAAACGGTCGTCATCCCCCCGAACCTGCCGACCATCCGCAAGGACGAGCTCGACCTTGTCTACAAGACCAACCGGGAAAAGTTTCAGGCCGTCATCGAAGACATCGCCGATTGCCACGGCCGCGGCCAGCCGGTGCTCGTGGGAACGACGTCGATCGAGAACTCGGAGCTGATCTCCGGCTTGCTCGACAATTCGAAGCTGCCTCACAACGTGCTCAACGCCAAGCAGCACGCCCGTGAAGCCGAGATCGTCGCCCAGGCCGGCCGCCCCGGCGTCATCACCATCGCCACCAACATGGCAGGGCGGGGCACCGACATCGTTCTCGGTGGCAACGTCGAGAATCAGATCAAGATCATCGATGCCGATCCAGCGATTGCGGCCGAAGCAAAGGTGGCCCGCGCGCGGACGCTTCACGAGGAATGGCAGGGCCTGCACGACGCGGTGAAGGCCCAAGGTGGCCTGCGCATCATCGCCACCGAGCGGCACGAGTCGCGACGGATCGACAACCAGCTGCGCGGGCGCTCCGGGCGCCAGGGCGATCCGGGGTCGTCGCGTTTCTATCTTTCGCTCGACGATTCGTTGATGCGCATTTTCGCGGGTGATCGCGTCCGGGCGATCATGGAGCGGCTGAAGATGCCAGACGGCGAGGCCATCGAAGCGGGCATCGTCACGCGTTCGATCGAGGGTGCGCAGCGCAAGGTCGAGGCGCGCAACTTCGACGTCAGAAAGCAGCTGCTCGAGTACGACGACGTCGCCAACGATCAGCGCAAGGTCATCTATCAGCAGCGCAACGACATTCTCGAGGCCGGCACGTTGGCTGCGCAGATCGCCAATCTTCGTGCCAGCACGATGGAAGACGTCGTACGCAGCAGCGTGCCCAAGGAGAGCGTCGAGGAACAGTGGGATCTGCCTGGACTCGAAAGGACATTGCGTGAGGAATGGCATCTTGAAGTGCCGCTGCTCGCCGAGGTCGAGAAGAGCGACACCGTCACTGACGACGAGATCGTCGAGAAAGTGAAGCACGCAGCCGATGTCGCGTTCGATGCCAAGGTGGAGCGCGTCGGCCTAGAGCAGTTCACGCCCTTCATGCGCATGATCCTGCTGCAGTCGATCGATCAGCACTGGCGCGAACACCTGGCCGCGCTCGACTATCTGCGTCAGGGCATTCACCTTCGCGGCTATGCGCAGAAAAATCCGAAGCAGGAATACAAGCGCGAGGCCTTCGAGCTCTTCTCGCAATTGCTCGACGTGGTGAAGATGGACGTGACGCGGGTGCTGATGACGGTGCGGATCCAGTCTGAAGAAGAGGTCGCGCGCGCCGCCGAGGCGATCGAAGAGCGGGCCGAGCAGATCAGCAATGTGACCTACACCCACCCCAACGAAGATGGCAGCGTCTCGCAAGAAGCCGGTTCGGCCAGTGACGCGACATTGGGCGCCATCGCCGCCGGCATGACCGCAGCACGCGGCAGCGCCGTGCCGAAGGTCGGCCGCAACGACCCATGTCCATGTGGCAGCGGCAAGAAGTACAAGCAGTGTCACGGTAAATTGGCTTGACCGGTGCTGGCGCTGCCAGCAACGCGCTTCAGGAAGGGCGTGCCTGGACCGATTCGAAGGCGCGCGTGAGGATCGCCGACAGGATCGGCATCCGCACCGGCTTCTCGCTGAAGAGAAGGTCGTGCCGCTTGACCGCATCGGCGATCTCGTCCTCCTTGGCCATGCCGGAGACGACCTGCGCAGTCAGGACGATGATGGGACAGGCACTGTCTTGAGCCCGTAGCTCGGCAATGAGCTTCAGCGTGCTGGTTTCGCCGACGAGCCAGTCGACCACGAACGCGTCGTAGCGCTGCACCTTCGCGCTGGACACCAGGTCGGCCGTCTTGTAGAAGGGCCGCGCGTCGTAATGGCTCGCTTCGAAGTGGGCGCACATTGAATTCGTCAGGTCTCGGTCGTCGTCGAGGACGGCGATGATCTTGCGAGTCCCTTTGCTCGGCGAAGCTTCCAGGCGATCGATCGCGTAGGCGGGCTGCTGCAGAGCGTCGCTCGCAAGCACCGCCTGCCAGCCGCTGCCGGTGCTCACGGCAACCACCTGGCTCGGTACCGTATGGGCCAGCCGTTCGCCGATCCAGAGCCGGCAGTCGAACGTCGCCGCACCGAATCGCGCGACGGCCGGCACGGCCGCGGACTGCTGAGCCGACTTGACGACGTCGGCGAGGCTTTCGCCCAGCAAGGCGCCGACGCGCGCGAGATCTTCCAATGTCCAGATCGACGTGCCGTTCAGACGGCGATGTGCCTGGGAGTACGAGAGCCCGAGGGCATCGGCGAGCCATGGCGACTGTCGATATTTGGGAAGCCCGTGCCGTTCGAGCAAGGCACGGACGCAGCGGACTGCCAACGGCAAGGGGTCGGTTTCTGCAAGCGCTCCTGGGCCGGTGTTCACCGTCGCGCCGCCATCATTTCCGGATATTGCATGATTCACTCTAAGATTTCTACCTCTTTATGCGTTAAATTGCGTACTATGCAACTTGTGCCCGTGAATAGTTAACGAACGCCGACCGGCGAAGAAGGGGAATCCGCTCATGAAGGCGCTCCTGATCGAGAACCAGTCCCCCGCCCGTCCCGCGTTCGAAAGCCAGCTGCTGATGTTCGACAGCGACGTGCAGCTGGCGAGGGTCGAGACGGCCGGCGCGGCCAGGGAGGCCATGGCCTCTGGCGAGCTCTTCGACTTCATCTTCCTCGATCTTCAACTCGCGGACGGCGATGGTTTTGCACTGCTGGCCGAGCTCTGCCATTCCTACCCGGCAGCGCGAATCATCGGCATCTCGGGCCGGACGGCGAAAGCGGACGTTGTTCGTGCCATCGAACTCGGGGCCGCTGCCTTCGTGCCACGTCGAGGTGGCGACCAGGCAATGCTTTTGGCCCTGCGAACCGTGGCCTCCGGCCACATCTATGTCCCGCTGATGGTCCTCGGCGAGGGCGATGCCACGACCAAGTCCGGCCCGGTGCAACCTTTCGAAAACCCTTGCGATGCGGATATCCCGGGCAGGGTAGCCGCGTCGCTGCCGACATTCGCCGGCCGAGGCATGACCCCTCGTCAGCACGACGTCCTGACTCTCTTGTTGCAGGGCCACTCGAACAAGTTGATGGCACGCGCCTTGAACCTGTCGGTCGAAACCATCAAGGATCACGTGACGGCCGTGCTCCGCACGCTCAATGTCAACTCGCGCACCCAAGCGGTCCTCGCTGTCAGCGGCACGGCGCGCACGAGTCCGCCCTGGCACACGGTGCAAGGCAGGAGCGGCCGGGGTGCTCCGATCGCCTCGCCACCGAGCCTGCGCAACGTTCTGGTCAGCCGCGTCAATTAGGAGAACTCGATGAAGACCTTGCTGATCGACGACCACCCGCTGATCTTGGCCGCTCTGCAGACGGTGATTCAGGGCCTGCGCACCGATGTCGAGCTGCAAAGTGCAAGAACGGCGCGGGAAGCGAGGCAGATCCTTGCCGCCGACTCGAGTTTCGACCTCGCGCTCCTGGATCTCAGTCTGGGTGACGCCGATGGCTTCGACCTGCTCGTCGAACTGCGCGAGGCCTACCCGGGGTTGTCGATCGTCGTGGTCTCTGCGTCCGATCGCAGCACCGACATCCTTCGCGCGATCGAACTCGGCGCCATGGGTTTCGTGCCGAAGCGAGCAAGCAACGAGCTGCTCTGCGAGGCCTTGGACATGGTGATGTCCGGAGGCATCTACGTACCGCCTTTGGCGATGCGCTCCACCGGGACGAGCGAGCTCGGTGATCCGAGTGGGACCGGTGGGGGCGCGCGGGGGTACCGCGTCGGTTCTGGCGCTGCGGTGCCGAGCCTGGAGTCGTTTCGCCTGACGCCACGTCAGACCGAGGTCCTGGGTCTGCTGTTGCGCGGCCAATCGAACAAGCTCATTGCCCGCGAGCTGAACCTGTCCGTCGAAACGATCAAGGACCATGTTGCCGCGGTGCTGCGCGCTCTCAACGTGTCGTCCCGGACGCAGGCCGTCCTCGCGGTGAGCCAGATGTCGCACCAAGGGACTCTGTTGGCTCGCCGTGATCCGGTGCTGCATGAGGTCCCGCAGGACTGAACGGGACGCCGCCGGCGCGATCATTCCGTCTCCGACCATAGGGCGGGCTGGCTGGGTCTGGAGAAATAAGCGACGCCGATCAGAGCCTGGCGCAGCGTTGCCCGGTCGATAGGCTTCGCCAAGCAGGTGTGGAAGTGACTTCTCACCTCGTCGCTGGGCTCGGCGGCACTCATGGCGACAAATCGGGAGTCGCGGTTCGGGCCGTTGCCACGACGCGTCTCGGCGGCGAGCTGGTCGCCGCTCTTGGTCGGCATGTCGATATCGAACAGCACCGCATCGTAGGTTCGCGCCGCCAGCAGGTTGGCGCCGATCGCGGCGGATGACGCCCTATCGCATTCATAGCCGAGCTCGTCCACGACACCGATCAACGCATCGAGGATATCTTCCTGATCGTCGATGACCAGGACCCTCCCGGTTGGCTCGCCTGGCTCCGTGTCCTCGCACTCCTCACCGTCCGTGGCCTCGGCCGGAATCTCCAGCGTGAATGTCGTCCCGAGCCCCGGGCCGCTGGTCACGGCGATCGTGCCGCCCAGATGATCGACCAGCGTTCGAACGACGGCCAGACCGATGCCCGAGCCTTCGCCTCGCCGGGCAACGCCGGTCATCATTTTGTCGGGCGCGAGAAGCACCGGCAAAACGTCCTGAGGGATGCCCGGGCCGGTGTCTGCAATTGCGAAGCGCAGACACTTTGTTGTCGAATGGTGGCCCGTGAAAGAGATGCGGACCTGCCCCTTATCGGTATAGCGGATCGAGTTGGTGACTAAGTTGGTCAAGACCTGGTCGATGCGTGCTCCATCGGCGACCACGAACACCGGGTTCGCCGGCAGGTCGAGGACGAGCTCCAGGCCCTTGGCGATGGCAAGCTCGCGCACGCCATCGGCCATCGCATCCACCAGCGAATTGACCTCCAAAGGCTCCGGATGCATCGCGAGGCGGCCGACCTCGCCCTTCGCAAGCGTCAGCAAGTCGCGCAGCTGAGTGTTGAGGAGCAGGGACGAACGCCGCATTCGCGCGATCAACTCGACGTCGTCCAAGCTGGCATTGCCGTGTCGCAGCTCGAACAGGTCGAGAGCGGAAACCATGCCTTGCAACGGCGAGCGGAGCTCGTGGCTTACCTTTGAAAGGAATGCGCTGCGTGCGGCCACGGCTTCGTTCATCGCATTGAGGCGAGCGCGTTCAGTCTCGATGGCTCTGACATTGTGAATCTGGCGCACAAGCGAGGAGAAAAACAGCGGCACCAAGGCCAGCATCAGAACAAAGGAGAGCGTCAGGTCGAAACTGGTCCGCCATGAATCACCGCTGAGCATCGGAAGCAACGCGACCAACGTCGCAATCCAGGCCAGGTACATGGTCCTCAGGCCGTAGCGGATGCCTGTTCCGACAATGACCGTGAGCAGGAATGGGTTCAGCAACGCAAACATCTGCGGGTCGTTTATCAGTCCGGAGACGAGCGCAATCGGATCGGCTATGACGAAGGCGTAGAGCAGCGTTGCGCCGATGTCGGGTCTGCGTAGGAGCAGGTATCCGTATGCAGCGCTTGTCAGACCGTAGGCGATGGTCAAACCGAGCGTCAAAAGTGGAATCGACTCGCGTTGGACCCAGTGAATCTGGACGAGCCACAGGAAGGCCAGGACGCCGCAGACCAGTGCACGATTGAGCGCTCGAGTGCGCTCCTGGGCTGGCCGACGCGGCACGTCGTCGCTGGCGAGGTGGTCCGCAATCCGCGCGACGATCGCGCGCGCTGTCAACATCGATCGCGCGCAAAGCCGCGCGCCGACGATTGAGGGAGGCGTAAGCTACGGCAGTTGCAGGTCATCATCTGCCGGTCGCAGTTCCGTTGTTTTTTGCTTCGACGATCGAGTTCAGCAGCGATCAAGGGGATATCCCAGTGCACACCCAATCTCTCAGCTTCGAAGTTCGAATGGCCAGCACACGCCAGGATCTTCAAGCCGCCTGTCGGGTACGTGCCCAATCGTACGGCCATCACCTTCCGCATCTGCGCACGATGCTTTTAGAGCCGGACCTGCTCGACGCAGACGAACATACCTTTGTCGTCCTATGCGTCGATAAGGCAACTGGCAGCGCGGTGGGGACTGCGCGCTTCCAGACCAACGCCGGCGGCCCGCTTCTGATCGAACACAGCGTCAGCGTGCCGGAAGCCATGCGCAACGACACAAGAGCGGAAATCACGAGATTGTCGGCAGTGGCCGGGGCTGACCCCCTCGTGAAGGTTGTGTTGATGAAGGCCAGCTATCTGTTCTGCCTTGCCACTCAGGTTCGCTGGATGGTGATTTGTGCGCGAAGCGAGGCATTCGTGCGTCAGTACAAGCGCCTTGGCTTCACGAATATTTTCGAGGATGGCCACACGCGGTCGATGTTGCACGTCGGGCGCCTGCAGCATCAGGTGCTGACGTTCAACGTGACGGGCGCAGAGAGCCGTTGGCGGGACGAAAAGCATCCGCTCTACGACTTCATGGTAGACACGGCCCACCCCGACATCCAATTGTTTTCCAGGCAGCCCGCGCTGCCTGCCCGCGATCCGGTGCGACGCTTTCAACCCCCCATCCATTGGGATGCGATGGCTCGGAGCGCGAAGACGTCCGGCGCCGACATCCGTGGATTAGCCCGCGCGAGTGCCTTGGTGAATTGAGCTTTGCCGGGGCAATCCCTGCAAGGACCCCTGGCGCTCGCTCTCCCGCAGCGCAAGCCATGGGCGCATGACCCGCCGTAGCTGGTCGTTTGTGAAGGGCTTGCCGAGCGAGTCATCCATGCCGGCGTCCAGAGTCGCCCGGCCGGTGTCCTCGTCGATGATTGCCGAAAGCGCAATGATCGGCAGCCTGGGCAATGCCATCGCGACCTCCTGTGCGCGTATGGAGCGCGTCGCATCGAATCCATCCATCGTTGGCATCATGCAATCCATGAGGATGAGATCGGGGCGATCAATCTCGCGAAGGGCTCGCTTGACCGCTTCGACGCCATCCGACACGTGTTCGACCTGGTGGCCCTGATTCGCCAGCATGGCACCGGCAACCAGCGCGTTGACGTCGTTGTCCTCCACGAGCAGGATTCGCGCGCAGACGTCCACGCCGTCGACAGCCAGGAGATCGGCTTTGCGGCTCTCGAAGCGCGGCTCGTCGATTTGCTCGAATCGGATCCAGAAGTCGAAGACCGAACCAAAGCCCGGCCTGCTCGTCAGCGTGATGCCGCCTCCGAGCAGATGCGCGATCTCGTGGGCGATCGTCAAACCAAGGCCGGTTCCGTGTCGGCGCCCTTCCGCTGCCCCGACTTGCTGGAAGGCCTGGAAGACGACGCGCTGGTCCTCATCGCTGATGCCGATACCGGTGTCCCGGACTTCGAAGTGAATCTCGCCGGGCTCTCCGGCGGACCGGACCATTAGATGAATCCAGCCCTTCTGCGTGAACTTGATGGCGTTGCCTAGCAGGTTATGCAGCACCTGGCGTAACCGTGCGGGGTCGCCGATGACCCATGTGGCGCTCTCGACTTCACTATCCAGCGTGAAGGCCAAGCCCTTCTCCGCCGCCCGCAAGGCGTAAATGTCGGCAACTCTTTCGATCTCGATACGGAGATCGAACGGAATCTGTTGGATTCGCATCTGCCCGGACTCGACCCGGGACACGTCGATCAGGTCTGTCACGAGGCCCAGGAGATGGGTGCCCGATGCCTCGATAAGCTCCATGCGCTTCTTGATGAGCACGTCAGCGGATTCCACGTGGACGAGTCTGGCGACGCCAAGCATCCCGTGGATCGGCGTGCGCAGCTCATGGCTCACCGTGCCGAGGAACTGGCTCTTTGCCGCGGACTGGCGTTGCGCGAGCTCGAGGGCTTGCGCTCTTTCGGCCGAGATGTGGGCGGTGTGAATACGCAACAGGAAGACTTCGGAAAGCTTGGACTGCGAGTTCTTTGCCGTGATCAAGACCTGGACCATGAACAGGCTCAAGCCGATCGCGCCGTAGATGCCGAACGAGTCGGCACGCATCAGCATCCCCAGCAACATCGACAGGACGATCGGGCCCACATACGCTGCAGTCGCGATCCGATTGACCTGAAATCCGAAGGTGGCCACGCAGGCCACGCAGCACAGGCTGGCCGTGGCCAAGGAAGCGGTGTCGATGCTTGTCCCCATGAGCCAAAACCCAGCCACGCCCCACGCGCTGCCGTCCACGGCCAGGAGCCAGTAGGTGCTCAGCCTCCAGAATTTGCCCCCCGGTTGGCCGCGGCGGGCGAAGGTTCGAGCCTGCGTCACGCGCAACGCAGCGACGACGAGTTTCAACGTAATCCAGAATTGAATGAGTCCCACCGCTACCACGCCCACCAGGTGGTACGCCGCAATGACCGCAAATGCGGAAGCGATGAGGGTCGCCACGGTGGCGTGCGACCAGACCATCCGCAGTTGCTCGTCCGCAACCTTCTCTCTGGTTTCACGGTCGAGCTGGACGCCGAGGCGATCGGCGATGTCCTGCAGCATCCCTGGGCGCCTCAGTACCGCTGCAACAG
>JALYXU010000262.1 GCA_030946925.1 Pseudomonadota bacterium
GCAGATGGTGCCCGGCGGCCTGACGCGGGTTGCCCTCAAGGACGGCTCGCTCGTCGTCAATTCGTCGCAAGGCGGCGGCACCAAAGACACCTGGATCCTCGAGAACTGATGGTGCCTCCACGCTCTCTTTGCTCACTGCCCCCCGAGGGCGTGTGCGAGACCCTTCGGGCGGCCGAGCGGGCCTAGGATGAAGCCCCCACGCTCTCTCCGTTCGCTGCCCCCCGAGGGGGCGCGGCCGGCGTTGGGGCGGCCCGGCGGCCGGCCAGTCGATGCTGTCTAGAACGGCCGATCATTTGTTCTGGATGGCGCGCTACATGGAGCGCGCCGAGAACACGGCGCGCATGCTCGATGTCAATTACCAAATGTCGCTGCTGCCGCAGTCGGAAGAAGCGGCCGAGCAGGGCTGGCGCGGCCTGCTCAGCATCAGCGAGCTGAGCGGCGACTTCGCGAAGCGGCACGGCGCGGTGACGCCGAAGAGCGTGATGGACTACATGGTCAGCGATGCCGGCAACGCCTCGTCGATCCGCAGCTGTCTGATGGCGGCGCGCGAGAACGCCCGCGCCGTGCGCGGCACGCTGACCACCGAGGTGTGGGAAACGCAGAACCAGACCTGGCTCGAGTTCGAGCGCATGGTCGCCGGCGACGCGTTCGAGCGCAGCCCCGGCACCGCCTTCGAATGGGTCAAGTTCAGGTCGCATCTCTCGCGCGGCGTCACCGTCGGAACGATGCTGCAGGACCAGGCCTTTCACTTCCTGCGCATCGGCAGCTTCCTCGAGCGCGCCGACAACACGGCGCGCCTGCTCGACGTCAAGTTCCACTCCGCCAATCCGGAACGGCTCGGCTTCGCCAACGGCGCGGAGGCGCGCGAGTGGCCGCCGCTCGAGCGGCCGGCGCAATCGCAGTCCCAGTCGCCAGGACAATCGCAATCGGCGTCCCAATCGCAATCGCAATCGCAATCGCAATCGCAAGGCCAGACGCAACCGCCGGCTGCGGAAGGGACGGCCGGTGACGGCAAGGATGTCGAATTCGACTTCTATCACTGGTCGGCGGTGCTGCGATCGGTCTCGGGCTTCGAGGTCTACCGCAAGGTCTATCGCAACGTGATCCGGCCGGAAAAAGTCGCCGAGCTGCTGATCCTGCGTCAGGACATGCCGCGCTCGCTGGCTGCATGCATGCACGAGGTCGTCTCGAATCTGCGCCGGGTTGCCAACGAGCAATCAGGCGATACGTTGCGCCTGGCCGGCCGCATCGACGCCGACCTGCAGTACGGCCGGATCGATGAAATCCTGGCGACCGGCCTGCATGCGTACCTGACCCAATTCCTCGAACGCGTCAACGCGCTGGGTGCCGGCATCAGCCGCGACTTCCTGGTCCCGGTCGCGCCTTAGCCGAAAGCAGAAGAAAGCCGATGTCGATCCACGTCGCCCTCAACCACGTCACGCATTACCGCTACGACCGGCCGATCCAGCTCGGTCCGCAGGTCGTCCGGCTGCGCCCGGCGCCGCACTCGCGGACCCGGATCCTCAGCTACTCCATGCGGGTCGAGCCGATCAAGCATTTCGTCAACTGGCAGCAGGACCCGCAGTCGAACTATCTGGCCCGGCTGGTGTTTCCGGAGCCGACTGCGCACTTCCGCGTCGAGGTCGACCTGGTCGCCGAGATGGCGGTCATGAACCCCTTCGATTTCTTTCTCGAACCGAGCGCCGAGACCTTTCCGTTCGACTACGAGGCGCAACTGCGGGTCGAGCTGGCCCCCTATCTGATCAAGGCGCCGGCGACGCCGGCCTTCGCCGCCTACCTGGCCGGTATCGACACCACCGAGCGGCCGACGAGCGGCTTCCTGATGGCCGTCAACCAGCGCCTCCAGCACGACATCGCCTACCTGATCCGCATGGAAGCGGGTGTGCAGGCGCCCGAGGAAACGCTGGTCAACCGCAGCGGCTCGTGTCGCGACAGCGGCTGGCTGCTGGTCCAGTTGCTGCGCCACCTCGGCCTGGCCGCGCGCTTCGTCTCGGGCTATCTCATCCAGCTGAAGAGCGACGTCAAGTCGCTCGACGGCCCGAGCGGCACCGAGGTCGATTTCACCGACCTGCACGCCTGGTGCGAGGTCTACCTGCCGGGGGCTGGCTGGATCGGCCTCGACCCGACCTCGGGCCTCTATGCCGGCGAGGGCCACATCCCGCTCGCCTGCTCCCCGGAGCCGTCCTCTGCGGCGCCGATCAGCGGCGAGATCGAGGCCTGCGAGTCGACCTTCGAGCACCACATGTCGGTGCGGCGGATCTGGGAGGCGCCGCGCGTCACCCTGCCGTACAGCGACGCGCAGTGGAGCGCCATCGACACGCTCGGCGCACAGGTCGATGCCGACCTCGAGCGGCTCGACGTCCGGTTGACGCAAGGCGGCGAGCCGACCTTCGTGTCGGTCGACGATCGCGAAGGCGGCGAGTGGAACACCGACGCGCTCGGCCCGACCAAGCGGCTCCTCAGCGTCGAGCTGATGGAGCATTTGCGCGTCCGCTACGGGCAGGGCGGCTTGCTCCACTACGGCCAGGGCAAGTGGTACCCCGGCGAACCGCTGCCGCGCTGGTCGCTCAACCTGTTCTGGCGCAAGGACGGCGTCGCGATCTGGGAACACCCCGGCCTCTTCGCCGACGAGCACCTCGACCTCGGTGCGACGGCCGACACCGCACAGGCGTTCCTTCGCCATCTGGCCGCGGTGCTCGGCATCGACGCCGGAAATGTCTTCGCTGCATACGAGGACGCCTGGCATCTGCGCTGGCGCGAAGGCAGATTGCCCGGCAACGTCGACCCGGCCGATTCGCGGCTGGCCGATCCGCTGGAGCGGGCCCGCTTGCGCCGCCTCTTCGAAGCCGGCATCGATCGCCCGATCGGCTACGCCTTGCCGGTCAAGCGCGACGAGCGCAGACGCGGCGCCTGGCGTTCGAGCGCATGGTATTTGCGGGAGAGCCGCTGCTACCTGATCCCGGGCGATTCGCCGATCGGCTATCGGCTGCCGCTCGATTCCTTGCCCTGGATCGACAACGACGACATCGAAACGATCCATCCGGTCGATCCGAGCCAGGAGCTCGAGCCGCTTCGACCGCGCGCAGTGCCCGACGACGACGACCCGAGCTGGCACCGGACCGGCGAGCACGCCGACCACGGCGAGGAACATGCGACGCCGAGCGGCTCCCACGACATCGAGGCCATCGCCGCTGCTGCCGCTGCCGGCACCGCCACGCCCCTGCCGTTCAAGTCGGCGACCTTGGTCGTGCGGACCGCCATCAGCGCCGAGCCGCGGGCCGGACGCCTCTACATCTTCATGCCGCCGGTCGAGGCCCTCGACGACTATCTCGACCTGGTCGCCGCCGTCGAAAGGACAGCGAAGGCGCTCGGCACGAAGATCATCTTCGAGGGCTACGAGCCGCCGCGCGATCCGCGCCTGGGCGTCTTGCGCGTCACGCCCGATCCCGGCGTCATCGAGGTCAACGTGCAGCCGGCATCGAGCTGGGGCCAGCTCGTCGAGCAGACGACGCATCTCTATGCGGTCGCGCGCGAGACCCGGCTGATGAGCGAGAAATTCATGCTCGACGGCCGCCACACCGGCACCGGCGGCGGCAACCATTTCGTGCTCGGCGGTGCCACCACCAACGACTCGCCGTTCCTGCGCCGGCCCGATCTGCTCGCCAGCATGATCGGCTACTGGCACAACCACCCGGCGCTCAGCTACATCTTCTCCGGCATGTTCGTCGGCCCGACCAGTCAGGCGCCGCGCATCGACGAGGCGCGCAACGATTCGGTCTACGAGATCGAGATCGCCTTTGCCGAGCTGCGCCGAGCGACCGCGGTGACGGCGGGTCACACGCCGCCCTGGCTGATCGACCGGCTGCTGCGCAACCTGCTGATCGACGTCACCGGCAACACGCACCGGGCCGAGTTCTGCATCGACAAGCTCTATTCGCCAGACGGTCCGACCGGCCGGCTCGGCCTGCTGGAGATGCGCGCCTTCGAGATGCCGCCGCACCCGCGCATGAGTCTGGTCCAGCAGCTGCTGATGCGGGCGCTGGTGGCGCGCTTCTGGGCCGAGCCGTACCAGCCGCCGCGGCTGGTGCGGTGGGGCAGCCAGCTGCACGACCGCTTCATGCTGCCGCACTACATCTGGCAAGACCTGGGCGAAGTCGTCGAAGAGCTGCGTCGCTTCGCTTACCCGATCGAGCTCGGCTGGTTCCTGCCGCATCTCAACTTTCGCTTCCCGTTCCTCGGCGATTTCGCCGCCGCCGGCGTCGACGTGGAGCTGCGTATGGCGCTCGAGCCGTGGCACGTGCTCGGCGAGGAGAGCGGTGGCGGCGGCACCTCGCGCTACGTCGACTCGTCGGTCGAGCGGGTCGAGCTCCGGGTCGCGGGCATGGTCGACGAGCGCCATGTCCTGGCCTGCAACGGCCGGCGGGTTCCGTTGCAGCCGACCGGCGTGCCCGGCGAGTTCGTCGCCGGCGTGCGCTACCGCGCCTGGAATGCGCCGTCGGCCCTGCACCCCTCGATCGGCGTGCACGTGCCCCTCGTCTTCGATCTGGTCGACACCTGGATGGGTCGCTCGGTCGGCGGTTGCCAGTACCACGTCGCCCATCCGGGCGGCATCAACTACACCGCGTTCCCGGTCAACGCGCTCGAGGCCGAGGCACGGCGCCTGGCGCGGTTCTTTCGCACCGGACACACCCCAGGGCACATGACCGTCCCTGTCGAAACCGCGAACCCGGACTTCCCGAACACGCTCGACCTGCGCCGGCTGTGAGCGCCGAACCGGCCGACCTGTTGACCAAGCTGCTCGGCAGCTATTCGGCGCCCGACGATCGCTACGACGAGCTGCTGTCGGCGGAGGGCGCGCCGCGTCCGCACTGGGACGCGTTCATGCGCTCGCTGGCCGCACGCGACGAGCGCGAGGTCAGCGACACCCTGTCGCTGACGGAACGGCAGATCCGCGAGCAGGGCATCACCTACAACGTCTACGACGATGCCATGGGCGCACAGCGGCCGTGGGAAGTCGATCCCCTGCCGCTGCTGCTGCCGGCCGATGAGTGGCAAGCGATCGAGGCCGGCATCGAGCAGCGTGCGGATCTGCTGAACCGCGTCCTGGGCGATATCTACGGGCCGCAGACGCTGTTGAAGAGCGGTGCGATCCCGCCGCCGGTGGTCTTCGGCCACCGCGGCTTTCTCGGCCCGGTGCAAGGCATCCGCCCGGTCGGCGGCATGCACCTGCTGCAGTACGCCGCCGATCTGGCCCGCTCGCCGGATGGCCACTGGTGGGTGGTGAGCGACCGGACCCAGGCGCCTTCGGGTTCAGGCTACGCGCTGGAGAACCGGCTGGTCGTCTCGCGCGTCTTTCCGCAGATGTTCCGCGAGCTGCCGGTGCAGCACCTGGCCTCGTTCTTCGAAGCCCTTCGTTCGGCGCTGCTGCGCTGGGCGCCGCGTGGCGACGGCCCGACCCGGATCGTCCTGCTGACACCGGGGCCGTACAACGAAACCTACTTCGAGCATGCGCTGCTGGCCCGCTATCTCGGCTTCGCATTGGTCGAAGGCAGCGACCTGACGGTCCGCGACGATCGGGTCTGGCTGAAGACGACCTCCGGCCTGCAACGGGTCCACGCGATCGTCCGCCGCCAGGACGACGACTACTGCGATCCGCTCGAGCTGCGTTCCGATTCGGCGCTCGGCATCGCCGGACTGACCGAGTGCGCGCGGCGCGGCAACGTCCTGATCGCCAATGCGCTCGGCTCCGGCATTCTCGAGTCCGGCGCCTTGCTCGGCTACCTGCCGAAGCTGGCCCGGCAGCTGCTCGGCGAGCCCTTGAAGCTGCCGTCGGTGGCGACCTGGTGGCTGGGCGAGCCGGCGGCCTTCGACGACGCCTGGAGTCATCCGGAGCGGCTCATCATCAAGCCGCTCGAGCGCTCGGCGACCGAGCGGCCGATCGTCGTCGAAGACCTGTCGCCAGCTGAACGCGAGCAGCTGCGCGAACGCGTTCTCGCCAGGCCGCAGCACTACGTCGCCCAGGAGTGGGTCCACGTCTCGCGCGCGCCTGTGATCGAGCGCGGCGCCGGCGACCGGTTTGCCGCCCGCACCGTCGGCCTGCGCGTCTTCGCGGTCGCGACGCCGAGCGGCTGGCGGGTCATGCCGGGCGGCCTGACCCGAGTCGCCAGCGACCAGGAGTCGCGCGTCATCGCAATGCAGCGCGGCGGCCGCTCCAAGGACACCTGGGTCCTGGCGGACGGGCCCGTCAACGCCTCGTTCTCGTTGCTGTCGCAGACCATCTCGGCCGAGCAGCTGGTCGACTCGAATGCGACCCTGGCCTCGCGTGCCGCCGAGAACCTGTTCTGGTTCGGCCGCTACAGCGAGCGCTGCGACGCGACGGTGCGCTTGTTGCGGGTCGGAATGAACCATGTGCTCGACGATTCCGCCGCGCGAAGCGGCGGTCGGCCGCCGGCCTGGACGCTTGCCGCCAGGCTCGGCCTCATCGACCCGAAGAAGAACGCCGCGCGGCAGCTGCGCCGTGCCGCGACGCACGCCGACGGCATGCTGCACGAGCGGCTGCGCCAGTTGTCCCGGGTCGCCTTCAGCCTGCGCGACCGCATGTCTGCCGATCACTGGCGCAGCCTCAATCGCCTGATCGCCGACCCGGTGTTCCAGCGCGAGCCGACCTTGCCGAACACGCTGGTCTGGCTCGACCGCGCAGTCGCCGCGATGATGACGCTCTCCGGCTTCGTCCTCGACGGCATGACGCGCGGCATCGGCTGGCGCTTTCTGTCGATGGGCCGCCGCGTCGAGCGCCTCTCGACGCAGTGCAGCGCCCTCGGCGTGGCCTTCGACGAGGGCCGCGCCTACGAGCTCGACTGGCTGCTCGATCTTGCCGATTCGAGCGTCACCTATCGCTCACGCTACCTGGCGGCCCCGGAGTGGCTGCCGGTGCTCGACATGGTCGTTCGCGACGAGGCGAATCCGCGCTCGCTGGCCTTCCAGGTCAACGGGCTGGCCGACTACATCGCTCGCATCGAGGCCAGCCATGGCGGCTTCGCCGGCGAGACGATCGCGCCGGCGCAGGCGGCATTGCGGGCGCTGAAGTCGGCCGATCTGGACCCCGAGAGCGAGCTGCTGCGCCAGCTCGTCGATCAGTTGCAGCGCGCTGCCCATGCCGTCTCCGACGACATCTCGATGAAGTTCTTCTCGCACGCGGTGCCGCGCAGCATCCTGTCGCTGGCGGCGTGACTCGGAACTTCTCCAGGGCGCACCATTGAGCGCGTCGCGCTACAGCGTCGAGCACGAGACGCGCTACGCCTACCGGGTGCCGGTCGCGCAGTCATGGCAGCTCGCGCACCTGACGCCGCGGGTACTGCCCTGGCAGCGCCTGCTTTCGCATGAACTGCGGATCGAGCCGGCCGTCGACGAGCGCCGCGACGAGCACGATGCGTTCGGCAACGGCGTCACCCATTTCGCCGTGCACGGGCCCCATCCGCTGTTGCGCGTTCGCATGTTCGCCGACGTCGAGGTCGAGGCGCGGCCCCTGGCGGGCGCCGGCGAAGCCGAGGCCTGGGAAGCGGTCCGCGAGTCGCTGCGTTCGGCACCCGCCCAGGACAACCTGGCGCCGGCGCGCATGCGCGAACAGAGCGCGCTGGTGCCTTGGTCCGAGAATGCACGTGCGTACGCGCGGCCCAGCCTGGCGCCCCGCCGCGACTGGCTCGAAGCGGTGACGGGCCTGATGGACCGGATCCATGCCGACTTCGAATTCGATGCCGAGGCCACGACCGTCACGACGCAGGTCGATGAAGTGCTGGAGCTGCGCCGCGGCGTGTGCCAGGATTTCGCGCACCTCATGATCGCCTGCCTGCGCGGCCATGGCCTGCCGGCCCGATACGTCTCCGGCTACCTTCTCACCGATCCGCCGCCGGGTCGGCCGCGCCTGCTCGGCGCCGACGCCTCGCACGCGTGGGTGGCGGCCTGGTCACCGCTGCATGGCTGGGTCGAATTCGATCCGACCAATGGCCACTGCGCGGACCACCGCTACATCACGCTGGCCTGGGGCGCCGACTTCGCCGACGTGGTGCCGCTGCGCGGCGTCATCCTCGGCGGCCGCGGCCAGAGCATGGCCATTGCGGTGAGCGTCAGCCCGACCGCGCCGCGGTCCGAACCGCCGCGCCGAGATCGATGACCGCCATCGCGTAGTAGCTCGACCAGTTGTAGCGCGTGATCGCGTAGAAGTTGCTGGTGCCGGCAACGAAGCTGGGCGCGGCGTCGCCGTTCTGCAGCTCGACCAGCGCAAGCAAGCTGTCCGCCGCCGCTGCCTCCGGTGCAAGCACCGCGCCATGCGCGGCCATCTCGTCGGCGGTGAAGGTGGGCACGATGTCGGGGCCGAGCAGGGCCGCGCGTTCGCTGCTGTCGACCGGCGGCCGGACCTCGAAGCGGACCGGCAGGCCGCGCTTCCAGCCGAATTCGGCAAGGTAGTTGGCGACGCTGCCGATGACGTCGGCGCTGCTGCCGTGCAGGTCGACATGGCCGTCGCCGTCGAGGTCGACCGCGTACTTGTTGAAGCTCGACGGCATGAACTGCGCCATGCCGATGGCGCCGGCGTAGCTGCCCTTCCAGGCGGTCGGCTCGATCCGTTCGCTGTTGCAGAGAACGAACCAGTTTTCGAGCTCGTCCCTGAAGAAGTCGCTGCGGTCCTTGCGACCGGCCGGAAAGTCGAAGGCCAGTGTCGCCAGTGCGTCGATGATGCGGAAGTTGCCCATCTGCCGACCGTAGATCGACTCGACGCCGACGATGCCGACGACGATCTCCGGCGGCACACCGTAGATCTCTTCGGCCATCGCCAGCCAGCGCTCGTTGGCGTTCCAGAAGGCGACGCCGGCGCGGGTCCGGACGGGCTCGACGAAGCGGGCCCGGTAGGCCGCCCAGTTCTTGGCCACGCCTGCCGGCGGCGGCATGATGAAGCGAGCCACGCTCGGCTCGAACCTGGCTTGACCGAGCGCGGCGCGGACCCAGGCCGCGTCGAGGCCACGGCGTTCGGCGACGGCGTCGGCGAAGCGCATCGCTTCATCGCGGCCGCCATAGGTCGCCGGGTCGGGCAAGGCGGCGTCGGCGACGACCGCTGTTCGCTTCGCCCTGCGCGCGGCCGCGGCCGGAAGTGCCGCCAGCACCGACCAGCCGGCGGCGCCGAGAACAACACTGCGACGAAGCGGCGACCGATCCATCGATCGATTATCGACGCGGCCACGGGGTGGTGTCGCGTCGAGTTGCGTGCACCCTAGCTCGGGCGCACGCTGCGCAAGCGGCGCGACTCGCTCATGAAGGCGCGGGTCAGGGTGCGATCGGGCCGTCTCGCGCTGGAGCGGCCGTAGCGCTGCATTTCGAGCGCGCCGAGCATCGTCGACAAGGCCTCGCCCGCGACACCGAGCCGGCCGCGAATGCGCTCGGCCAGCGTCCGTGGCGTGTCGTGCGCTTCGGCGCTGATGCCGAGCCGACGCAGCGCCCGCTTCATGCGGTCGAGCTGATGGACCCACGGGTCGATGCGGTGCCGATCGAACCAGGCCCAGGCGGCGCCGAGCAACGCCAGCAAGCTGAGCGCGCCGATCAGCAGCGTCGCGAGGTCTTCCCAGCTCGGCGCCGCGAAGCCGAGCGACTTCAGCACATCGAGCTGCTGGCCTCGCGAATAGTTGAGGACCCACTGGTTCCAGCGGTTGTTCACGGCTTCCCAGCCACGGCGCAGGCTGGCGAAGAGTTCCGGGCTGACCGCGTCGATGGCGCCGGCGACGAGCCCCGGCGTCGGCGCCAGCCGGCTGCTCCTGCCGATGCGGTCGGGCGCGACGGCGCCGGTCGGATCGGCGCGAACCCAGCCGACACCGGCCTGCCAGAACTCGGCCCAGGCGTGCGCCGAGCTTTGTCGCACGACGTAATAGCCGTCGATCGGCGGCAGGTCGGTGCCCTGGTAGCCGGTGACGACGCGGGCCGGAAAACCGGCGGCGCGCATGACGACGACGAAGGCCGCAGCGAAGTGTTCGCAGAAGCCCTCCTTGCGATCGAGCCAGAACTCGTCGACGCCGTTGCGACCGTACTCACCCGGCGCCAGCGTGTAGGAGTAGCCGCCGGTGCGAACGTGGCGCAGCACCGACCGCGCGAACGACGTGGCGTCGCTGCCGTTGCGCGGGTCGGCGTGAAAGGCGCGCGCCCAGGCCAGCGTGCGCGGATTGAAGCCGGCCGGCAATTCGCTGGCATCGAACATCTCGCCCTCGCGGCGCGGCCGGCCGAGCCGGAACTTCAAGTGCGCCTCGGCGCGGAAACGAACCCGTTCGAGAAGCGGCCGATCGGCGAGCCATTGCAGGTCGTCGCGCGGCACCACCCGATAGCCCTCGAACGGGGTCAGCGATGTGGTCGCTTCGAGCAAGGGCAGCGAGGCGAGTCGGAGCGGCTCGAGCGTCACTTCGTAGGCGACGGCGGCGCCCTGGGTCGTGATCGCCGGCGGCCGCGCCGGCAAGCTGAGGGGCGCGAAGGACAGGCCGACCGCAGTCCAGTCGCTGCCGTCGAATCGGGTCAGCACCGGGCCCCTGAAATACATCTCTGACGGCGCCGGCGCGGCGTCGTCGAAGCGCACCCGCATCGCCACCGAGTCGTCGCGCACGACTTCGGTCAGCGAGCCCAGCCGCATCGTGTTCGACAGGCCGGTCGAGGAGATGCTGTCGTGCGGCACGCCCCAGAGCGGGCCGATCCGCGGGAACAGGACGAACAGCAGCGCCATCAGCGGCGCGCCGAACAAGGCTGTTCGCGCCGCCAGGCCGGCCGCCTTGGCAAGGCTAGGTTGGCCGACCGGCATGTGCGCAAGCACCAGGGCCGTGAGAAGACCCCAGACGGAGACCAGCATCGCCACTGCGACCGGCAGCGATTGCGAATAGAGGAAGTGCGTGAGGACGATGAAAAAGCCGAGGAAGAAGACGACGAAGGCGTCGCGGCGGGCGCGCAACTCGAGCGTCTTCAGGGCCATCAGGGCGACCGCCAGGGCGACCCCGGGCTCCTTGCCGAGCAAGCTTCGATACGACCAGAAGGTCAGCGCCATCGCCAGCAGGACGACGCCGACGAGGACCGGCCGGCCGGGCAGGGCACCGCCGGTGATCGCCAGTCGCGCTCGCCAGAGCAGCACGGCCGCGGTGAGGCCGACCGACCACGTCGGCAGATGCGAGGCATGCGGCAGGACCGTCCAGGCGATGACGGCAAGCAGGAAAAAGGTGTCGCGCGTCTCGCGCGGCAGGTGCTTCCAGCCAGGCCAGCGCGGCAGCAGCCAGCGCAGCGCCGGCGCGGCCAGCGTCGTCGGCATCGGCAAGGCCATCGACGCCGCCGCGGCCGCGGCCCGGCCGCGCTTCAACCCTGCCACAACGCCAACGCCTGCAGACACTGCCGGCAGTGCGCCTGGCCGCTGGCCGGCGCCAGCTCGAAGCCCGGCAGGCGCAAGCCGTAGGCGGTGCCGGCGCGCTCGGCGGCAAGCGTCCAGGCCGCGAGCCGCGACAGCCGCGCTTCGGGGGCAAGAGAGCCGCAGCCCAACCACTCGAGCCAAAGCTCGCGCCGAGCCGAGACGCTGGTGTCGCGGCTGACCAGCTCGGCGCCGGTCTCGAGCGCTTGCGCCGCCTTCTTCCAGGCGATCAGCTTCAGCGGATCGCCGCGCCGATAGGCGCGGACCCCTTCGATCTCGTCGCCTTCGTTGCTGCGCGACGAGGTCGGGCCGCCGCCGATCGGGCGCGCTTGCGGCAGCAGCGGCGGGTTCGGCTCGGGCCGCGGATAGACCAGCAGACTGGCGGCCGGCCGCCAGACCGTCCAGGCCCGGAACAGGCCGAACGGAAAGCGGGTCTCGCCGCTCAGCGTCGGCATCTGGTGGCGACCACGCTGCGCCGGCACGAAGCTGACGTGGCTCGCGGCCTGGCCCTCGGCCGGAACGTCGGTCCAGGCCAGCGTCGCGTCGGCGGCGTCGAGCATGCGCAGGCCGATCCCGAAGCGGGCGCTCGACGGACTGGTCATGACGATGTCGAGCACTGCGGCGTCGCCGGCGAAGGCTGGGGCGACCGGCCGCAGATGCAGGGTCAGGCCGCGCAGCGTCCCGTGCGTCAGGTGCATCGATACCAGGCCGCTGCCCGCCAGCAGGAAGGTCAGCACGTAGCCGAGGTTGAGCTGGTAGTTGATCGACGCCAGCAGCAGCACCAGCAGCGTCAGCGCGAACATCCAGCCCGGCCGCGTCGGCAGGATGTAGACGTTGGCCTGGGTCAGGGTCTGGGTGTCGGTCCGCTGCAGGCGCGACTGCCACCAGCGGCGAAATCGCGAGCGGACGAGGGCTGCCGGGTTGAAGCTGAGAGCAGCGCTCACCGGGCGCCGCTCACCGGCGCAGTCGGGGCGGGCCCGCTCACGGCAGGGGAATCGCCGCGACCATCGCCCGGACCTGCTCGCTGCGGCCCCGGCCACAGCCGGCGATCGGCAGCAGCCGATGCGCGATGGTCTGCGGCAGCACGCATTGGATGTCGTCGGGGGCGACGTAGTCGCGGCCGCCGAGCAGGGCCCGGGCCCGCGCCGCACGCAGCACCGCGATGCCGGCGCGCGGCGACAGGCCTTCGACGAACCAGGATCCGGAGCGGGTCGCCTGGATCAATGCCTGCAGGTAGTCGAGCAATGCGTCGGCGGCGTGGACCGCCTGGACCGCGCGCTGTGCCGCGAGCAGCTCGGCCGGCGTCATCACCGCGCGCAGCTGGCCGATCGCTTCCCGGCGGTCGGCGCCGGCGAGCAATTCGCGCTCGCTCGTGCGGTCCGGATAGCCGAGCGTGATGCACATCAGGAAGCGGTCGAGCTGCGATTCGGGCAGCGGGTAAGTGCCGAGCTGATCGGTCGGGTTCTGGGTCGCGATGACGAAGAACGGAGCCGGCAGCGCCCGCGTCTCGCCCTCGACCGTCACCTGGTGCTCCTCCATCGCCTCGAGCAGCGCGCTTTGCGTCTTCGGCCCGGCGCGGTTGATCTCGTCGGCAAGCAGCACGTGCGCGAAGACCGGGCCGGGATGGAAGACGAACGCCTCCTTGCTGCGCTCGTAGACGCTGACGCCGATCAGGTCGGACGGCATCAGGTCGGCCGTGAACTGGGTCCGCGAAAAGCGCAGCCCGAGCGAGACGGCGATGGCGTGCGCGAGCGTCGTCTTGCCGACCCCGGGCACGTCTTCGATCAGCAGATGACCGCCGGCCAGCAGACAGGCGACGCAATCCTCGATCTGGGTCCGCTTGCCGACGATGATCGTGCCGATCTGGCCGATCAGATCGGCAAGCTGGCTGCGGAGCGCGGGCGGCATGGGGCCACGTTAGCGGAAATCACCGGCTGCAACCCGGGCCCGGCCGGCCACGCCGCAGCCGAGCGAGCCATGCATCACGGCCCGGCGCAGAAGGGCGTGCTAATCTGCCCGCCGAAAATGACAACGGCCTTCTACAGCCCTGCCGATTGCCGCAGCCACGACATGGGTCCGGGTCACCCCGAGTGCCCGGCCCGGCTCGATGCCATCGACGACTACCTCATCGCCTCCGGCCTCGGCACCGTGCTCGAGCGGCGCGATGCGCCGGCGGTGGCGATGAGCGATGTGGCCCTGGCCCACGAGAGCCGCTACGTCGACGAGCTGCGCGACTTGCTCACCGGCGTCGAGGCCGAAGGCCGCCTGCGCGCCATCGACGCCGACACCATCGCCAGCCCCGGCACCTGGGCGTCGGTGGCGGGCGCCGCCGGTGCCGCGGTCGCCGCCTCCGACGCCGTGCTCGACCGCAGCGTCGACAACGCCTTCTGCGCGGTCCGGCCGCCGGGCCACCACGCCACGCGCGACCAGGCGATGGGCTTTTGCTTCCTCAACAGCGTCTGCATCGCCGCCCGCCACGCGCTCGACGTGCGCGGCCTCGAGCGGGTCGCGATCGTCGACTTCGACGTCCACCACGGCAACGGCACCGAAGACATCGTCGCCGGCGACGAGCGCATCCTGATGGCGAGCATCTTCCAGCACCCGCTCTATCCGTACAGCGGCGCCGTGCCGTTGGGCACCAACATGATCAACGTGCCGGTGTCGCCGTACACGCGTGGCCCCGAAGTCCGGGCCCTCATCGAGCAGAACTGGATGGAGCGGCTGCACGCGTTCCGGCCGCAGATGATCTTCATCTCGGCCGGCTTCGACGCCCATCGCGAAGACGATCTCGGCCAGCTCGGCCTGGTCGAGGCCGACTACGCCTGGATCACCGAGCGCATCAAGGAAGTCGCCGAGCGACATGCCGAGGGCCGCATCGTCTCGTGCCTCGAGGGCGGCTACAACCTCGGAGCGCTGGCGCGCAGCGTTGCTGCGCACCTGCGCGTGCTCGCCGGCGTGACATGACGAGGCGGGCCCGGGGGCAAGCGCACCGGCCCACGGCGTAGCCTTGCCGCCGCGAATGATTCGCCGCTTCGACATCGAGGAGCTCGATCAGCTCGTTCTGGATCTGACCCGGCCAGGCGCCGCCGCCGAGCTCGGCATCCTGGTGCTCTGCCTGCTCGTGGCCTGGATCGTGGTGCGGCTGATGCGCGGCCGCCGCGCCGCTGCCGATTCGGTCTGGTTCGGCCGGAGCATCGTCGACGGCGTCCTGTTCCCGGTGCTGGCGCTGCTGTTCGCCTACGCCGCGCGGCTTGCCCTGGAAACGAGCATCAAGCCGGCGGTGTTTCGCGTCGCCATTCCGATCCTGGTTTCTCTGGTCGTCATCCGCCTGACCGTGCGCGTCCTGACCCGCACCTTCCCGAACGTCGGCTGGATGCGGACGATCGAGCGCAGCGTCTCGTGGCTGGCCTGGATCGGCGTCGTGCTCTGGGTCACCGGCATCTCGCCGATGGTCCTGGACTCGATGGAGAGCGTGCGCTGGAAGGTCGGCGCGGCGCAGGTGACATTGCGCAGTGTCGTCGAGGGCACGATCACCGCCGGCGTGGTCCTGGTCCTTGCGCTCTGGATCTCCGGTGCGCTCGAGCGCCGGCTGCTGCTGAACACGGCCGGCCACGACGTCTCGCTGCGGAAGATCGCGGCGACGCTGATCCGCACCGTGCTGCTGTTCGTCGGCCTGCTCCTGGCCATGTCGGCGGTCGGCATCGACCTGACCGCGCTCTCGGTGCTCGGCGGCGCGGTCGGCGTCGGCCTCGGCTTCGGCCTGCAGAAGATCGCCGCCAACTACATCAGTGGCTTCGTCATCCTCGCCGAGCGCAGCATTCGGATCGGCGACATGGTCAAGGTCGACAACTTCGAAGGCCGCATCACCGACATCCGGACCCGCTACACCGTGGTCCGCTCGCTGGGCGGCCGGGAAGCCATCATTCCGAACGAGACCCTGATCACGACCAAGGTCGAGAACTCGTCGCTCGCCGATCCACGCGTGCTGGTGCAGACCAATGTCCAGGTCGCCTACGGCACCGACGTGCGGCGCCTGCAGCCTAAGCTCGAAGCGGTGATCGGCGCCGTGGCCCGCGTCATCGACGAGCCGGCGCCGTCGGTGCTCCTCGCCGCGTTCGCCGCCGACGGGATGGACCTCTGCATCAACTTCTGGATCCGCGACTCGGAGATGGGCCAGGGCAACGTCAAGTCGGAGGTCAATCTCGCGGTTCTCGATCTGCTGACGGCCGAGAATATCGAGATCCCGTTTCCGCAGCGCGTGGTGCACGGCGTCGTTTCCGACCGCGCAGAGAACGCACCCAGCCAGCCCGACGGTCGGGTTCCGTTGGTACGCTGACGAACTTGCCGCATCCCTGACACGTGCTGCGACAGACCCAAAGAGCCACCGATCATGTGCCGAAACATCCGAACCCTGTTCAATTTCGAGCCCCCGGCGAGTGAGCTGGAAGTGCGCGACGCCTCGCTGCAATTCGTCCGCAAGCTGAGCGGCTTCAGCGTGCCGTCGCAGGCCAATCAGGCGGTCTTCGATGAGGCCATCGAAGCCGTCGCGCTGGCGGCGCGAACGCTCATCGATTCGCTCGTCACGAACGCCGACCCGCGCGACCGCGACATCGAAGCGGCAAGAGCGCGGGCCCGTTCGGCGGCGCGCTTCGGCAGTCGCGCTTGAACTCCACCTGAGGAACATCTCATGGCCGCGCTGCCCGAGCGGGTGATCGAAGCGCTTCGCCGCGGCGACACGGCCGAGGCGATCAAGCGCTTGCGCGCCGTGACGCCGCTCGATCCGAAGGCGGCCCACGACGTCATCGACGCGCATCGGCGCGGCGAGGTCCTGGGCGCCGCGCGCCCGTACTCTGCAGCGGCGCCGGCTCCCCGGCACGACGCGGTCGCCGAAGCCAAGATGCGCAGCGACAAGAGCGCGGCGACCGAGCGGCTCCGTCTTGCCTCCGGCTTCGGCCTGGCCCAGGCCAAGGACGCGTCGGACGCGTCGCGGTTTCGCGATCATCCGACTGGCATCGGCGGGCGCTCGCCGGGCGAAGTGCCGAACTCCGGCCGGCTGGTCTGGTGGATCGTCATCAGCGCCGTCGCCGCCTATGCGGCGTATGCCGCGAGCGGTGGCAGACTCCCCGGCTGAACACTCGCGGAGCTGTCATGACCATCTACCGTCTGGACCAGCGGGTCCCGATCGTCGACCCCAGTGCCTGGGTCGCGCCCAGCGCGTCGGTGCTCGGCGCGGTCGAACTGGAAGCAGAGGTGGGCGTGTGGTTCGGCGCGGTCCTGCGCAGCGACACCGAGCTGATCCGGGTCGGACGCCGCTCGAACGTGCAGGACGGCAGCGTCGTCCATGCCGATCCGGGCTTTCCGACGACGATCGGCGAGGGCGTGACGGTCGGCCACCTCGTGATGCTGCATGGCTGCAGCATCGGCGACGGCTCGCTGATCGGCATCGGCTCGGTCGTCCTCAACGGTGCCCGCATCGGCAAGCACTGCCTGGTCGGTGCCCGCTCGCTGATCACCGAAGGCAAGCAGTTCCCGGACGGCTCCTTGATCATTGGCGCGCCGGCGGTCGCGGTGCGCTCGCTGACGCCCGAGCAGATCGACGGCCTGACCCGCGCTGCCGATCACTACGTCGAAAACGCCAGGCGCTTTCGCACCGGCCTGCAGGCGATCGACTGAGCCGAGCTCAGGCGATGCGCACGGCGACGGTGCCGAGCCCGTCGAAGACGGCGCTGTAGAGGCCCTTCGTCGTCAGCCACGGCGCGCCGGTGCAGCTCCCGGTGGTGACGACCGCTCCGGCGCGCAGGCCGGGCCCGGGCGGCTGGGCGTTGGCAAGCATCGGCACCGCGCCGAACGGGTCGCCGTCCAGGATGGCGCGGCCGCTGCCCCGCGCGAACTCGACCGGCGCAGCGCTCTTGTCTCCGTCCACGTCGCTCAGCGTGAGGACGATGCCGACCGCGCCGAGATCGAGCGAGCGCCAATCCCGGATCGCCGGTCCCACGACGAATGCGCCGTTGTTGAAGCCGTCGGCAAGCTCGGCGAGCGTGCCGCTTCCCGCGGGCAAGCGCGAGTCGACGATCTCGATCGCCAGGCGCATCGCGACGATCGCGTCGGCCACTTCGTCGCGGCTGTACGGCAGATCGCGCGACGGCAAATCGATGCCGAGCTCGAAGGCGAATTCGCATTCGATCCTGGCGGCGACGAAATCGGCAAGCCGCAGCTCCGCCGGCCCGAGGCTCGCGTCCTGAACGAAGGGCAGCGGCGCGCCGATCGGCCCGCCCAGCTGCATCGCCTCTCGCTGCTGCGCGGTGACACCGGCGACTTTCCAGGCGCGGGTGGGGCCGAGCTTGGCGACGACCGCGGCTTGCAGCCGGTAGGCCTCGGCAAGATCCGCCGGCAGCCAGGCGCGCGGCAACCGATCGATGGCCCTGCCGGCACGCCGCGCCGCGATCAGGGCGTCGCGGGCGGAGGCGAACGCGTCGTCGTCCATCGTCGACCGGCGCAGCGCTACTTCAGGCGGTAGCCGCAGACGCCGCAGAACAGGTCGTCGGGCCGGACCGGCGACAGACATTGCGGACACGGTCGG
>JALYXU010000281.1 GCA_030946925.1 Pseudomonadota bacterium
ATCGTTCCCATGTCGGCCCAGGTGAGGGTCGGGTAGTTGAAGATCGAGCTGTACTTGGCCTTGCCGGAATGGAGCGCGTCGAAGAGCTGGTCGCGCGAGGTGCCGAGGGTCTCGGCGGCGGCGTAGAGGTAGAGGCCGTGGCCGGCCTCGTCCTGCACCTTGGCGAGCAGGATGGCCTTTCGCTTCAGCGTCGGCGCCCGGCTGATCCAGTTGCCCTCGGGCAGCATGCCGACGATCTCCGAGTGCGCGTGCTGGCTGATCTGGCGCACCAGCGTCTTGCGGTAGTGCTCGGGCATCCAGTCCTTGGCCTCGATGAACTCGCCGGCATCGATGCGCGCGTCGAAGCGCTCCTGATGGGCGATCTCGTCAGTCGAGCGAACTGCCTTCGGCGTGCCTTCGTCCTTGTGGATGGTGTCCATGGCTTGCGTGTACATGCTGTTCCTCTCGTGTCGCGGTGACTGTCAACGCAGGTTCTTGTCGAGAAAGCGCGCCATGTGGTCGTAAAAGTCGATCTTGTGCTCGAGCTTCAGCCAACCGTGGCCCTCGCCGTCGTAGACGGTCCATTCGGGATCGTTCCCCGCCGCGCGAAGCGCCTGACGCATGAGGGTCCCATGCTCGAGGGGGACCCGCCGGTCGTCGCGACCGAAGGCAAGGTAGACCGGCACGCGAATCTGCGCCGCGTGCTCCAGCGGCGTCGCCGCTTTCAGCAGTTCGGCATCCTTGACGGGATCACCCACCAGCACCGGCAAGGAGTACTTGCGAACCTCATCGGTCGAATCGCTGGCCCAACTTTCCTCATAACGAAGTCGTGGATCCGTGACCGCGGCCCAGGCAACGCCGCACTTATAGAGGTCCGGATAGCGGATGAGGCTCATCAGGGTCGCATAGCCGCCGTAGCTCGCACCGGCGATGCAGACGCGCTTGGAATCGATCTTGCCGGTGGACGCTGCCCACCGCACTGCGTCGGCAAGGTCGTCCTGCATGGTCCCGCCCCACTGTTTGAAACTGCGTTCGAAATGCGCGTACCCATAACCAGTGCTGCCGCGAAACTCCGGCTCGATGACGACGTAGCCACGCGAGGCGAGAAACTGCGCTTCGCCGCTCCAACGCCAATGCCCGCCACGGACCCAGGGTCCGCCATGGACGAGCAAGACGGCCGGACGCGGCGCCTCGGCCTTGCCGAGCGGAGTCGTTATCCAGATCGGCATGTCGTCGCCGTCACGTGCCTTGATCCTGAAAAAATCCCGGCGAGCCATCTTGTCCGGATCAACGTCGGACCTTCGCTTGCCAACTGGATCCCACGAGTCGCTGCTCGGTCGATAGAGCCAATAGCTGCCGGGATCTTGGTCGGAATAGGAATAGACGAGCAGGACCCCGCCCGCCGTGCAGCGGCGGCACGTGAGCTCATTAATGTGGCCTGGGAAGCGAGCGTCGACTCGCTCCTGCAGCTTCTTGATGTCCTTGTCGAACCAGACCGTAACAACCGCATCGGTTTCGACACGGACGCCGACGGTGCGAAACGACACGGCATCAAGAACCAGGTGGCCGTCGAAATCGAAGCCAGGCGCGTTGACGATGGCGGCCGGGTCGACTTCGCCGTTGGCGAAATTGAAGCGCCGCAGCACGGAAGTGCCCGCCGCGGATGCGGTCGTGACGAATAGCTGCCCGGCTCCGTCCACCTGGACGGGCGTCATCGACCGGGAATAGGCAGGAAACTTTGCGAGCGATCGCCAAGGCGTTGTCTCGCCATCGCGCCAGAACACTTCTTGGCCGCCACGAAAGCGGGTGATGGCGACACGCGGCTCGCCCTTGGGATCGAACAACCACTTTTCGACGTGATCCGGCGCGCCGGCAGCGAGCGACCGGGTTCTGCCGGTCGCGACGTCGAGCTGAAGTGGGTGGACGGCTTTGAAGTCGCGGCCGCCGTCGAAGCTGTATCGACCGATGATGACCTCGCTCCCACCCGTATGGGGTACAAAAAGCACCCTATGGTTCCAGTCGAGAGGCCGAATGGCGCTGCTGCTTCCCCGCTGCACGAAATACTGTCGCGGGAAGATGAGCATTCGCTGATCCTTGCCGTCGCGATCAATGGCGTAGAGCCCGGGACCGAACCCCTGCTCCGTGTTGCCGGACTGCAAATCGATGATGTTGTAGACGAGCCGATCGTCGTTGACCCAGTCGAACCAGCGCACGTCGGCGTCGGAATAGGCGGCAACCACGGCCGGAGGGCTCTTGCCTTCCAAGTCGATGACCGTCAGGGCTACCCGGTGGTCGGCGCTTTGCACCCCAGCGGCGAGCCATCGCCCCGACGGCGACAAGCGCACGTCGCCCAGATCGGGTTGGCGAAAGAACACCCGCGTTGCAGTCAGCGCGGGGACGTCTGGCGCCAAGCTTTCGGCCAGCGCGGGAATGGCCGTCGCCCCGAGGCAGGCGAACAGGATGAGCACCCAGTCGCAGCGTTTCATTGGTTTCTCCGATCGATCACCCGGCGTGCCTTGCCGACGAGCGTGCGTTCCAACGAGTCGGGAAGGCCGACGCTGACGTTGGTGGTGATGCCGATCAGCGTCTTGATGCGGTGCTTCAATGCGAGAGCGACATCGC
>JALYXU010000306.1 GCA_030946925.1 Pseudomonadota bacterium
ACGCCAGGTCGCAGGAAACCGAGCCGGAACTTGCCGACGGCTTCGGGCGCAACGATCTTCAGCCGGCGGCCGAAGTGCTTTGTCCCGATGTCGTTCGTGCCGCGGCCGCGCTTCGCGAGGTGTTCGGCAACAGTCGGATGACCGGGTCGGGAAGCGCGGTCTTCGCATGGGCGGGCCACGGCACGGCGCCTTCGGCAGCAATGCCGAGCGATTGGCCGTCCGGCTGGTCGAGCCGGATGTGTCGCTCGCTGGAGCGCCATCCGCTCGCCGACTGGGTCCGGCGAGACGATTGAAGGTGTGCAGCGCGAGCTGCAGACCGGTGTAGGGGAGTCGCCAAGCTGGTTAAGGCATCGGATTTTGATTCCGACATGCGAAGGTTCGAATCCTTCTTCCCCTGCCAAACATTGCCGGCTGAGCTGAGCGCCGGGTCGCTGGTCCAACGAGTCGTTCGTCGAGAAAGTCAACGTGCTGTTCAACACCGTTCTGTTCACGGGCAACGCCAATCCGGCGCTGGCGCAGGACATTGCCACGCATCTGAGCATCGGCCTCGGCAAGGCCAAGGTCGGGCGCTTTTCCGACGGCGAGGTCGACGTCGAGATCGAGCAGAACGTGCGCGCCCGCGACATCTTCGTGGTTCAGCCGACCTGCTGGCCGACCAACGAGCACCTGATGGAGCTCTGCATCATGGTCGACGCCCTGAAGCGTGCGTCGGCGCGCCGCGTCACGGCCGTGATGCCCTATTTCGGCTACGCGAGGCAGGACCGCCGGCCGCGCTCCACACGCGTGCCGATCAGCGCCAAGGTCGTCGCCAACATGCTGGAGGCGGTCGGCGTCGAACGGCTGCTGACGATGGACCTGCACGCCGACCAGATCCAGGGCTTCTTCAACATCCCGGTCGACAACATCTACGCGTCGCCGGTCCTGCTCTCCGACCTGCAGAGCAAGCGCTACGAAGATCTGGTGGTGGTCTCGCCCGACATCGGCGGCGTGGTCCGGGCGCGCGCGCTGGCCAAGCAGGCCGGCTGCGACCTGGCGATCATCGACAAGCGCCGGCCGAAGGCCAATGTCTCCGAAGTGATGCACGTCATCGGCGAGATCGAGGGCCGCAACTGCGTGATCATGGACGACATGATCGACACCGCCGGCACGCTCGTGAAGGCGGCCGACGTGCTGAAGGAGCGCGGCGCCAAGAAGGTATTCGCGTACTGCACCCACGCCATCTTCTCGGGCCCGGCGATCGAGCGTATCCAGGCCTCCAAGCTCGACGAGGTCATCGTCACCGACACCATCCCGCTGGCCGACGCCGGCAAGCAATGTTCGAAGGTCCGGCAGCTCTCGGTGGCGTTCCTGTTCGCCGAGACGATCCGCCGCATTTCCGACGGCGAGTCGGTGACGTCCTTGTTCGCCGAGCAGAACAGCAATTTCTAGGTTGCAGGGCCTCGCCCTGTTTTTCACGAAGAGCCTGGTCGCGGGCCTTCATCTTTTGGAGTTCAAATGAAATTCACCGCTTACGAGCGCACGCTGCAGGGGACCGGAGCGAGCCGCCGCCTGCGCAATGCGCAAAAGGTCCCGGGCATCGTCTATGGAGCTGGCACGCCGTCCATGATCGAGCTCGATCACAACGCCCTCTTCTTCGCCTTGAAGAAGGAAGCGTTTCATTCCTCGCTTCTCGACATGGAGCTGGCCGGGAAGTCGGAGCAGGTGTTGCTGCGCGACTATCAGATGCATCCGTTTCGGCCGATCGTTCTGCACATCGACTTCCAGCGCGTCGATGCCACGACCAAGATCACGAAGAAGGTGCCTGTTCACTACATCAACGAAGAGAACTCGCCCGCGGTCAAGACCGATGCCTGCGTGGTCAACCACGTCGTCACCGAGCTCAACATCCAGTGCCTGGCATCGCAGCTGCCGGAGTTCCTCACCGTCGACCTCGGCGAAATGACCAAGGGCCAGTCGCTGCACGTCAGCGACATCCAGCTCGGCGCCGGCATCAAGGTCGTGACCCACGGCAAGCCCAATCCCGTGATCGCTTCGGCGAACGTGCAGGCCGCCGAGGTCGAGGAAGTGGCGGCGGCGCCGGTGGTGGCGGTCGCGCCGGCGGAAAAGGCGAAGCCGAAGAAGACCGAGAAGCAGAACAAGAAGTAAGGCACTCGTCCGAGTGCCCCGCGAGCCCCGCTTCGGCGGGGCTTTTTTTGGCCCGTGCCATTCGATAATCGGCAACCATGATTCGATTGATCGCCGGCCTCGGCAACCCCGGACCGGAGCACGCCTCGACCCGGCACAACGCCGGCTTCTGGTTCGTCGACGCGCTGGCGCGTCGTCTCAAGCTGTCCTTGACGGCGGAACGCGCCTATTCCGGTCTGGCGGCGCGGACCAACGTCAACGGCAAGGCGCTCTGGCTGCTCGAGCCGATGACCTACATGAACGTGTCGGGCAAGTCGGTCTCCGCACTGGCCCGATTCTTCAAGATCGAGCCGTCCGAGATCCTGGTCGTGCACGACGAGCTCGACCTGATGCCCGGGCACGCCAAGCTGAAGCTGGGCGGCTCGCCGGCCGGGCACAACGGCCTGAAGGACATTCACGCCCAGCTCGGCAGCGCCGACTACTGGCGCCTGCGCCTGGGCATCGGCCACCCGGGCGTGAAATCGGAGGTGATCGACTACGTCCTGAGAAAACCGAGCGCGGGCGACCGCATCGAGATCGACAGGAGCATCGAGCAATCGCTTTCGGGCCTGGATCTGCTGCTCGCAGGCGACATGGAGCGCGCGATGATGAAGATCAACGCCCGGCCAGCCAAGCCGAAGCCCGACAAGCCGCTCGCAACCGACGCCGCAACCGACACCGGAGTCGGCAACACGCTCCGAAGCCCGATCGCCAAGGAGCCGTCCCGATGATGCGAGCAAGACTCCCTCATCTGGCCCTCGTGCTTGCCGTGGCGTCGGTTGCCGGATCGCTCGGCGGTCAGAGCGCGGCCGCAAGCATCTATCGCTGCGGGCAGGAGTACTCCGGCGCGGCCTGCCCGGGCGGCCGCGCCATTCAGGTCGACAGCAACGTCAGCGCGGCGCGACGTGCCGAAGCCCTGGGTACCGCCGACAGCGAACATCGCCTTGCCGAGCAGATGGCTCGTGAACGGCGCGCCGAGGCAGCCGCCCTTCATCCCGCGATGGCGACCAGCCTGGGGCCCGCCCGGCCGGTGCTCGAGACGGTTTCGGCGGTGCACAAGAGGAAAGCCAAGACCCGGAAGCGAAGCGTATTGCAGGACGAGCACGACGACTTCATCGCGCGGGTTCCGAAAAAGAAGGCTGCGAACAAGGCCGCGCCGGCCTGAGCCGCGAGCCTTCTCGAAGGCCTGGGACCGCTCCC
>JALYXU010000320.1 GCA_030946925.1 Pseudomonadota bacterium
GTCGTGTATCCCGCCAAGAACGCCTACGTGCTCGGTGTCGGGATCGCGGCGTTTCGCGATGTCGGCTCGTTCTTCAAGTACCAGGCCGCGGACGATTTCGGCACGCCGAATCCGATTGCTTCCCTGATCAAGTGGTCGGCGGTTCGCGGTGTGTCGCAGTCGGGCAACTTCACCCGCCAGTTCATCTACACCGGGATGAACCAGGACGAGTTGGGCCGGGTCGTGCACAACGGCGCATGGCCGCAGATCGCGGGCCGCAGGGTGGCGGCGAATGTGCGCTGGGGCCAGCCGGACGGCGTGCTCGAGCTCTATCAGATGGGCAGCGAAGGGCCGCAGTGGTGGGTCGACTACCCGGACCTGGCGCGCAATCTCCCCGCCAAAGGCATCTTCTCGCGCTGCAACCTGAACGGGACCTGCCCGAAGGTGATCGAGCATTTCGGAAGCTCCGAGGTGTATGCGCTGAAGATGACCACCGAATGGGTCGGCACGAGTGCCGACGTCGACATCCCGCTGACCCGCAACGTCCGCCGTTACTACATCGGCAGCACGACCCACGGCGGTGGCGCCGGCGGCTTCGTCCATCAGCCGGCAAACACGCCGGTCAATTGCCCGGGCAACAACTGGGGCACGGGAACCTACCGCGCCAATCCGATGCCGTCGACGCAGATGATCAACGTCATCCGACTGGCGATGCGGCAGTGGTTGATGACCGGGGCGCTGCCGCCGCCGAGCCGCTACCCGACGCTGATCGGTGGCAACCTGGTCAGCCCGACTCGTGAAGCAATGGGCTTTCCGTCCGGCATTCCCGGCATCCCCGATTCGATCTTCGACCCGCAGAACTTCATCTTCCCGGTCTTCGACTACGACTGGGGACCGCTCTTCAACGCCAGCGACGCGACCGGGGTGGCAACCAATCTGCCGCCGCCGATCCGCCAGGTCATCCCGATGAAGGTGCCGCGGGTCGACGCGGACGGCAACGAGATCGGCGGCGTGCCGACGGTGCTTCGCGACGCACCGCTCGGCACCTATCTCGGCTGGAACCTCACCGCCACCGGTTTTCACAAGGGCCAGGTCTGCAACTACGTCGGCGGCTATATCCCGTTCGCCCTGAACCTCACCGAGCGCCAGGCCACCGGCGATCCGCGTCTCTCCCTCGTCGAGCGTTATGGCGACCACGCCGGCTATGTCGCCGCAGTCACCAACGCCGCCAACAGCGCGTTCGCCCAAGGCTATCTGCTGGCCGACGACCGCGATGCGTTGATCGCCGCAGCCCAGGCGAGCAGCGTCCTGAAGTGACCGTGACCGAAGCTCGCAAAGACCGGTGCAGCGGCACGACTGCACCCGAGCGCCATTCAACTTCGCCGCGAAGGAATCCTCACTTTCGATTCTGATCGGCGCGCCGAGACTCGGTACATCGTGAACACTCCGGGCTCACCTCGCGCCGCGGATAAGTGCCACCTGATGATCGAAGCCCACACCCCGGCCTACACCCTCGAGCCGGCCAAGCGACCAGCCGATCCGAACGGAACCGCGGGTGCCCCCCGCACCCCCAACTTCCTCAACGACATCGCCGCGGGACGCGTCGAGTTGCCGATGATCCCGCGCGTCGTGCAGAGCCTGATCAGCGAGCTGCGGAAGCCCGATGCCGACTTCCGCAGGATCGGCAAGGCGCTGTCGGAGGACCCGGCCCTGAGCGCAAAGGTATTGCGCCTTGCCAACTCCTCTTTCTTCGGTGGCCAGCGGTCGATGGCGTCGATCGACGCGGCGGTGTCGCTGATCGGCGCTGACGCACTGCAACGGCTGATCATCGCCTGCGGGGTCGCGTCTTCCTTCCAGAAAATCCCGGGCATCGACCTCGACGTCTTCTGGCGCGACGCCCTGGTCGCGGCGACCGCTGCCAACCAGCTGGCGCCGCGGCTGCAGGCCGACCCGGAAGGCGCCTATGTCTGCGGCCTGTTGCACGCAACAGGCCATCTGATCCTGTGCCAGTCGTATCCGGACATCGCGAACGCCATGTTCACCGGCTTCGCGGTGGTCCGCGGCACCGAGCTTGCGGCCATCGAGACGGATGCCTTCGGCGTCGACCACCTGACGGTCAGCGCGCTCTGGGTCGAAAGCCTTGGCTTCCCGCAACCGGTCGCGGACACGATTCGCAAGGCCAATAAGCCCGCCGCCGAGCACGACGCCCCGCTCGACCTGGCGCTTCGTTGCGCCTGTTCCCTGGCCCTCGCCGCGGAACGGAAGGACGTCCCGGGAGTGGCCATGGCCGCGCTGCCGGAAGGCGTACGGAGCCGATTCGCCGGTGCCGACGGCACGCCCGACGCCGCCTTCTGCAAGCTCTACGCCGCCATGCAGGAGCTCTGAGCCGGGCCAGCCGATCGCGGCTGGCTCAGGGTGCGAATTCGACCGAGACCTCGCGGCTGTCTGCAACGCCCTGGATGTCGACCGCGCTGAGCATGTACCTGCCGGCGGCGGGCGGCTGCCAGGCGATCTCGGCACCGGCCGCGGAGCTGCCGAGGAACGCGGCGTCGGCAAACCAGTAGAGCGGTCCGGGTCGGCCGGCGTTGGCGCGCAATGTCAAGGTCGCCGATTGCTTCAGCCGCAACACGTAATTGGCGCCGCGCAACGGCGAGACGATCTGCGGGCCGTCGTCGCGCTCGCCTGGCGGGCTGGCGACGCGGCCGCCGCAGCGTGCCGGCGACGGCGGCACCCGGCGCGGCATGCCGGCCTGCGCGAACACCTGCAGCATGTCGCTGCCCCAGTGCTCGAACACCTCGCGGTGGCTGTTCCGCGTTCCCGCACACACGGCACGGCCGCTCGCATCGTCGACCCACTGGGCACGGTGCAGCGTGCTGACCTTGATCGGCGACTTGCCGGGGATGAACCAGGTCGTGGCCAGGTCCTTGCATTCGTCGTTGGGGAGGTCGCCGCTCGCGGCGCAGACCTGCACGCGGGCGAGATTCGGCGGCGCCGCCTGCGCCAGCTCGCCGGGGTCGAGTCCCTGGCTGCGCAGGCTGTCGACGATCTGGAAAAAGAGCGGCGCTGCCGTCTGCACGCCGATGAATGCAGGGTTGCCGGTGCCGTCGAAATTGCCGACCCAGACCACGAGCACGTAGCGGCCGAACACGCCTGCCGTCCAGGCGTCGCGAAAGCCCCATGACGTGCCGGTTTTCCAGGCGACCCGGGGAAAGGCGCGTTGGCCGCTGTCGGGCCGCGGGTTGGCCTGCAGCATGTCCAGGGTGATCCAGGCGGCCTCGGGGCTGAGCAGCGGCCTGGCATTGGCCGAGCCGTTGTCCGCGGCGGAGGACGCCACGGTGTAGGCGAGCGGCTGCAAGCGGCCGGCGTTGGCGAGCATGGCGTACATCGCTGCCAGCTCTTCCATGCTGAGCTCGCCGCCGCCGAGCGTGAGAGCCAGGCCGTAGTGCTGCTCGCTGGCCAGGCGGCTGACCCCGGCCGATTGCAGGAACTCGTAGAGGGTCGGCTTGCTCAGCCGCGACGACACCGAGACCGCCGGCACGTTGCGGCTTCGCACCAGCGCGTCGCGTGCCGTGATCGGGCCCTCGAAGCGGCCGTCGAAGTTCTCCGGGTTGTAGGTGCCGAACGAGGTCGGCGCGTCCTTGAGGATGCTGCGCGGGTGGAGCAGGCCCTGGTCGAGCGCGAGCGCGTAGATGAACGGCTTCAGCGTCGAGCCGGGCGAGCGCTTCGCGGTGATCGCGTTGACCTGGCCGTCGATGCCCGCATCGGCCCAGTCGGCCGAGCCGACCGAGGCCCGCACCGCCATCGTCTGCGTGTCGACCAGCAGCGCCGCGGCGTTGCGCACGCCGACGCCACGCCGCGTCGCCACGAACCGGCCGATCGTGCGCTCGAGCAGGGCCTGGGTCGGCGCGTGGATCGAGAGCGTCGTCTCCGGCACGTCGGCGAGCCGAGCCATCAGCATCTGCACGACGTGCGGTGCGCCGAACGGCAATTGCCTGGTGCTGCGCAGCTGCAGCGGCAGCGCCAGCGCAGCGAGGTTCGACGCTGTCGCGTCGGCGCGGTGCCGGGCGATCCAGTCGAGCCAGAGACGCTGTCGCGCCGCCGCTAGCGCCTTCGGCCAGGCCGCGTCGGGCGACTCCGACGCGGCCTGGCGGCGATCGGCGCCGCGATGGTTCGGGTTCTGTGGAATCACCGCCAGGGCCAGTGCCTGCGGCAGCAACAGCCGATCGGCGCGCTTGCCGAAGTAGATCAGGCTCGCGGCCTCGGCGCCTTCGACGTTGCCGCCGTAAGGCGCGAGATTGAGATAAGCCTCGAGGATCTCGTTCTTGCGGTAGCGCGCCTCCAGCCACGTCGACGCGGCGATCTGCTTCAGCTTGCCGGGCAAGCTGCGGCTGTCGATCCGGTAGAGCCGGCGCGCCAGCTGCATCGTCAGCGTCGAGCCGCCGCGGCGCGAGTCGCCGCGCCAGGTGGTCCAGGCAGCGCGCGCCAGGCTCGCCGGGTTGAAGCCGGGGTGCCAGCGAAACCACCGGTCTTCGTAGAGTTGCACGGCGTCGACGAGACGGGGGTCGATGCGCTCGAGCGGCGTCCAGACGCGGTATTGCCCGTCGGCGGCGAGCGTCAGGCGCAGCAGCGCGCCGTCGCTGCTGTAGAACGCGCGGGAATAGGTCGCGCGGTCGCGCAGCGGCGGATGCGGCAGCAGGCGCAACGTCACGCACGCCAGCACGAGCCCGACAAGCAGGACCAGCGCGAGCGCCGCTGCCTGGCCGAAGCGGGCCCCTCTACTTCGCATTCACCACGACCTTGCCGGCGAGCGAGCGCGCCTGGCGCTCGCGTTCGTAGAGCGACTGGGCCCAGGCCGGCGGCACCACGAACTCGCCGAGGTTGGTGGCACGGATCCGGTAGGTCCATGTCTGCACGCTGTCGGTCGCCGACGCGTAGATCACGACACGGTCTTCACGGACGTCGGCGAATTCGAGTCGTGGCCCGGCCACGGTGCTGGCGGCACCGTTGGCATCGCGCTGCTGCACCGGCTCGAAGCCGCCGGGCAACAGGTCGGTGAGGGCGACGTTGCCGACGTACGCGGCGCCGCTGCCGGTGCCCGACATCGCCAGGCCGCGCAGGCTCAGCCGCACCGTGACCTCGTCGCCAATCTTCACCGCGGTCAGCGGTTTGCCGTCGCCGCCGACGTACTCGCGCAACACCTCCAGGCCGGCCTTCAGCTCGGTCGTCGGCGGGGTCCGGTCGAAGCCGGTCTGCGTCACTGCGTACCAGGTCGTCAGCGCACTGTCGTTGCCGAGCCTGAGCCTGACGCTGCCGGCGTCGAAGGCAGCGCGGGGCAGCAGGTTGGCCGGCAGCTTCAGATCGGTCGCCGTGCCCTTGCCGTCGAACTGCGTGACCGACAGCTTGCCCATCGCCTCGCTGCCGAGGATGCGCGCCATGCCGTCGAGGGCAAGGATCGACCATGCCGACGACAGCGTGTTGTAGCGGCCGTTCGCGAGCGGTTCGACGAAGCGCGTGAAGGTCTTCGGCTCGAGCGCCTTCAGCCTGGCCGGGAAGTGCCGCGACAGCAGGTACAGCAGCTGGGCGTCGCGAATCGTCGGGTCGTCATAGGCGGCATAGCGGTAGCTCGGGGCACCGGCTTCGAGCTGCTTGACCAGCGGAGCGATCAGCTCGGCGGCCGGCTTTTCCTGCTTCAGCAGCTGGTAGGTCGCGGCCATGAACGAGGCCGTGGCATCGAGCTTCCAGGCGGCGGCGAACTTGGCATCCAGCGTCTCGCGCAGGCCCGCCACCTGTGGCGTCATCACCGCGCCGTTTCGCGTCAGCAGATAGGTCGCATAGGCACGGCTGCGCGCTGCCGGCAAGTCGACCGGATTGCTGGCGGAAAGCTGCTGCAGGTAGTCGATGCCTTTTTGCAGCAGGTCGGGCGGCACCGTGGCACCCGGCACATCGAGCTCGCGCGCTTCGAGCATCAGGTGCACGGCATAGACCGACGCGAATTCGTCGGCCTCGACCGACGCATTCCAGAGACCGAAGCCGCCTTGCGCGTTCTGCCGGGTGCGCAACACGCGCAGCGTGCCTTCGAGTGTCTTGGCGGCGTTCTGCGGCGGTCGATCGATGGCGAACTCGGGCCGCCGGGCCAGCACCAGCGCCGGCAGGGCACGGCTGACCAGCTGCTCGGTGCAGGCGTGCTCGAAGTTGTCGAGGTAATTCATCAGGCCGGGCGCGAGGGCGAGCGGCAGCACCGAGACGGCGACCTCCTGCTTGCGAAACTCGGGCACCAGGTCGCGCGGCGTCGCCACCTCCTTCGACC
>JALYXU010000005.1 GCA_030946925.1 Pseudomonadota bacterium
GGGCTGCCTTCACCAGCGGCGCATGACGCGTCGGAACGTCGTTCAGAAAGTTTTCCAGGTCGGCGATGCACTGCGCGACGAACTGGGGCGGCGGCGGAACGAGGGACGCGGTGTTGGGACTGGGGCCGCCAACCCAGTTCTGGATACGGCGGTACTGGCCTGGGGCCTTGCCTGCGCCACGCCCTGACTGCATGAGCCTCTCGTGCAGCTCGCAAATCAGCCGCGACGACAGCGGCAGACCCTGCGCCAGTCGCGCCATGCCGTGGTCGAGCGCGGCGACATAGCAGGAGACTTCGGTCACGTCATCAATCGGCACCACGGGCGCGGCGTCTTCCTCGAACATCAGCAGGTCGGCCAGCGAGGACTGCGTACCCTCGATTTGCGAAGACAGCACAGCTTCCTTGCGCACATAGCTGTACAAAAACATCGCGGCATCGGGCAGGAGGGTGGTCAGGCTGTCGAGCCGGCCCAGCGCCAGATGGGCTTGATCGAGCTTTTCCTGCAGGCTTGCGGGCCATTGAAGGCCGGGAACAGGCGGTAATGACGCAGGGACGAAGCCGCGGCACGCCATGCCGTGCGCAACGCAAGGCTCAAATTGACCGGTAATGCCGCGCTGCATGCCGAACCTTTTTGGAATAAGAAGGTATGTTATTCCAAATAACCAAGTTTATTGGAATAGCAGAAGCGCCAATTAAATTTCTTTTGAATAAAACTTGACCCGATGAGGACAAGGACTCGCCTCAAAGCACCACCTTCACCATCGGATGCGTGCTCAGCGTGCGATACAGCTCGTCGAGCTGCTCGCGGCTGGTGGCGTTGACGGTGATCGTCACACCAAGGTATTTCGAGCCGCTGCTCGGCCGCAGCTCGATCTCGGTGGCATCGAAGCCCGGATCGAAGCGACGGGCGATCTCGGTGACGGCGTGAACGAAGCCGTCGCCATTGAGGCCCATCACCTTGATCGGGAACCGCGACGGGTATTCGATCAGTGATTGCGCATGGGGAATGTCTTGCATGAGGGAGGTGTCCATTGCCTCGATATGCGGCCGACCGGCGCGGATGCAAATGGCTGCCGGCGCCGCGTTGCGCTAGATCGACTGGACCAGCTTGGCCCGTTGATACGCCTCGTGCAGCCTGGCGTAGACCGGGCCGGGCTTGCCGCGCATCGCCCCGTGGCCGACGCCGTCTCCGTCGAGCGTCGTCACCGGCAGCACCTCCTTGGTCGCCGAGCTGAGCATGATCTCATCGGCCGAGACGACGTCGGCCTCGGCGATCGGGCGGAGGTTATAGGCGATGCCGCATTCCTCGCAGAGCTCCTTGATCAGGTCGACCCGGATCCCTTCGAGCACGTGCTCGCTTTTCGGCGGCCCGAGCAGCGCCCCCTCGTGCACGACCCAGACGTTCGATGCCGACGCCTCGGTGAGGAAGCCGTCGCGGAAAAGGATCGTCTCGACCGCGTCGCGGTCGGCCGAGATCTGTCGCGCCAGCACGTTGCCGAGCAGCGAGATGCTCTTGATGTCGCCGCGCTCCCAGCGAAAGTCGCGGGCGCTGATGCAGGCGACGCCGCGATGCCGCTGCTCGCCGCTGGCCGGCTTCATCGGGCTGGCCATCATGAAGACGGTCGGCGCGATGCCGACGGGCATGACGTGGTCACGTGGCGCGACGCCGCGCGTCACCTGGATGTAGACCAGCTGGTCGGCAGCACCACCATGCTCGTGCAGGGCGGCGACGAGCTTCCTGCAGCGCTCGAGCCATTGCTCGCGGCCGTGCGGGTTGTCGATCCGCAGCTTGGCCAGGCTGCGGCCGAGCCGCGCCAGGTGCTGGTCGAAGCGGAACAGCTTTCTGGCGTAGACCGGAACGACCTCGTAGATGCCGTCGCCGAAGACGAAGCCGCGATCGAGCACCGAGACCTTGGCCTCGGCGAGGGGCAGGTAGTCGCCGTTCAGATAGCAAAGCGTCGTCGGCAGCGCCGGCATGGTGGTCGTCGGGTGCATCGCGCCTCCGCAGATCGGTTCGGCAGCTTACTACTTGACCCAGAGGCGGATCGCATCCCAGGCCCGCCCGAACAGGCCGGCCAACGCAACCGGCTGCATGACGACGAGCGGCACCTCGAGCACCGGTGCGCCGGAGGCGGTCGCGACCTTGAGCGTGCCGACGCGCTGGCCCCTGGCGAGCGGGGCGACCAGGGGATCGGTGCGCTCCGCCTTGGTCTGCAGCTTGCCGCCCTCGCCCTTCGGCACGCTCACGAAGACGGCACCGCCCGCACCGAGCTTGACCTCGCGCTCGGTGCCTTTCCAGACCGGCGCGGTGGCAATCGGCTTGGCGTCGTCGAACAGGCGCACCGTGTCGAATGCCTGGAAACCCCAGTTCAGCAGCTTCTGGCTTTCGTTCGCCCGCGCCTCCACCGAGGTCGTGTTGAGGACGACGGTCAGGATGCGGCGTTTGCCGGCGCCGCCGGAGGCACCGAGATTCGGGAATTCGCGCTGCGCCGTGGCCAGCAGGCAGTAGCCCGCCGCTTCGGTGAAGCCTGTCTTCATGCCGTCGACGGTCGGATCCCGGCGCAGCAGCAGATTTCGGTTCGGCTGGGAGATGTTGTTGTACTTGTACTCCTTGATGGAGTAGTACGGAAAGTACTCCGGGAAGTCGCGGATGATGTGCGCCGCGATCGTCGCCATGTCGCGCGCGGTGCTCTTGTGGCCCGGCTCGGTCAGCCCGGCGACATTCTTGAAGGTGGTGTTCTTGAGGCCGAACGCCTGGGCCTGGCGATTCATCATGGCCACGAAGTTCTCGACCGTGCCGCCGACGCCTTCGGCCAGCGCCACCGACGCATCGTTGCCGCTCTGCACGATCAAGCCCTTGAGCAGCTCATCGACCTTCGGCGTCATGGTCGTGTCGATGAACATCAGCGAGCCTCCGCCCTTGCGCTCGGCCCAGGCACGGGTCGAGACCGGCAGCGTCTGCTCGAGCGTCAGCTTCCTGTCGTGCAGCGCCTGGAAGACGAGATAGGCTGTCATCAGCTTCGTCAGCGACGCCGGATCGGCGGACGCATCGGCAGCGCGCTCGGCGAGCGTCTGGCCGGTCGTGAGGTCGGCCACCAGATAGCTTTTCGCCGCAACCTCGGGAGGCTGCAGCGCCTGCCCCGACGCATTCGCCGCAAGGAGAAAAAGGGCGCATAGCGCAACGCGGCGGCCGAGGCGGTGACGGATCATCAGCATTGAGATGTTTGGCCGGAGCCGAAGGAGAGAGGGCCGTCAGACTGCACCACGGCCGCGGAGTTCACGCAGCAGCACCGTCTTGAGCAGACCGAGCTGGCCGTGGAAAAAATGGCCGACGCCAGGGAAGACGATGACCGGCACGCCGAGGGGCCGGGCCCAGGCGAGAGTTGCCTCGAGCGGGACCAGCTCGTCCAGGTCGCCATGGATGACGATGCTCTCCGCCGGCACGGCCGGGACGAGTTGCTCGAGCGTCGACGGCGCGATCAGCACCAGATGCCGCGCCTCGACCCCATCGGCGAGGCGCTCTGCAGCGGCAGCGGCAACGAAGCCGCCGAACGAGAAACCGGCAAGGGCCAGCGGCAAGCCGGCGCTTGCCTCCCGCGAGGCGAGCGCGCGCACTATCGCAAGCGCGTCGTCGACTTCGCCTCGGCCATCGTCCCAGACGCCTTCGGAGTTGCCGACACCGCGGAAGTTGAAGCGGACACTTGCCCAGCCCACCTGCACGAAGGCGCGGGAAATGGTCTGCACGACCTTGTTGTCGAGCGTGCCGCCGCCCTGTGGATGGGGGTGGCAGATGACGACGATGCCTCGAGGTGCCGCGTCGGGCGCGTCGAAGGCGCATTCGATGCGACCGGCCGGTCCATCGACTGTTTCGCGGACCGTTCGCGGGTTCATCGCGCGGCTAACGGCCGACGTTTGGCGGCAACAGCAATCGCTCGACGACCTTGCCCTGCTTCAGGTGCGAATCGACGATCTCGTCGATGTCGGCAGCGTCGAGATAGGTGTACCAGGTGGCATCGGGATAGACGACGGCGACCGGACCGCCGGCGCAGCGGTCCATGCAGCCCGATTTGTTGACACGCAACTTGCCCGGCCCCGCGAGTTGCTCCCTCTTCACGCGTGCCTTGCAATGGTCGAAGCCGGCTCCGGCGCCGTGATGGGCACAGGAGTTCTCGCCGTTCTCGCGGTCGTTGAGACAAAAGAAAATATGCCGCTCGTAGTAGCTCACCACGGCATTCTAGAAGCCGCCTTGACCGCCCTGCGGCTGCCGCGTCGCCGCGAGCCTGACGAGCAGGTAGAGGAGGCCGGCATAAGGCCAGGCCCAGCCGACCCACTGGGCAGCGCCGTGGAAGCGAATGAAGCGGCCCTGTTCCCAGGCGTTCAGGCTCTGCGCGAAGTACTGATCGGCCGGCGCTTGCGCGACCAGCATGACCAGCGCAGTCAGCGCGATCAGGCCGAAGCCGGCAGCGACGCGCGTCGGCACCAGACTGAGCAGCACCGCTGCACCGGTGCCGATCAGGACGCCTTGCAGCGCCCCGGCCGTGATCCACGCCGAGGCGTGTTGCGGCCCGAAGTTGAGGGCCGTCGAAAGAGTCGTGGTGGCACAGCCGATCGCCATCGTGGCGATCACGAGGGCAGTCCGGCGCCAGCCGGGCGCGGCGATCGTGAATGCGATCAGGGACGGCGCGAGCAGGCCCAGAACGATGATCGACAGCTCGCCTGCAGGTCCGAGCGTGGAAGCTCCGGTCGGCTGCTCCACGAGCCCGGCCCATTCCGCGGTCCACGATTCCGCCGGCGTGCCCTGCATCAACTTGGCGAGCCATGGCTGGATGCGGCCGAGAACATGACCGAGGCCGAATGGCACCGCGGTTGGAAAGAGCAGACCCACCGGCCACAGCACGAGCAGGGCGACGCCGCCGGCGCTGCGGTCGATGAACCAGCGTTCGCGGGTTCGCTGCCAGCGATCGATGCCGCCACGCCAGTGCAGGATCGAGCCGATCGCAACGCCGAGCATCGTTCCGAGCGCATTGAGCCCGAAGTCGACATTGGAGGAGACGCGTTGCGGCAGGTAGTTCTGCAGCGTCTCCATCGAAAACGACAGGAGGCTGCCGATGGCCACCGCCAGCCAGAGCGACGATTGCGCAGGGCGGCCGCCGCGCACCAGGGCGACGAAGAGCAGGAAGCCGAGCGGCAGATAGCCGAACAGGTTCGAGATCAGATCGAACCCGGTCCACCAGCGCGGCCACCCGAGCAGCATGAAATCGAGCGGCCCGACCCCCGGCACGCGCCAGCCGGTGAATGGGTAGAGACTTGCGTAGACGATCAGCCCGACATAGAGCCAGGCCAGCGGGACGGCCGAGCTGCGGTGGCGAGGCATCCGGGCGGAGCGGATTCAGAAGGGCTTGACGACGACCAGGATGACGATCGCCGTGAAGAGGAGCACCGCCATCTCGTTGAAGATGCGGAGCCAGCGGTCGCTGCGGACGTTCGCGAAGGCCTCGAATTTGTGCAGCAGCGAGCCACAGGCGTGGTGATAGCCGATGGCGACAACGACGAGCAGGAGCTTGGCGTGGAGCCAGTGATTGCCCGGGCCCTTGCCCACGCCATAGCCGAGCCACAGCAAAAGACCGAGAGCCACCGCAACTCCCATCAGGACACTGGCGAAGCGATAGAGCTTTCGCGCCATCACCAGGAGCCGCTCGCGCTCGGCGTGGCTGTCCGCCGAAACCTCGCGCAAGTTGATGTAGATGCGTGGCAGATAGAAGAGACCCGCGAACCAGCTGCTCACGAACACGATGTGCAGCGCCTTGACCCAGAGCAACGAGGAAGCCATCGATCGATTATCGGGGCGCCACCGCTGCATCGTCTTGCCGAAGGACCCTGCGCCGGCGGCGTGGGTCCCTAGAATCGCCCGGTGCAATCGCCCCCGCCTTTTCCGCACAGTCGACCACGCCGCCTGCGCCGCGACGCCTGGAGCCGGGAGCTGGTTCGCGAGTCGCGGCTGCACCCGAGCGACTTCATCTATCCGGTCTTCGTTCTGGACGGCCACGACAAGGCCGAGGAGGTTGCCTCCATGCCCGGAGTGCGCCGCCTTTCGCTCGACCGTCTGTTGCCGATCGCCGAGCAGTGCGTGGCCCTCGGCATTCCCGCGATGGCCCTGTTCCCGGTTCTCGAGCCGGCCCTGAAAAGCGCCGACGGCCGGGAGGCGCTCAACGCCAACGGCCTGGTGCCGACGGTGGTGCGGGCGCTGAAGCAGCACTTCCCGGGGCTCGGCCTGATGACCGACGTGGCGCTCGATCCGTTCACGACGCACGGCCAGGACGGCCTGCTCGACGAGACCGGCTACATCCTCAACGACGAGACGGTGGCGGTGCTGACGCAGCAGGCGCTGGTGCAGGCCGAAGCCGGTGTCGATATCGTCGCCCCGAGCGACATGATGGACGGCCGCATCGGCGCGATCCGCACCGCCCTCGAGCAGCGGAGCCACATCCACACGCGGATCATGGCCTACAGCGCCAAGTTCGCGAGCGCCTTCTACGGCCCGTTCCGCGATGCCGTCGGCTCAGCCGGCAACTTGGGCAAGAGCAACAAGAAGGTCTACCAGATGGACCCTTGCAACAGCGACGAAGCGTTGCGGGAAGTGGCGCTCGACATCGCCGAGGGCGCCGACATGGTGATGGTCAAGCCCGGGATGCCGTATCTGGACATCGTTCGCCGGGTCAAGGACGAATTTCGCGTGCCGACCTTCGCCTATCAGGTGAGCGGCGAATACGCGATGCTGAAGGCGGCGGCGGAGCGCGGCTGGCTCGACCACGACGCGGCGATGCTCGAGTCGCTCGGCGCCTTCAAGCGCGCCGGCGCCGACGGCGTCCTCACCTACTTCGCACTCGATGCCGCCCGCGCCCTGCGCGGCACCTGAGACCGGCGTGCCGATGACGCAGCCGTGCAAGCCGAACCACTCGTGCGCGACGGGGCCTTGCCTGAGCCAGCGCTGACAGCCAAGCCCGAGGCGTTCGTCTTCAATGGCCGGACGCTGGCGATGCTGGCGGTGCTGACGATCGTCTGGGGCTTCAACTGGCCGATCATGAAGATCGGCGTGACCGGCTTTCCGGCGCTTTTCTTTCGCACCTTGTCGATGTGGCTCGGGCTGCCTGTTCTCTGGGCCGTGCTCCGCCTGCGCGGCATTCCGCTGACGATCCGCCGCACCGACTGGCCGAAGCTCGGCCTGCTCACGGTCAGCAACATGATCGTCTGGCATCTCCTGGCGATCCTCGCCATCCAGGCACTGTCTTCCGGACGCGCGGCGATCCTCGGCTACACCATGCCGATCTTCTCCGCGATCTGGGGCGTGGCCCTGTTCGGCGAACGGTTGAAGCCGCGGCATCTCGCAGGCATTGCCGCTGCGACGACGGGCGTGACGCTGCTGCTCTGGCACGAATTCGAAAGTCTTTCCGGCCGCCCGCTCGCCGGCCTCGGCATGCTCGCCGCGGCCGCCGTCTGGGCACTCGGCACGCAGCAGATGCGGCGGACGACGATCGTTGCACCGACTCTGGCCATCGTCTTCTGGATGACGCTCCTCACCGCTCTCGTGATGAGCGCGGCGACTGTCGTTTTCGAGCGCGACCGCTGGGCGATGCCCGAGCCGGCGGCGCTTGCCGCCGTCGTCTACAACGGCATCCTGATCTTCGGCGTGGCGCAGCCGATCTGGCTGATCATGGCCCGCAACCTGCCGCCGATCGCCTCGAGCATGTCGGTGATGCTGATCCCCGTGCTCGGCACCGTTTCCGGCGCCTGGTGGCTGCACGAGCAGCTGCACTGGCAGGATGGCGTGGCGATCGTTCTGGTGCTGGTTGCGATCGCCTCCGTGCTGCTGCCGAGCCGAGCCGGTGTCAGCGCGCGTAGGGGTCGGCAAAGCCCAGCGCGGTGACGATCGCGCTCTCCCGCGCTTCCATCAAGGCGGCGTCGGCATCGGCGTCGTGATCGAAGCCTTGCGCATGCAGGGCGCCGTGGACCACGAGGTGGGCGTAGTGCGCTGCCAGATCGATCCCTTGCGTCTTCGCCTCGCGCTCGACCACCGGCGCACAAAATACCAGATCGGCGACGATGCGGGGCTGCCTCTGATAAGCGAAGGTCAGCACATTGGTCGCGTGGTCGTTCTGCCCGAACTGGCGATTGAGCGAGCGGCCTTCGGCGCGGCCGACCACGCGCAGGGTGATCTCCGCCGGCGACCGCAAGGCGGCGCGCAGCCAGCGCGCCAGCCGATGCCGCGGCAACAGGCCCCGATGCGAGGCATCGGCGAACTGCAGCGACAGCGACAGGGCGTCGCGGGGCAGGCTCGTCGCGACCTCAGCGGAGCGCCGCATCGGCGCGGCCGTAGGCCTCGACGATCCGCGCCACCAATGGATGGCGGACGACGTCGACCGAGCTGAAGCGGGTGGTGGCGATGCCTTCCACCTGGTCGAGGATGCGCTCGGCCTCGATCAGGCCGGAGACGGTCCCCTTCGGCAGGTCGATCTGGCTGGTGTCGCCGGTGACGACCGCCTTCGAGCCGAAGCCGATCCTGGTCAGGAACATCTTCATCTGTTCCGGCGTCGTGTTCTGCGCTTCGTCGAGGATGACGAAGGCGTGATTGAGGGTGCGGCCACGCATGAAGGCGAGCGGCGCGACTTCGAGAGTGGCCTTCTCGAACGCCTTGCCGACCCGCTCCAGTCCCATCAGCTCGTAGAGCGCGTCGTAGAGCGGGCGCAGGTAGGGATCGACTTTCTGCGCCAGGTCGCCGGGCAGGAAGCCCAGACGCTCGCCGGCCTCCACTGCCGGCCGGGTCAGGATGATTCGCTGGACCGCATTGCGCTCGAGCGCATCGACCGCGCAGGCGACAGCGAGATAGGTCTTGCCGGTGCCGGCCGGGCCGATGCCGAAGGTGATGTCGTGGCCGAGGATGTTGCGCAGGTAGGAAACCTGGTTCGGGGTCCGGCCGACCAGGTCGGTGCGGCGGGTGCGCAGGCGCAGGTCGGTTGCATCTGCGCCGGCCTTGCCGGCCTTGTCCTGATCCTGGTCTCGCGCATCGAGCGCGGCGTCGGTCGTCTCCGGCCCCGCCCCACCACCGCCGCTCATCGATTCGAGGATGGCTAGCTCGAGCTCTTGTGCTCCGATCGGCTGCCCGGCACGGTCGTAGAGGTGCTGCAGCAGCGCCACCGCGCGCTCGGCGTTGGCCTTCAGGCCCTCGACGCGGAACGACTCGTTGCGGCGCAGGATCCTGACCTCGAAGGCGGCGGCGATGCTCCGCAGGTGCTCGTCGAGGCTGCCCGCGAGATTGGCGAGGCGGGCGTTGTCCGGCGGGATGAAGGCGTGGCGAAGGATCACGGCTCGGTCGGTGCGTGGCAGGCTAGTGTAGGCAGGCGGGGCTCCGATAATGGACGCCATGATCGGACGGCTCACCGGCACCATCGCGGAAAAATCGCCACCGCAATTGCTGATCGATGTGCGCGGCGTGGGCTACGAGGTCGACGTGCCGATGTCGAGCTTCTACAACCTGCCCGGGCTCGGCGAGCCGGTGACGCTGCTGACCCATTTCGTGGTCCGCGAAGACGCGCAGGTGCTGTTCGGCTTTCTCACTCACGAAGAACGTGCCACCTTCCGGCTGCTCGTGAAGATCTCCGGGGTCGGACCACGCACGGCGCTGTCGATCCTTTCCGGCCTGGCTGTCGACGAGCTGGCCCGCGCCGTCAGCCTGCAGGAGAGCGGCCGTCTGATCAAGGTGCCGGGCATCGGCAAGAAAACCGCAGAGCGGCTGCTGCTCGAGCTGAAAGGCAAGCTTGCCGATGCCGTCAGCACGCCGGCGAGCGTCGCGACGATCGCCCATGCCGACATCCTGCAGGCGCTGGTTGCGCTCGGCTACAGCGACCGCGAAGCCGCGGCGACCCTGAAGACGCTGCCCGCCGACATCGAGGTCTCGGCCGGCATCAAGCAGGCCCTGCGCGCCCTGGCCAAGTGACGCGGCGCGCGACGGCGCGTCGTCAATGCCGGTGCATCTCCGGCATGTCCATGCTCGGCCGCGGCGTTTGCACGACCAGCTTGACCTCGACGCTGCCCGCGCGCTCGAACTGCAGCGTCATCGGCAAGGTGTCGCCATCCTTCAGCGGCTTCTTCAGACCGATCAACATGAAATGCATGGCGCCGCCGGGCTGCATCTTCAGCGTTTGCCTGGGAGCCAGGGCAACGGCGGCGACTTCTCGCATCCGCATCACGCCCTGTGCGTCGACCGCCATGCTGTGCATCTCGACCCGCGCTGCCGCCGGTGTCGAAGCCCGCAGCAGCCTGTCGGGCTGGCTGCCGGCGTTCTCGATCGAGACCAGGTAGGCGGCGCCGGTCGTGCTGCCGGGCAGCGACGGTGTCGCGTAAGGGTGCCCGATGCGCAGATCGCCCACGCTGGTCTCTTGCGGCCAGGCCGAGGCGCCGCAAACGAGCGCGATCAGGCCGAGCCCCAACCGCAACGACCTCGAGACACGGAACCGGAACGTCATGACAGCACTTCCAGGTCGATCCTAGGTTCGCAAACCAGCGGCCAGAGGCAGGCGTCGCCCCGCATCGTCGAGAGCAGCAGTCAAGGCTTCTCGCGCGCTGTTCGAACGACCTTCTGGAAAAAGTCGTAGATCCCGGTCTCGCTCATTCGTCGGGCGTCCGCAAGCTCGCCTGCCTTGGTCGAATACAGCACCCGGTTGTCGGCGGACAGAACGACCGCCGCCGGGATGCCCTTCCTGATCGGATCGCCGTAGCCCTGCGCCACGTCGAGATTCCGGTCGAAGCGTCCGACGTCGACCTTGACGACCGCGAACTCACGGGCGATGAGCGCCGCGTTGCGTCCGCTTTGCAGCGCCTGGTCCAGTGCACGGCAGTCTTCGCACCAGTTCGCTCCGAAGATGACGAGAACCGAGCGCTGGTCTGCACCGGCCGCGCGGAGGGCCTGCTGCAAGGACGCCTTGGCGTCCGCGCTTTCGTCGTAGGGCAACGCGGCGGCGCCCGCCATCGCAGTGACGAGGACCAGCAGGAGGAAGAAACGTCGGTGCATCGGATGGTCTTCGGCTCGTGGCATCGAAACGCGCCCTCGACAAGGCCCGGTTGCAAGAGCTGCATTGTCGTCGCCTCGAAGCATCCCTTCGGCGCACGAAGTCAATCGAACAGGGCGTCCGATAATGGGCGATGTCGATCCAGACCGACGATTTCGCCGCCCGCCCCCCGTCTCCAGGCGCCGGCCGCATCGTCGCCGGCGACGCCCGTTCGCCGAACGAAGAAGCGATCGAGCGGGCGCTCCGACCGAAGGGCCTTGCCGAGTACGTCGGCCAGGCCAAGGCGCGCGAGCAGCTCGAGATCTTCATCGGCGCGGCCCGGATGCGCAGCGAGGCGATGGACCACGTATTGCTCTACGGACCGCCGGGCCTCGGCAAGACGACGCTCTCGCACATCATCGCCACCGAGCTCGGCGTCAACCTGCGGTCGACCTCCGGGCCGGTCCTGGAGAAGCCGAAAGATCTGGCGGCCTTGCTGACCAACCTCGAGAAAAACGACGTCCTCTTCATCGACGAGATCCATCGTCTGTCGCCGATCGTCGAAGAGATCCTCTACCCCGCGCTCGAGGATTACCAGATCGACATCATGATCGGCGACGGCCCGGCGGCGCGCTCGATCAAGCTCGAGCTGCAACCCTTCACCCTGATCGGCGCGACCACCCGGGCCGGCATGCTCACCAACCCGCTGCGCGACCGCTTTGGCATCGTCGCCCGGCTCGAGTTCTACAGCGCCGAGGAGCTGGCGACGATCGTGCGCCGCTCGGCGGGCCTGCTCAAGGTGCCGATCGACGATGCCGGCGGCTTCGAGATCGCGCGCCGTTCGCGCGGCACGCCGCGGATCGCCAACCGGCTGCTGCGCCGGGTTCGCGACTATGCCGACATGAAGGCCAGCGGCCAGATCACCAAGCCGCTCGCCGACATGGCGCTGGTGATGCTCGACGTCGACGCGCACGGCCTCGACGTGATGGACCGCAAGCTGCTCGAGGCCGTGATCCAGCGCTTCGACGGCGGCCCGGTCGGCCTCGACAACGTCGCCGCGGCGATCGGCGAAGAGCGCGACACGATCGAAGACGTGATCGAACCGTTCCTCATCCAGCAAGGCTTCCTGCAGCGCACGCCACGTGGCCGCGTCGCAACGCTGGCGGCCTATCGGCATCTGGGGGTGCTGCCGCCCAAGAGCAGCGGCGCGCTGTTCGTGGACGCCGGCTGAGCGAGCCGTTCGGTCGGCGCGTTCGCTTCAGCCCCGGATCACACCAGGTCTTCGTGCAGCAGCCGGCCGTAGTGAACGGCCGAGCGGGCCGCGAACTGCCTGGCGATCGCCTGCAGTTTGCTGGTCTCGGCCTCAGCGGGCGAGAACACGATCAGCCAGCTCACGCCTTCGCTCGCCAACGTCATGTAGCGGCGCATCAGCGTGATCTCGTAGCCGAAGCCGGCGGCGCCGCTGGCGCTGCGCATCGACTCGCTGAGGTCGGGAAAGAGCTCGGCCGAGGTGTACTCGAGAACGTCCTCCGCCGTGAAGCCCGCATCCAAAGCCGCTTGCCTGGCGTCGCGCGCCGCGGCCTCGGTCGGAAACGCCAGCACGGTGTGGCCGACCGGATTGAGAGCGCCCAAGGATGCCTGGAACTCGCCCTTCGTCATCCGCTTGCTCATTGCGACTTCCTCATGGCGACCGGTCTTTCGCATCCTGATTCGACAACACGGATTCTGGCTGCGGTCGGGCGCCAAGTCCGGGTCGGCTTTCGGCACGGCGTTTGAGCCACGCGAGCAGCTCGCCGACGAAGCCGCGCCGGAAGGCGACGACGCAGACGACGAAGATGGCGCCGATGATCACCGTGACGTAGGAGCCGGCGCGGTCGGCAAGATAGTCCTGCAGGCCGATGATCGTGAAGGCGCCGATCACCGGCCCGGCGAAGGTGCCGAGGCCGCCGAGGAGCGACATCAGGATCACCTCGCCCGAGAGCGACCAGTGCGCGTCCGAGAGCGTCGCGAAGCCGAGGACGAGCGTCTTCAGCGCTCCGCCCAGGCCGGCCAGCGTCGCCGAGAGGACGAAGGCGAGCAGCTTGTAGCGGTCGACGTCGTAGCCGAGCGAGATCGCGCGCGGCTCGTTCTCGCGGATCGCCTTGAGCACCTGGCCGAAGGGCGAATGGACGATGCGCATGATGAACAGGAACACGCCGACGAAGACGGCGAGGACCATGTAGTACATCGCCAGGTCGTTGCTGGCCGGGAAGATGCCGAGCAGCGAGCCGCGCGGCACCCCCTGCAGGCCGTCCTCGCCGTGGGTGAACGGCGCCTGCAGCCAGACGAAGTAGATCATCTGCGCCATCGCCAGCGTGATCATCGCGAAGTAGATGCCCTGGCGGCGGATCGCGATCAGGCCGATGCCCAGGCCGAGCAGCCCGGCGAAGGCGGCACCGCCGAGCACGCCGACGACCGCGGTCACGTCCATCTGCTTGACCAGCCAGCCCGTGATGTAGGCGGCCGCGCCCAGGAAGGCGGCGTGGCCGAACGAGAGCAGGCCGGTGAAACCGAGCAGGAGGTTGAAGGCGCAGGCGAAGATCGCGAAGCAGAGCGCCTTCATCACGAACACCGGATAGACGCCGAGAAAGGGCGCCGCCAGGAGCAGGACCAGGCCGATCCAGAGACCGGCGCGGGAGAGCCGGGCGAGCCGGGCATCGTTGGCGGCCGTGGCCATCACGCCTCCTTGCCGAACAGGCCGGCGGGCTTGATCATCAGCACGATCGCCATGATGACGAAGACGACGATGTTCGCCGCTTCCGGATAGAACACCTTCGTCAGTCCTTCGACCAGGCCGAGCGCGAGGCCGGTGAGGATCGAGCCGAGGATCGAGCCCATGCCGCCGATGACGACGACGGCGAAGACGATGATGATGAGGTTCGAGCCCATCAGCGGCGTCACCTGGATCACCGGCGCGGCGAGCACGCCGGCCAGCGCGGCGAGGCCGGCCCCGCCGGCGTAGGTGAGCATCACCATGCGCGGCACGTTGATGCCGAAGGCCTGCACCAGAGCCGGGTTCTCGGTGCCCGCGCGCAGCGTCGCGCCCAGGCGCGTCCGCTCGATCACGAACCAGGTGCCCAGGCAGACCGCGAGCGACGCGAAGACGACCCAGGCCCGATAGTTGGGCAGGACCATGAAGCCGAGGTTGGTCGCGCCCTGCAGCGCTTCGGGCACGGGGTAGGACTGGCCGGAGACGCCGAACTGCTCGCGAAAGAGGCCTTCGGCGATGAGCGCCAGGCCGAAGGTGAGAAGAAGCCCGTAGATCGGGTCGATCTTGTAGAGGTGGCGCAGCAGCGTGCGCTCGATGACGACGCCGAGGGCGCCGACGACGAGCGGCACGACCACGAGCGCGGCCCAGTAGTTCATGCCGAACTTGTCGAGGCCGATCCACGCCACGTAGGCGCCGATCATGTAGAGCGCGCCGTGGGCGAAGTTGACGATCCCGAGCAGGCCGAAGATGACGGCCAGGCCCAGGCTCAGCAACGCGTAGAACGAGCCGTTGACGAGCCCGAGCAGAAGCTGGCCGAGAAAGGCCGGCAGCGGAATGCCGAAGATCTCCATGGATCGCGAATCAGCGCTGCCGGCCCGTGCCGGTCACTTCCAGGCGGCGCACTTCGACTCGGCCTTGGTCAGGAAGGCGCTCTCGCCCTTGGCCGCCGACACGATGTTGAAGTAGTCCCACGGCGTGGTCGAGGATTCCGGCGTCTTCACCTGCATCAGGTACATGTCGTGGATCATGCTGCCGTCGCCGCGCACGTAGCCGCCCTTGGCGTACATGTCGTTGACCTTCATCTTCCTCATCTGCTCCATCGTCTTGTCGCCGTCGTCGCTGTTGGCGGCCTTGACGGCGTTCAGATAGAACTGGGTCACCGAGTAGTCGGCCGCCTGCAGCGACGACGGCATGCGCTTGATCTTCTCGAAGAACTTCTTGGCCCAGGCGCGCGACTCGGGCGTCTGGTTCCAGTACCAGCTGTCGGTGAGGTACATGCCCTGCGTGGCCTTCAGGCCGAGCGAGTGCACGTCGTTGATGAACATCAGCAGGCCCGCGATCTTCATCGTCTTGGTGACGCCGAACTCGTTGGCGGCCTTGATCGAGTTGATCGTGTCGCCACCGGCGTTGGCCAGGCCGAGGATCTGTGCCTTGCTGGCCTGCGCCTGCAGCATGTACGACGAGAAGTCGCTGGTCGCGAGCGGATGGCGGACCGAGCCGACGATCGTGCCGCCGGCCGACTTGACCGCCTCGGAGGCGTCGTTCTGCAGCGCCGTGCCGAAGGCGTAGTCGGCGGTCAGGAAGAACCAGGTCTTGCCGCCGGCCTTGACCACCGCCGGACCGGTGCCCTTGGCGAGCGCGACGGTGTCGTAGGCGTAGTGGATCGTGTAGGGCGAGCACTGCTCGCTGGTGAGCGCCGAGCTGCCGGGGCCGACCGCGAGGAAGGGCTTTTTCTTCTCGGCCGCGACCTTGGCCATCGCCAGCGCGGTGCCGGAGTTGGTGCCGCCGATCAGCATGTCGAGTCCCTGGGTGTCGAACCATTCGCGGGCCTTGGCGGCGGCGACGTCGGCCTTGTTCTGGTGGTCGGCGACCAGCAGCTCGATCTTCTTGCCGGCGACCGCGCCGCCCATGTCGGCAATGGCCATCTTGATGGCCTCGGCGCCGGCCGGGCCGTCGATGTCGGCGTAGAGACCCGACATGTCGGTGATGAAGCCGATCCGGATCACGTCGCCCGAGATCTGGGCCTGCGCAGGCGCGACCGCGCCGACCAAAGCGACAGCGGCGACGCCGCAGGCGGCGGAAATTTTGTTGAGCTTGAACATGGCAATGTCTCCTGTGAGAGTCGAAGGAAGAAAGGCGCGCCGATCAGAATCAGACGCCGAGGTACTCGTGCAGGCGGTCCATCCGCGCCGGCAGTTCGGATTGCGCGAATTGCTGGATCACCTGGCCGTGCTCCATGACCAGGAAGCGGTCGGCGAGCGGCGCGGCAAAGCGGAAATTCTGCTCGACCATGACGATCGTGAAGCCCTTTTCGCGCAGGGTCCGCACGACCTCGCCGAGCTTTTGCACGATCACCGGGGCCAGGCCTTCGGAGATCTCGTCGAGCAATAGCAGGCGCGCCCCGGTGCGCAGGATCCGCGCCACCGCCAGCATCTGCTGCTCGCCTCCTGAGAGCCGCGTGCCCTGGCTGCCGGCGCGCTCCTTCAGGTTGGGAAACATCGCGTAGATCTGCTCGACGTCGAGGCCGCCCTGGCCGAGCGCCGGCGGCAGCATCAGGTTCTCTTGGGCGGTAAGCGACGAGAAGATGCCGCGCTCTTCCGGACAGTAGCCGATGCCCAGGCGGGCGATCCGATGCGTCGCCATCGCCACGGTTTCGGCGCCCTTGACCTTGATCGAGCCCTTGCGCGAGCCGATCAAGCCCATGATCGCGCGCAGGGTGCTGGTGCGGCCGGCGCCGTTTCGCCCGAGCAGCGTCACGACCTCGCCTTCGTCGACGTGAAAGTCGACGCCGTGCAGGACGTGCGATTCGCCGTACCAGCCGTGCAGGCCCTTGACCTCGAGGAAGCGCTCTGCCATGTCAGTGCGCACCCGCCAGTTCGGCGTGTGCGGTGCCCATGTAGGCCTCGATCACCGCCGGATTTCTCGCGACTTCGGCGTACGGGCCTTCGGCCAGGGTCGAGCCGCGGGCAAGCACCGTGATGGTGTCGGCGATGGAGGCGACCACGCTCATGTTGTGCTCGACCATCAGCACGGTTCGGCTCGCCGCCACCTTCTTGATCAGGGCGCGGATGCGGTCGACGTCTTCGAGGCCCATGCCCTGGGTCGGCTCGTCGAGCAGCATCAGCTTCGGGTCCATCGCCAGCGTCGTCGCAATCTCGAGCGCGCGCTTGCGACCGTAGCTCAGCTCGACCGCTGGAATCGCCGCATAGGCCTCGAGGTCGACCGCGCGGAGCAGATCCAGCGCCTGGGCATCGAGCACGTGCAGCGAGCGCTCGGGCTTCCAGAAGTGAAACGACGTGCCGAGCTTTCGCTGCAGCGCGACCCGGACGTTCTCGAGCACCGAGAGATGCGCGAACACGGCCGAGATCTGAAACGACCGGACGACGCCGCGGCGGGCGATCGCGGCAGGCTGCTGCGCCGTGATGTCGTCGCCGTCGAAGAGGATCTGGCCCGAGGTCGGGACCAGGAACTTCGTCAGCAGATTGAAGCAGGTGGTCTTGCCCGCGCCATTCGGGCCGATCAAGGCGTGGATCGTGCCGCGACGCACGCGCAGGTTCACCTTGTCCACCGCGACGAAGCCCTTGAACTCCTTCGTCATCGCCCGCGTTTCGAGAATGAAGTCGCCGTCGCTCATCTCGGCTCGACTCCCGCGCTCGGCGCATTCCCGGGCATGCCGATCGGGCGGCGACGGTAGGCCACGTTCATGCCGCTGTGCGCGCCGGACGGGGCGCGCAGCCGCCGATGCGTTCCGTCAAGGCTCGGGCCACGTCGAGCGCGGCGTCGCGATGGCGGGCCCCGCGGTCGGTGCCGAGCAGCGCCTTGTTGATGCACACCGAGATCGCCGCGGCGACCTCGCCGGCGGCGTCGAAGACCGGAGCGCCGAACGAATAGACGCCCTCGCGGACGCAGCCATCGTCGATGCTGTAGCCGCGCCGCCGCGTCAACGCCAGCTCCTTCAGCAAGGCCGGCAGGCTGCGCGGGCCGCGCTGCGTCAGGCGCACCCCGAGCGTGTCGGCGAGCAGCCGCACCACCTCGGCGGTCGGCAGCTGCGCCAGCATGGCCTTGCCGCTGCCCGAGAGGTGCGCCGGCAGGCGCATGCCGACGTTGAAGGCGAGACCGAGCGGCCGGCCACTGTTGCGCACCGCCACGTAGAGCGCCTCGCCGCCCGACAGCACCGACAGCACGACGGTCTCTTCGGGCGCGCTGCCGCGGTCGTTCCAGAGCGCGTTGAACTCCTGGGCGACATCGGTGCCCGAGACAAAAGCTTCGGCAAGGCCCATCACGCGCGGCCCGATCATGAAGGCGCCGTCGCGCTGCCGGCGCAGGTAGCCGAACGAGACCAGCGTGCTGCAGAGACCGTGGACACTGCTTTTCGGCAAATCGAGATCGCTGACGAGGCGGGCCAGGCTCATCGGCTCACGGGTTTCGGCCAGTCGCTCCAGCAAGGCAAGCGCCCGGGACACCGCCGGCACCAGCGCCCTGGCTTCGGCGGCGATCGGCGCGGCGACGACCAGGGGCCTCGACATGGCGGAGCGGCGCTGCTGGAATACCTGCATCTGGGTTGGAGTCGGATCGACAACGAGGCGAAGCGGGTTCAAGTGGCTGAACCCGCTTCAGCTTGCGGGACGCGCAGTCTAGACAGGCCGGCGGTCGGCGCGGCCTGCGGCGGGCCCGAAGCGGGGGTTTGTCCTCTGAGCATTTCCCCTGCGAGACGGCCGACCCGCGCCGGGCGGGCTCGCGAACGGCACGGCTCGATCAGGAGATGCAGCCGCGTGCCTCGATCGCCCAGACCGCCTCGACGACGCCGGCATCGAGGCCGCCGCGTACGGCGACGAAGCGGTCGTGCAGATTGACGGTCGGGTCGCAGTGGCCGGGGATCAGCCAGACCGTGTCGCCGAGCCCCGGCAGGTCGGCGCCGGAGCCGCCGGGGCCGGGTCGGACAACACCGTGCTCGTCGCTGCCGCTGACGAAATCGAGCCGCCGGGCGTGCACCCGCGGCGGCCCCGAATCGGTGCTGTGCGCCTTGTGCCCGGCATCGACGACGGCGTGGCCGACGCCGCGGCTCATCACCTGGCTCTTGACGAAGAGGGCGTGCTCGAAGCGCGGCGCGTTCGGGGCCGCCGCGTTGTCGGCGTAGTCGCGGTCCATGAACAGATAGCTGCCGACCTGCCATTCGCTCCAGACGCCGCTCGCCGCATCGAAGCCGACGCTGCCGGTGCCGGCGCCGCTGACCAGCGTGCAGGCGATTCCGGCTGCCGTAATGCTGGCCCGGGCTGCGACTGCAAGAGATGCTGCATGCCGCGAGGCCGATTCGCGCTCGAGCACGCCGCGCAGATGCTGGCCGCCGCCGTGATAGGCCTGCAGCCCGGCGAAGACCAGGCCGCCATCGGGCGGGGCGTGCGAGACGACGCGCTGCGCCAGGGCGCCGGCTGCAGCAGGGGCGACGCCGCAGCGGCCCTGGCCGACGTCGACCTCGACCAGGACCGCGATCGTCGCGCCGCGGCCGCGCATGGCTTCGGCCAGCCGCTCGACCCCTTCGACCGAATCGACGGCGATCGCCAGCCGGACCCGCTGCGCCAGCGCGGCGACGCGTGCCAGCTTGGCCGGATCGATCACTTCGTTCGAGATGTAGAGGTCGTCGATGCCCGCAGCGGCGAGCGCTTCGGCCTCGCTCGTCTTTTGCACGCAGACGCCGACCGCGCCGGCTGCCATCTGCAGCCTGGCGATGCCCGCGCTTTTGTGCATCTTGGCGTGCGGGCGCAGCCGCACGCCGTGGCGCGCGGCGAAGCGGGCCATCGTCTCCAGGTTGCGCTCCATCGCGTCGAGATCGAGCACCAGCGCCGGCGTGTCGACGCTGGACACCGGTGCGCCGAGCCAAAGCTCGACCGGGACCCTCACGGCCGTGGCCCCGCCGCCCCGGCGCCGCCAGGGACACGGGTCGCAGCCGCGCCACCTTCCCCGGCATCGTCGAGCGGCGATTCGCCATCGAGATGCTGGCTGTCGCTCCAGCCGACCAGCGAGAAGCCGCGCGCGGTGTACAGCAGCCGGTTGACGGTGGCGTTGCCGAGTTGCCAGGAGCGCGGCGCCGCCAGGCCGATGCCGCTGGCGGCGCGATAGAGGCAGTCGAGCACGCCGCCATGCGTGACGATCGCGATCGAGCGCCCTGCCTGGCTCGCCGCGATCCGGGTACATGCCGCAACTGCACGGTCGCTGAAAGCCCGAAGGGTCTCGCCGCCCTCAGGCCCGAAGTCCGGGTCGTGGCGGCGCCAGCGGCTCGCCTCTGCCGGCCAGCGGAGCTCGATGTCGGCGTACGTGAAGCCCTCGAAGACACCGAAGCCGCGCTCGCGCAAGCCACGGTCCGTGACGACCTCGAGCCCCGTCCGTTCCGCGATCGCCGCGGCGGTATCGCGGGCCCGTGCCAGGTCGCTGGCGAAGATCGCCTCGATGCCGGCGTCGGCGAGCGCCTCGCCGACGCGGCTGGCCTGCCAGCGGCCGCGCCGGCTCAGGGCGGTGTCGAGCTGTCCCTGCATGCGGAGCTCGGCGTTGGAGTCGGTTTCGCCATGGCGGATGGCGACGATCCGCGTCACCTGCGCCTCGTGCGGGTGCAGGCCGGCCGACCCGTCCGCAGAGGCCACCGGCGTGCCCGCAGGCGTCACGCGAGCAGGCGCACGCGGCCCGTCGCTCAAACGCCCCAGACGATGTCGGCGCGTTCCGCCAAGGCGCGCTTCATCATCTCGAGCATCGGCCAGGCTCTGCGACGCAACGAGACCCTGTCGCCGTGTGGCGTGTCGTCGGCCTCGGCGTCGTTTCCGGCCGCTGCGGCCGAGCGGTCTTCGACGGCGATCGCAGCTTCGATGGCGGCGATCGCGGCCGGAAGGGCGGTCGCCTCGACGATGCCTTGCGCGGCCGGCTCGCGGCCGACGATGCGCAGCAGCTGGTCACCGATCGGCGCCATCATCAGGAGGTCGGCAGCGGCCTTCGACTTGAATAGGTAATGCATGCAGGAACGGTGGCTCGGCGACCCGACGTCGAGAGGGTCCCGCGAGCTGCAGTGGATGGGATGACGGATTGTGCGCTGCGCCTCGGCCTTGCAGCGCTGTCGATCCACCGGGCTCAGGCGCGTTCCCCGACCGCCGACGCCGCCTCGAAGAAGTAGGCCACCCGCGCGCTCGGCGCCAGGTAGGCGAGCGCCGGCGGCGGCAGCTGCTGCGACTTGACGCTGCGCCTGATGCCCAGGCCCGGCTGGGCTTCCAGATCGACGTGGAGGGCATCGTCGCGGGGCGTGTCGGTGTCATACACCAGGACGCAGGGTTTCAGCGGCCGCGACGAATTGACGCTAATGACGAGGCCGTAGCGATCGTCGGTCAGCTGCACCGCCGAGCCCGGCGGATAGACGCCCATCATCTTGATGAAGGTGCCGAGGATCGAGGTGTCGAACTTGCTGCGGCTCTGCGCGAACAGCAGCGAGACCGACTCGTGCGGCGTCAGCGCCTTGGCCAGGTGCTGCGGATTGCAGAGGTTGTCGTAGCGGTTGACGAGCGCGACGATGCGCGCGCCCATTGTCATCCGATCACTGTTGAGCTGGCCCGGGAAGCCGCTGCCGTCGACATGCTCGTGGTGCTGGCCGATGATCAGGCTGGCCCCCGGCGACAGGCCCATGCGCCGCGCCTGGGCCAGACCGAGCTCGACGTGTTCCTCGTAGACCCGGCTTTCGCTGGCCGTGAAGTTGTCGTCCCGGTGCCGCATTCGCTGCGGCAGATCGAGCTTGCCGATGTCGTGCAGCATCGCGCCGACGCCGAGATCGAGCAGCTCGTCTCCGCCGAAGCCGAAGCAGCGGCCCATCAGCAAGGAGATCAGGCCGACGTTGATGGCATGCATCGAGCCCTTGTCGCCCGCGCCGTCGGTCAGCATGCGAATGCAGAGGTCCTGCGCGCCCAGCATCTCGGCGACGATCGCTCCGGTCAGGCTTTCGACCTGGGCCCTGGCCTCGCGCGGCTGGCTCGGCGCCAGCAGCATCGCCTGCCGGCAGGCCCGCGCCGCGACGCTGTATTGACGTTCGCAGGTCGCCTGGGCCTGGCGCTGGGAGTCGAGCCGGCGCTTCCGCTCGGCCCCGCTGCGGGCCGCCGCGGACACGGCGGCAGGATCGAAGGTGCCGGGCGCCGCATTCCAGGTCTCGCGATCGGCCGCGGCCTCGAGCAGCTCGGGTCCGACATCGCCGGCGTCATTGGCGGCCAGGACGGGCGGCATCTCGACCACCCGCGCGACGTGCTCGGGCTCTGGCTCGCTCTGCTCGGGGCTCCAGCGCACTTGCGCGAGGCCGAGCGAGCGGATCGTCTCGAGCTGGGCGGGCGTCGTGATGCGAAAGCTGCTCCGCGGAAACGGGTGCGACATCCAGCCACCATCGAGGTGGACGAACATGCCGAGGCGAAGCGCCTGCATGTCGATGAGGTCATGGGGACGAGCTGTTTTCATGAAGCGCATCGGCAGCGACGCGGGCACGAGCGGATAGCCAAGTTATCGGCCCCGCGCGGTCGCGCTTGAGAGGCAGCCATCCGTGCCGGATCGCACGGCGGCGGCGGATCGAAGGCCGAATCAATACCGGCGCTGGCAGTGCTCGCAGAAAAAGCTCCGCCGCTGGGTCTTGCCCAAGTGCGCTTTCGTGAAAGGAAGGGCGCAGCGCGGGCAGGTGCGCTTGGTGTGCGCGAGCCAGTGCTTGCGAAGAACGAATTCTCTCTTCCAGGCCAGGAAATCGAAGCTGTAGCGGCGCGCCTCCTCGACCAGCTGCGCCAGCTTTCGCGCCGGCAAGGCGCCGACGGTCGAGAGCGGATGCAAGCGAATCCGGTGCAGCACCTCGTTCTTGATGATGTTGCCGACGCCGGCGAACACGTTCTGGTCGAGCAACGCATCGCAGACCAGCTCGTCCGGCATGGCCCGGAGCTTTCGCCGTGCCGCCGCGGCGTCCCAGCGCTCGGACATGACGTCGGCGCTCCAGTCGTAAACCTCGTCGAGGGGCGCGTCGATGAAGCGCAGCGAGCACGTGTAGACGTTGAATTGACCGCTGCGAACGCGAAGGCCGAGGCGGGGCGGGACTTCCTTGCGGTCGTCGATCCGGTAGGTGCCGAACATCAGGAAGTGGATGCGCAGCGAGAACAGCGGCATCTCGATCAGGAAGTGCTTGCCCCAGCTGTGCAACGCGACGATCCGCTGGCCGATCAGGCGCTCCTTGTCGATGGTCGTGTTGCCTTCGACGCCGAGGATGCGCTTGCCGACGAGGCCGCGTGCCTCCTCCCTCAGGATCACGATCGATGGACCTTCGGGCATGGCGCTTTCGCAGCAAGCGCTGTGCCCCACGGGCCGGGGCGCGAGCCGTCGCAGCGGCCCTAAACTCGCGGCGACGTCGCCATCAGAAATCGCCCATGTCCTACGAATACGGGTCCGAATCGAAGCTGCTCGAGCTGCCGAACCCGTACCAGCTGCAGAACCGGCTGCTCTGGCTGTGCAGCGCGCTGCTGAGCGTCGCCGGCATCGTCAGCTTGCTCTGGGCGCGCAGCGCGATCGAGCAAAGCGCGTTGCGGCAGGCCGGCGCACCGCTCCTTGCCGGGCTGCTTCTGCTCGGTGCCGGCGTCGCCGCGGCGGCGATGGCGGCGACGCGGCTGCGCTTCTTTTTCGGCCGCGGCCGCCCCGCTTCGCTCGCCCCCGAGATCCCTGCAGGCGCCAGCGGCGGCTCGCCTGCAGCCACTGCGCTCAAGGAAATCCTTCGCCAGGGCGGCCTCACCTACGCCGAGCCGCAGGGCGCGGTCGAAGGCCTGCTCTACCACTGGGCGCCCACACTGATCACGGCGCCGCGGGAAGTGCAGGCGCTGGCCAAGCGGTACATCTTCAACCTGGCCGCGATCGCCGCCACGCTTGCCAGCTTCGCGTTCTCGTGGCTCGTCTTCGGCAACGCCCTGACCCGGCCCTGGATCGGCATTCTCTACTTCGGCTTCGGCCTGGTCTTCCTGCTCCGGCCGGTGCTGAGCCAGCACAAGGCCCGGGTCACATCGGCGTCGTTGGTCGGCCTGATCGCCGCGGCGATCCTGGCGCCGGTGGCGATCGGCCTGGTCGCGCCGAAGCTGCCGTCACTCGGTGCGTTCTCCCTCGACACGCAGACCTTCGTCATGCTCGGCACCGCGCTGCTCGCCTGCGCCCTGGCGATGGCGGCGATCCTGGCCCAGTTCGACGCCGCGCCGCAGACGCGCGCCAGCGTCGAGCAGGAGCGGCTGTCGATGAACGCGCCGCCGCAGACTCTGCTCGACGAGCTCGAGCGGCAGATGCAATCGAGCTGGACCGAACGGATCCCGAACCGCCGCTACGCGCGCATCGAACCGGCGGTGACCGCGGCGACGGGGTCGGGCAGCTTCGCCGGCGAGCTGTTCGAGGAAAGCCAGCCGCTGCCGATCTCGGGGACCAAGGCGCCGACGGTCGCCGCCGCGCTGGCCGCGCCACGCCACCGGGCCCTGCTCCTGCTCGACCTCTACGCGACGGTGCTGATCGTCACGGCGATTGCCATGACGCTCTTCTTCGTGCGCAACTTCGACGTCACGGCGCCGTGGCAGCAGAACCGCTACTCGCTGGTCGGCACGTCGGCCATCCTCGCCTTCGTCGCCGCGTTCTGCTTCCAGGCGGCGGCACGCCTCTGGGGCCGCTTCAACTTCGAGTCGATCCTGACCTGGGTCGAGATTGTCGGCAACTGGCAGACCTCGCGCATCGGCACCGGCAACAACTTCTCGAGCCGGATGAACACCGAGAACAACGTCGTGCGGACCGAGGCGATGACCTTGCGCGTCTGGCGGGCTCGGATCGAATCGGTCGTCTTCGGCAAGGACGACGCACGCCAGGTGACGGCGATGTTCTCGACCGAACAGGAAGCCAAGGCGCTGGCCGCCGGCCTGATGCAGTTCGGGCGCAGCCAGAGCGTGCTGGTGGCGCCGTTCAGCGGCGAGGACGAGCGCCGCATCGGCGCGCTCGGGGCCGGCGAGCGGGCGATGCAGGCGAGCAGCGGCGCCGACGCGCCGGCAGCGGCGCAACTGCATCGCGATCTGCAGACCGCGGCAGCGCTGTCGTCGGTCGGCATGGCACCGGTGGCGGCGCGTCCGCGCATCTGCGCCGCCTGCGGCACCGAAGCGCCGGCCGGGGCGCGCTTCTGCGCCCATTGCGCGGCGCTCCTGCCGGCGTAAATGACGACGCAGACGACCCAGGTCGGCATCATCGGTGCCGGCCCGGCCGGCCTGCTGCTCGGCGCCCTGCTCGCGAAAACAGGGATCGCTTCGGTGATCGTCGAGCAGCGCAGCGCCGACTACGTGCTCGGGCGGATCCGCGCCGGTGTGCTCGAGCAGGTCACGGTCGATCTGCTCGAGCAGGCCGGCGCTGCGGCCCGGCTGCATCTCGAAGGCCTGCCGCACGACGGCATCGAGCTCTGCTTCGGCGGCGCCCGGCACCGGATCGACCTGCACCGGCTGACCGGCGGCAAGCGGGTCATGGTCTACGGCCAGACCGAGGTGACGCGCGACCTGATGGACCTGCGCGCCGCCGCTGGCCTCGAGTCGATCTACGACGCCGAAAACGTAATACCGCGCGACTTCGACGCGGCCCGGCCGAGCATTCGCTACGACAAGGACGGCGTCTCGCACGCGCTGCACTGCGACTTCATCGCCGGCTGCGACGGCTACCACGGCATCAGCCGACCGAGCATTCCGGCCGCGGCGCTGACGACCTTCGAGCGCGTCTACCCGTTCGGCTGGCTCGGCGTGCTCTCGGAGACGCCGCCGGTCAGCCATGAGCTCATCTATTCGAACCACGCGCGCGGCTTTGCGCTCTGCAGCATGCGCTCGGCGACGCGCAGCCGCTACTACGTGCAATGCGGGCTCGACGATCGGGCCGAACGCTGGAGCGATGCGGCGTTCTGGGCCGAGCTGCGAGCGCGGCTCGACCCGGAGGCGGCGGCGGCGCTCGTCAGCGGCCCGTCGATCGAAAAAAGCATCGCCCCGCTGCGCAGCTTCGTCGCCGAGCCGATGCGATTCGGCACCCTCTTTCTCGCCGGCGACGCCGCGCACATCGTGCCGCCGACCGGCGCCAAGGGGCTCAACCTCGCGGCCGGCGACGTCGGTCTGCTGGCCGGCGCGCTGACCGAGCATTACGCCGACAAGAGCGACGCCGGCATCGACGGATATTCGGAGCGCTGCCTGCGCCGGGTCTGGCGCGCCGAGCGGTTCTCGTGGTGGTTCACGTCGCTGATGCACAAGTTTCCGGAGACCGGCGCGTTCGGCCAGAAGATGCAGGCTGCCGAGCTCGACTACCTGGTCCATTCGGTCGCCGCGTCGACCGCGCTGGCCGAGAACTACGTCGGCCTGCCGCTCTGAGCCGTGCCGGATCGGCAGGCCCAAAGTCGGCCCTCGTCGCGAGACTTCAGGACCGCGTCACCGCCAGCCAGCGGTCGAGTTGCTCGCGGTCGCCAAGCAGCTCGGCGCTGGCGCCGCGGTGGACGATGGCGCCGCGGTCGAGGACGACGGCGTGTTCGGTGATCGGCAGGATCTGC
>JALYXU010000030.1 GCA_030946925.1 Pseudomonadota bacterium
CCGACCCGAGCGTGCCGTTCGCGGCCGTCGACGAAGCCCGGTTCGAGTTCGCGTGGCGGCGCGACGAGGGCCGCTACATCGTCTCGCGGCTGCTGCTGCGCGGCGGTGAAACGCATCTCGCCCTCAGCACCGATGGCCGCCGCAACTGGCGTCTGCACCAGCCCGAGGATCGTGGCCCCGGCCACTTCCTGTTTCTGGCCTTCGAGCCGCACGACATCCACCTCAGCTTCACCCACCCAGGCCTCGGCCTGGTCTTCCACGGCGCTGCGAGCGATGCCGCCGCCGCAGCGACGACGTCGCACGATGGCGATGCCCTGACGACCCGCGTGCGCTTCGACGGCAACGTTCGCGGCGTCGCCTACAAGGGCGAGACACTGACCGGTCCCGAGCTGACGTTTCGCGACACCGGACGCTGGTTTCCGCTTCGCGGCGGCGTCGAGGTCGCCGGTGTTCGGCTCGATCTCGACGGCCGCGTCGCCGACCTGCTGCGGGCCGTGATGATCGATGCCGACGCGACCCTGGCCGGACGCTCGCTCGCCGCCTTGCAGCCGATCCTCGGCGACCGCTACCTGTCGCCGCGCGCCATCCGCGCCAGCGGCCGTCTGCGGGTCGAAGCCGGCCGCGTCTCGCTCGCCGCTGCCAAGGCCAGCGTCGGCGGTACCGACCTGACGGGCGACCTCGCCTGGTCGAAGGGCGACGGCCGGAAGTCGGTGCAGGCCCACCTGCAGAGCGACCATGCCGATGCCGCCGACTTGCTCTGGCTGACCGGCCGCGACGACGCCGCCTCGGCCGGCCGCGATGTCGCCGAGTCGGCGCGGGCGAAGCCACCAGCAATCACAACGCGTCTGTCGCGTTCCGTGCCGGCCCCGCTGGCGACGGCGGCCGCGGCGGCGGGGCCGGACGCCTTCGCGGCTGCCCGCGAGCTCGAGGCCGAGATCGCCTTCGAGGCCCGCCATTTCCATCTCGCGGCGTGGCAGCAGGTGCAAAGCCTGAAGCTTGTCGCGCGCCTGCACGACCGTCAGCTCGCCGTCTCAGACCTCGATGTCGGCTGGGCCGACGGCCATTCGAACGGCCGCATCACGCTCGATCTGCGGCAACCCCTGGCAGTGGCCGAGGCACAGGTCACGACCCGTGGCGTGCGCGTCGAGTCCTTGCTGCACGCGGCCGAGGCCCGCAACCGCATCACCGGTGCGCTGGCCGGGACCTTTCGCCTCAAGGCGAGCGGCGCCGACGTCGCGGCGCTGCGCGCCAATGCGAGCGGCAACGCCGCCTTCAGCGTCCGCGGCGGCACCATCTCGAGCCTGCTCGACGCCGAGCTCGGTCTCGAAGGCGGCAAGCTCATTCGCACCGTCCTCAGCGGTGCCGAGCCGCTCGCGTTGCCGTGCGCCGCCGCAGACATCGAGCTGCGCAACGGCCATGCGGCGCTGCGCGGCCTCGTCATCGACAGCGCCAACACCCGGACCACCGGCAGCGGCGTGATCGACCTGCGCGAGCGGACCATCGATCTGGTCCTGACGCCGGCACCGAAGCAGTCGGGCTTTCTGCAATTGAGCCGATCGATCCACCTGCACGGCCATCTGCCGAAGCCGGAGCGGTCCTTGATCGAGCGGGTGGCACAGCCGGCGGCCAGTGGCTGCGCCGGCGCGCCGTCCTGAGCGAGGGCTCGCCCCGGCTAGGGCTGCCTTGGCGCGGCCGTGACGCGCCTCAGCGCCGCATCAGCGTGCTCTTGCCGAACAGGCTCTCGACCATGTCGACGGCGATCTCGGCGGTGCGGTTGCGCACGTCGAGCGCCGGATTGAGCTCCATCACGTCGAGCGAGGCGAGGGCGCCGGTGTCGGCGATCATCTCCATGCAGAGCTGCGCCTCGCGGTAGGTGGGACCGCCCTTGACGGTGGTGCCGACGCCGGGAGCGATGTCGGCGTCGAGGAAATCGACGTCGAAGCTGACGTGCAGATGGGTGTTGGCGTCGATCGTCGCCAGCGCCAGCTCCATCGTGTGGCGCATGCCCATCTCGTCGATGTAGCGCATGTCGAAGACCTCGAGGCCGTGCTCGTGAACGAACTTCTTCTCGCCGGCGTCGACGCTGCGGATGCCGATCTGGCGAACCCACTTGGCGCTGATCGCCGGCACCTTGCCGCCGATCTCGATCAGCTCCTGCGGCCCGAAGCCGCACAGGCACGCGACCGGCATGCCGTGGATGTTGCCGCTCGGCGTCAGCACGCTGGTGTTGAAGTCGGCGTGGGCATCGAGCCAGAGCACGCGCAGCTTCTTGCCGGTGTCGCGGCAGTGCCGGGCGACCGCGCTGATCGAGCCGATGCCGAGGCAATGGTCGCCGCCGAGCAGGACCGGCAGGCGGCCGCCCACCAGCTCGGCATACACGGCGTCGTGGACGGTGCGGTTCCACTCCGCCACCGCATCGAGGTGGCGGTAACCGGCCTCCGGCGCCTGCCACGGATTGGCCGGCCCGGTCAGGTTGCCGCGATCGACGACCTCGAGGCCGTGGCTCTCGAGCACCGGGCCGATGTCGGCGACGCGCAAGGCCTCGGGGCCCATGCTCGAGCCGCGGCTGCCGGCGCCGATGTCGGTCGGCGCACCGATCAGGCTGATCCGCGGATTCATCGGTGCCGGCCTCTGCCGCTCATGCGTCGAGTGCCGAAGCGAAGTCGGCGCCGAGCTGCGCGTTGAGCACGGCCCAGGCTTCCTCGGCGGTCTCGACGAAGTGGAACAGGTGCACGTCTTCCGGCGAGATCATGCCGGTCTCGACCAGCACGTCGAAGTGAATCAGCCGGGTCCAGAACTCGCGGCCGAACAACAGGATCGGCCGCATCCGCGACTTGCCGGTCTGCACCAGCGTCAGCACCTCGAACAGCTCGTCGAGCGTGCCGAAGCCGCCCGGAAAGCACACCAGCGCGACGGCGCGCATCAGGAAGTGCATCTTGCGCAGCGCGAAGTAGTGGAACTGGAAGCAGAGCTCGGGCGTGATGAAGCGGTTCGGCGTCTGCTCGTGCGTCAGCACGATGTTCAGGCCGACGCTCTTGCCACCGACTTCGAAGGCGCCGCGGTTGCCCGCTTCCATGATTCCCGGGCCACCGCCGGTGACGACGTAGAGCGGCTGCGCCATCGTTGCCGATTGCCGCGTGACGAGCGCCGAAAAGCGTCGCGCCTCTTCGTAGAAGCGGGACATCGCGGCGCGCGTCTCGGCGGCGCGCAACGCCTGCGCCTCGCCGCCGGCCCGCGCCACGGCGAGCTCGCGCTCCGCGACGTCGGGAGCGACGATGCGGGCGCTGCCGAAGATGACGATCGTCTTCTCGATGCCCAGCTCGTCCTGCACCAGCTGCGGCTTCAGCAGCTCGAGCTGGACCCGAACCGGCCGCAGCTCTTCGCGGAGCAGGAAATCGGTGTCGGTGAAGGCCAGCCGGTACGCGCTTTCCGGACCTTCGTAGCGGGCGTTCGGACTGACGTGCTCGGTGACGGCGTCTTCTTGCGCCGTCGGGAAGGTTCGCGCTGCGATCGCGCCGGGTTTGTCCATTCGGGCAAGCGTAGCAGGCGCGCTAGCATTCCCTTTTTTGCGGAAGGCCGAACGGCGATGATTCACTGCGTACTTCACGATGCCGAGGACACCGTCGCGGTGGTCGTGGTCGAAGGCCTGGTCGCCGGCACCACCATGACCGGCTGGATCATGGACGAGGACCGCACCATCTCGCTCGAGGCCAGGCAGGACATCCCGATCGGCCACAAGGTGGCGCTGGTCGACATGGTGCCGGGCGACACCGTCGTCAAGTACGGCATCGACATGGGCAAGGTCGTGGCGCCGATCAAGAAGGGCGAGCACGCCCACGTCCACAACATCAAAACCAAGAGGTGGTGACATGGCCGTCGTGACTTCGAAGACAACTTTCCTCGGCTACCGCCGCGAGAACGGCCGCGTCGGCGTGCGCAACCTCGTCATCGTCCTGCCGCTCGACGACCTGTCGAACGCCGCCGCCGAAGCGGTCGCCTACAACATCAAGGGCGCACTGGCGATTCCCCATCCGTACGGGCGGCTGCAGTTCGGCGCCGACCTCGACCTGCACTTCCGCACCCTGATCGGCGCCGGCTGCAACCCGAACGTCGCCGCCGTCGTGGTCATCGGCATCGAGGACGGCTGGACCAAGAAGGTGGTCGACGGCATCGCCGCCACCGGCAAGCCGGTGCTCGGCTTCGGCATCGAGGGCCACGGCGACCACGACACCATCATGCGGGCCTCGAAGGCGGCCCGCGAGTACGTGCAGTGGGCGAGCGAGAAGCAGCGCGAGGAATGCCCGATCGCCGAGCTGTGGGTGTCGACAAAGTGCGGCGAGAGCGACACCACCTCCGGCTGTGGCGCCAATCCGACCGTCGGCAACGCCTTCGACAAGCTGCACGCGCTCGGCGCCACGCTCTGCTTCGGCGAGACCACCGAGATCACCGGCGGCGAGCAGATCGTCGCTGCGCGCTGCGCGAACGACGAGGTGAAGAAGCAGTTCATGTTCATGTTCGATCGCTACCAGGAGGTCATCAACCGGCACAAGACCAGCGACCTGTCCGATTCCCAGCCGACCAAGGGCAACATCGCCGGCGGCCTGACGACGATCGAGGAAAAGGCGCTCGGCAACATCCAGAAGATCGGCAAGAGCTGCAGCGTCGACGGCGTCCTCGACAAGGCCGAGATGCCGACCGGTCCCGGCCTCTGGTTCATGGACTCGTCGAGCGCCGCGGCCGAGATGGTGACGCTCTGCGCCGCGTCTGGGTTCGCGGTTCATTTCTTTCCGACCGGGCAGGGCAACGTGATCGGCAACCCGATCCTGCCGGTCATCAAGATCTGCGCCAATCCGCGCACGGTGCGCCTGATGAGCGAGCACGTCGACGTCGACACCTCGGGCCTGTTGCAGCGCGAGATCAACCTCGACCAGGCCGGCGACCAGCTGCTCGAATCGATGCTGCGCACCGCCAACGGCCGCTTGACCGCGGCCGAGGCGCTCGGCCACAGAGAGTTCGTGTTGACAAGGCTCTACGAATCGGCCTGAAGTGATGGGGCCCCCACGCATGCGGCTGGCGCCGCGGCGCTGCCCCCCGAGGGGGCGCGGCCGGGCTTGGGAGCGGCCCGGCGCTCGGCCGGCCTGACGCATGGCCCGCATCGTCGTCTGCGAGTTCATGGATGCGCCGGGCATCGCGGCGATGCGCGCGGTCCACGAGGTCGTCTACGAGCCCACCCTGGTCGACGATCCGGCGGCACTGCACGCGCTTGCCGCGGCTGCCGACGCGCTGGTCGTGCGCAACCGCACCCAGGTGCGCGGCGCGCTGCTGGCATCGCTGACGCGGTGCCGCCTGGTCGGCCGGCTCGGCGTCGGCCTCGACAACATCGACGTGCCGGCGTGCCAGGCGCGCGGGATCGCCGTCGTCCCGGCGACGGGCGCCAACGCGCGCTCCGTCGCCGAGTACGTGATCGCCGCGGCGATGCTGCTGCTGCGCGGCGTCTATGGCGCGAGCGACCAGGTCGCGGCCGGGCGCTGGCCGCGCGAGGCGCTGTCGTGGGGCCGTGAGATCGGCGGCAAGCGGCTCGGCCTGGTCGGCTTCGGCTCGATCGGTCGCGTCACCGCGGACCTGGCCCGCGCCGTCGGCATGCAGGTCGTCGCCTTCGATGCGGCCCTGCCGGCCGGCGATCCGGCCTATCGCGACCATGGCGTCGAGCCGCTCGACCTCGATGCGGTCGTCAGCTCGGCGGACGTCGTCAGCATCCACGTGCCCTTGCTCGACTCGACGCGGGGCCTGTTCGACGCCGCCCGCATCGCGACGATGCAGCGTGGCGCCGTGCTGGTGAACGCGGCGCGCGGCGGCATCGTCGACGAAGCGGCATTGGCCGCAGCCCTGAAGAGCGGCCAGCTCGGCGGCGCCGCGCTCGATGTCTTCGCCACCGAACCACTCGCTGCCGGCAGCGTCCTCGCAGATTGCCCGAACCTGATCCTGACGCCGCACGTCGCCGGTCCGTCGCTCGAATCGAACCAGCGCGTCTCGCTGCTGATCGCCGAGAAGATCCTCGAAGGCTTGCGCTGATGGCGAACCTGCCACTTGGCGAAGCGAGGCGCCGCGTTGCCGCTGCCCTGCGCAACGCCGGGGCCAACGAGGCAATGGCCGAGGCGACGGCGCGGGCCCTGGTTCTAGCCGAAGCGCAGGGCCTGGCATCGCACGGGCTGTCCCGGGTCGGCCAATACGCGACGCACCTTCGGAACGGCCGTGCCGATGGCGCCGCGGTGGCGCAGGTCAGCAGGTCCAAAGGCGCGGTCGCGATCGTCGATGCCGGCCACGGCCTGGCCTTTGCAGCCTGCGAGCTGGCGGTCGCCGAAGCAGGGCGGCGCGCCGCTGAATTCGGCATCGGCTTCGTCGGCGTCGTGCACAGCCACCACGCCGGCGTCATCGTCGATCATCTGCGGCCGGCTGCCGAACGCGGCCTGGTCGGCCTCGGCTTCAGCAACTCGCCGGCGGCGATGGCCGCTGCCGGCGGCAGGCATCCGATCTTCGGCACCAACCCGATCGCCGCGATCTTCCCGCGCCGCGCCGCGGCAGCGCTGCTGATCGACCTGAGCCTCAGCGAGGTCGCGCGCGGCAAGGTCATGGTCGCCGCGAAGGCCGGCAAGCCCATCCCGCTCGGCTGGGCCCTCGACGCCGACGGCAGGCCGACCACCGATGCCGAGGCCGCGCTGGCCGGCTCGATGCTGGCCTTCGGCAGCGGCGACGGGCCAGTCCCCGGAACCAAGGGCGCGCTGCTGGCGCTGGTCGTCGAGCTGCTCGTGACGGCATTGATCGGCGCAAATTTCGGCCACGAGGCATCGAGCTTTTTCGTCGACGCCGGCAATCGGCCGGGGATCGGCCAGGCGTTCCTGTTGATCGACCCGGGCGCGCTGGCCGGGCGCGACGCCTTTCTCGATCGACTCGAGGCTCTGATCGCCGAGATGCTCGGCGACGATGGCGTGCGATTGCCGGGCGCGCGGCGTGAGGCGCTGCTTCGCCAGGCAGAGCGCGACGGCCTGGCGCTGAGCGATGCCGTGCTCGCGACGCTGCCCACCTAGCTGGAGAAGCGATATCGTTCGGCTCGCGCGACGCAGCACGCATCGCCATTTCCACGCCTGAGGAAGATCCATGCAACGACGACACCTCATGACGCTCGCCGGCCTGGCCCTCGCGCCTCGCGCGCTGTGGGCGCAGAGCAGCGACTATCCGAAGGCCGGAGCGACGATCCGCTATGTCGTGCCGTTCCCGCCGGGCGGCCTCACCGACGTGATGGCCCGCCTGGTCGGTCAGCAGCTCGCAGAGCGCTGGAAGGTCAACGTCATCATCGACAACCGGGCCGGCAGCGGCGGCCAGATCGGTGCCGACGTGGTCGCCAAGGCGCCGGCCGACGGCAACACGCTGCTGGCGATCACGCTGACCCACGCCGCCAACGTCACGCTGTTCCCGAAGGCGCCGTACAGCTTCGTCCGCGACCTGCGGCCGGTGGCTTTGATGGCTGGATCGCCGATGCTCGTGGTGGTGCCCGCGGCAAGTCCCTTGCAGAGCTTCGCCGATCTTCTGAGCGCCGCCAGGAGCAAGAAACTCAACGCCGGTTCGAGCGGCAACGGCACGCCGCCGCACCTCACGCTGGCGCTCTTCAACAGCCTGGCCAGGACCGAGGTCCAGCACGTGCCGTATAAGGGCGGCGCGCCCTCGATCACCGACCTGATGAGCGGCCAGCTCGATGTCATCTTTTCCAACTTCCCGGAATCGATCGCCCAGGTCAAGGCCGGCAAGCTGCGCGCGCTGGCCATCTGCAGCAGCAGCCGCGACCCGGCCACGCCCGACGTGCCGACCACCGCCGAGGCCGGCATGCCCGGGCTGCTGACCGAGAACTGGACCGCCATGATGGTGCCGGCCGGCACCGCCGACGGGGTCGTCGCCAAGCTCGGCGCCGAGATCGTCAGGATCATGAACTCGCAGGAGATCGGCGAGCGGGCGCGGGCCCAGGGCTTTCGCGTCGACGCGCGCGGGCCGGAGGCCTTCGCCACCTTCCTCAGCAGCGAGATCGCGCGCTGGGCCGGCGTCATCAAGGCCGCCAACATCAGCGTCGAGTAGGGTCCTCCGCCAGCAGCGCACGCAGCTCGAGCGCGTTGCCGATCGCCGCGCCGCTGGCCGTGTTGTCGAACACGCACCAGCAATCGGCGCCGTTTGGCCAGGCCTTCAGCTCGGCCGCGCGCTGGCGCAGCCAATCGGCCTCGTAGGTCGACCAGTACATCCGCGGCGCACCGTGCCAGCGGTGATAGAGCACGGCACCGTGGCCATCGCCGTCCGGACCGAGCCAGCCGCCGGGCCGCGCCGCCGCCGGCCAGCGCGCCGGATCGGCTGCCGCGCGCGAGACCCGCAGCGAGGCGAGCAGCCGGTCGGCCGAGGCGGTGAACCAGCTCTCGTGGCGCGCCTCGCAGACGACGTCGCCGGCGAACAACTCGGCCAGCAAAACGAAAAAAGCGCGCACCGGACGGGCCTCGAATGCGAACGACGGCGGCAGCTGGACCAGCAGCACGGCGAGCCGGTCGCCGAGGCCTGCCGCTTCGCCGAGAAAGCGTTGCAGCGGCTGACGGGCTCGGCGCAGGCGCGCGTCGTGGGTGATGGTGCGCGGCAGCTTCGCCGAAAAGCGGAAGCCCGGCGGCGTCTGTGCCGCCCAGCGCTGGTAGACCTCGACGCGGTGGCTGCGATGGAAGGACGAATTGATTTCGGCGCAGCCGAGCACCTGCGCATAGCGCTGCAGGTGCCGGCCATCGCCGGGAAAGGATCCGGCGGTCCTGGCCGAGATGGTCCAGCCGGCGGTGCCGATGCGCATCGAGGTTGCAGAAGTCGAAGACATCGAACGACGGCAAGTCGGGGACCCGCGTCGGCGCGAATAGCATCGATGTCGGGGCCGGGCCTCGAGGAGCGGAGCGATGCGGATCGGAGTCGACGTCGGCGGAACCAAGATCGAGGCGATCGCGATCGCCGACGACGGACGCGAGCTGGCGCGCCGGCGGGTGCCTTCGGCGAACGACTACGCCGGCGTGGTCGAGGCCGTCAGGCGGCTGGTCGTCGGCCTCGAGAACGAGATCGGCGCGACCGCGAGCGTCGGCGTCGGTTGTCCCGGCGCCGTGTCGCGTTCGAGCGGCCTGATCAAGAACGCCAACTCGACGCAGCTGAACAGCCGGCCGTTCGACGCCGATTTGGCGGCGGCCCTGGCGCGACCGGTGCGGGTCGAGAACGACGCCAACTGCTTCGCTCTCTCGGAGGCGATCGACGGCGCCGGCGCCGGACATGCGCTCGTCTTCGGCGTGATCCTCGGCACCGGCGTCGGCGGCGGCATCGTCCACGACGGCCGGGTCTGGATCGGCGCCAATTCGATTGCCGGCGAATGGGGCCACAACGAGATGCCAGCGCGTGCCGAACCCGGCATGCCCGACACCCTTTGCTACTGCGGCCGGCGGCGCTGCGTCGAGACCTACCTGTCGGGGCCGGCCCTGGCTGCCGATCACGGTGCGGGCGCGGCCGGGCTGGTCGAGGCGCCGGCCATCGTCGCGTCGGCGCGCGCCGGGAATGCCGTCGCGCAGGCGACGATGAGCCGCTTCTACGACCGGCTGGCGCGGGCCCTCGCAGCGGTGGTCAACGTGCTCGACCCGGACGTCGTCGTCCTCGGCGGCGGCTTGTCGAAGATCGACGGCCTGACGGAGGAGATCGCGACGCGCTTGCCGAGCCACGTCTTCTCGGACCGCTGCACGACACCGATCGTCCGAAACCGCCATGGCGACTCGTCCGGCGTGCGCGGTGCCGCGTGGCTGTGGCCGAGGTCGAACGGCGCGAGTTGAGCCTCACGCGTTTACGCGGAAGGCGGGGTGCGCCTGTGACGACTATGCGGGGCGAGGGCGGCCTTCGGCCCCCGGCGCCGGCGTCAGCTGCGGCTCGGCGTCGGCGGTCCGCTGGATCGCGTCGGTCTGCTTGATCGCGGTCATCAGCGCCTCCGGGTCGGCCGGCTGCGTGAGCTCGCCGATATCGTGGTGGCTGGCGTCGCTCAGCAACTGGCGCCGCAGCTCGTCGATCAGCTCGAGCGCCTTGGTCACCTTGCGTTCGGTGAGCATGTTGATCTGCAGGTCGAGGTGAGCGCGTTGCTCGGCCAGCTGCGCCATCCGGTTCTGCCGGATCAGCACCGAGATGGTCAGGAGCAGCGCATTGGTGCTGACGATGCCCTGCAGCCAGAAGAACGGCGGCTCGTCGAAGTAGGACCAGCCATGCAGGCGGCCCCAGGTGTTGACCAGGACCCAGACGAGGACGAACGCCGCCGCCGCGAGGAGGTAGCCTGGCGTGCCGAAGATGTGGCTGACGCGCTCGATGGCACCGCGCAACGGCGTGACGTTGGCGTGCTCTCTCTCGTTGAGGTCGGCGATGACCTCGAGATTTTCCTGGGCCGAGGTCGGCAGGTCCGGGCTTGCCGTCGGGCCCGCCGGGCCGGGCCCCGCGGCGGGCGGGACAGGTGCAGGCGGTGCGCTCGGCGCCGGGGGTGGTCCTGCGGATGGCGAGGGGGGCGGCGATGGAGGCGGCGGCGGGTTCATGGTGGCGGTGAAGGCATTCGACTAAGACTGGAGCGACTCGACCACGCCGGCAACCCGTTCGCTCATCTGGTGGGCCAGCGATGCGGGCAGATGCAGTGCCGGCAGCTGCGCGCCGAGATCGCGCAGCCGTTGCACCAGCACCCGCCGCACATCGACGCCGGCGACCAGGCCTTCGCTGCTGCGCAACATCGCGAAGCTGACGCCGGCGTGCACGTCGGCGCCGTCCTGGGCCGGCTCCGCGGTGAGCGCGTTGGACAGCTCGCGCAGCAGCTTCATCATGTCGATCGCGCCACCGAGCAAGGCCTTGCGCTGCTCGGCATCGCGCCACGGCGTGTCGTAGACGGCGCTCAGGCAGCGCACCATCAGCGAGTAGACGGCATTGGCGGCGTCGAGCAGGGGCGCCGCGGTGGCGCCGGTCACGTGCACGCGCTGCTCCGCCTGGGGCGTGCGCATGACCGGATTCGCGGCCACCGGCCGGCTCGGCTCGAACGAGGGACGCGCGGCGAGCAGGCGCTCGTACTCGTCGCGGATGCCCTGGAACTGCTCGAAGTGCGAGTGCTCGCCAGTGGCGGGCGAGCCTTCGCCCTGCACCACGATCAGCTCGATCGCTCGCGTCGCCGAGCGCAGGTCGGTCACCACCGAAAGCTCGTCGATGCCGATCTCGTCGGCGCGGAGCTGGTACTCGGCAGCGCCGATGAAAAGCTCGGCCTCGCCGCCCAGACGCTCGCACAGACCGACGAAACCGCTTTCCAGGAGCTTGTAGAACTCGCCGATGGTCGCGTAGTCCGGCGCGCTCGGCATGAGCACGCCGAACTCGCCGCGTCGGGGCGTCGGTCCTTCCGGCTTGAACGCCGGCGCATCGGCGAGCGGCGCGTCTTCGGGCCGCTCCAGGAAGATGAAATGGTCGAGCGTCTGCAGGTCGAATCGACGCAGCGCCACCTGGATGCCGGCGGGGTGGTAGCCCGGCGCCACCGGCAGGTTGGGTCGGTCGAAATGCGGCCGCGCGCCGACCGCCACCATGAGATTGGCGACCTGCGCGAGGTGCGCCATTTCTTCCGTGCAGACGCCGAGCATCGAGCTGCGCCAGCGCTCGACCGCAGCGCTTTCATGCTCGCTCAGGTCGGCGTCGCCTGCCTGCTTCAGGCTGAACGCGGCGTACAGGTAGCTGCAGAGCAGGTTGTGCTCGAGCTCGGCCGCCTCGGCGAGCATGTGCAGAAGGTGGTCGCGCGAGCGGACGTGGTGCTCGGTCACGCTGCGGTCGAACGAGAGGCCGGGCCTCAGCGCATCCGGCTGTAGTTGACGGGCACGAACTGCCAGCCCTTGCCGTTGCTCTTGAGGTGGCCCATTCCGGGGAACTGCAGGTGCGTGGCCGCGATCAGGCTGCCGTCCTTGGCGGCCTGCTTGAAGACCGTGTCGCGCTCGCTCGCCGCCTTCTTCGGATCGCTGTCGAAGCTGATGGTGACGCTCGGATCGTCGAGCTGGACCGCGGCGACGTGGATCAGGTCGCCCATGACGATCAGCTTCTGGCCCTGGCTTTCGACCACGTAGCTGGTGTGTCCCGGCGTGTGCCCCGGGGTCGGCCAGGCCGTGATGCCACGAACGACTTCGGCCTTCGCCTGGATCGGCTTGAACCTGCTGCTTGCGGTGTAGGGAGCCATCGAACTGATGGCGGTCTGGAAAAACCCCTTGAACGCTTCGGGCGCCTTCGCCATGCTCGCGGCACTGAGCCAGTAGTCGGCATCGGCTTGCCCGGCATGGACCTGTGCGTTCGCAAACACGGCAGCACCGCCGTGCGACAGGCCGCCGACGTGGTCGCCGTGCATGTGCGTGATGAAGACCTCGTCGACCTGCTCGGGCTGGTAGCCGGCGGCACGAAGGTTCGCGAGCAGCGTTCCCGAGGTCGGGCCGCTCAAGCCGCCGGTGCCGGTATCGATCAGCACCAGCTTGGCGCCGGTGTTCACGAGATACGCGTTGACGGAGGTTTCGACCGGAACTTTCTGGAAGTAGCTGGCCAGCGCCGCTTGGGTCTTTTCCGGCGGCTGCTGCAGAAGTGTGTCGACCGGAAGGTCGAAGCTGCCGTCGCTCAGCGCCGTGATCTCGAAGTCGCCGAGCATCATCCGGTAGTAGCCGGGAGCCTGGCTCTTGGCCATCGGTGCGGCGGCTTGCAGCGAAGCGGGGGCGAAGGGCAGAAGCAACAGGCCGGCGACGAGCGCGGCGGCATGGGCCGGTCGAGTCCACGAGGAGCGAAGCATTGGCATTTCTTTCGAGAGGACGGGATGGTGATGGGATGTGGAGGCGACGGATTCTGCGGCTGACTCGAAGATCGTGCGTCGCGCCGCGTCAGCGCCCGGCGGCTTGCAAGGCAGGGTTCGGGCCACCGCCCCAGTCTTCGAGCCACAGCGCGGGCTTTTCCTTACGAAACCGTTCGACCAGCGCGACGCACTCGGCGGCGGCCGGGCTCGTTGCCGGATCGAGCACGACGACATCGACGCCCTTGTCGCGCAGGAACCGGATCGTCTCGTCGCTCGAGGCATTGACGACGTCGCCGATGACGACGCGCGGGATGCCGAACTGGACGATCGTGCCGGCGCACATGAAGCAGGGCTGCAGCGTCGTGTAGAGCGTGGTGTCGTGGCGGTCCGCCATGCGCCCGGCGTCGCGAAGCGCCGCCATCTCGCCGTGCACGATCGGGTTGCCCTCCTGGACCAGGGCGTTGTGGCCCTGCCCGAGCACGTCAGCCGATGCGTTGGCCACCAGCACCGCGCCGATCGGACAGCCGCCCTCGCTGTGGCCTTTGGCGGCCCAGCGAAACGCGCTCGCCATGTGGCGCTCGTGGTCGAGCCCGTTCATGTCCGCCTTCGCTCGATACCCGACGGCGGCCGGACCGCGCAGATCGGGCAGGCCGGGTCGCGACCGATGCCGACCTCGGTCCACTCCATGATTCGCGCGTTGAGCATCTGCAGACGTCCGGCAAGCGACGGGCCGATGCCGACGAGGAGCTTCAAGGCCTCTGCGGCCTGGATGCTGCCGACGATGCCGACCAGGGGCGCGAAGACGCCCATCGACGCGCAGGCGACGTCCTGGAAGCGGGGGTCGTTCGGGAAGGCGCAGGCGTAGCAAGGCGACGCCGGGTCGCGCAAGTCGTAGACCGAGACCTGGCCGTCGAAGCCGATCGCGGCGCCGGCGACGAGCGGCCGTCGATGCCGCACACACGCGGCGTTGACGGCGTGCCGGGTCGCGAAGTTGTCGCTGCAGTCGACCACGACGTCGGCGTGTCGGACCAGCGCATCGAGCTCGGCGGGGCCGACGCGCTCGTCGACGGCCGTGACCTCGACCCGCGGATTGATCGCCGTGACGGCGACCGCCGCCGAAGCTGCCTTGGGATCGCCGAGCCGCGACAGGTCGTGCGCGATCTGCCGCTGCAGGTTGGTCAGCTCGACCCGGTCGCCGTCGACGATCGTCAGCCGGCCGAGCCCGGCCGTGCCGAGGTAGAGCACGACCGGCGAGCCGAGGCCGCCGGCACCGATGACCAGCGCGTGCGCCGCGAGCAGACGGCGCTGGCCGGCGATGCCGATGTCGTCGAGCAGGATGTGGCGCGAGTAGCGCAGCAGGTCGTTGTCGTCCATCGAAGTGCGGTGCCGATGCAGCGGCGGCGTTGCCGGAAATGAAAACGCCCGCGCAGGGCACGGGCGTTTCGGCGTTCGAAGTGCCTCCGTCAGTTGGTTTCGGTTTCGGCCTTGCGCTCGACCGCGGTCTTGCTGGCCAGCACGGTCCGGCCCTTGAACCGATTCAGCGCCTGCGCCAGCTGGAAGTCCTCGGCGCTGCCGAATTCCGGCGGCGGCTTCGGCACCTGCGCCTTGGCCTGGTCGGCCTCGAACTTCTTGCGCGCGTCTTCGCGGGCCTTCTCGCGAGCCGCGTCCTTGACCTCCGCACCCTGGCCGCTTTGCAGATGCTTCTCGAGGTCGGCCTCGCGGGTCCGCAGCGCCGCGAACAAGTTGCCTTCGGCGGTCTCGTCGAGCATGACGTCGGGAACGATCCCCTTGGCCTGGATCGAGGCACCGCTCGGCGTGTAGTAGCGCGCGGTCGTGATCTTCAGCGCCGTCTCTGGCGACAGCTGCCGCACGGTCTGGACCGAGCCCTTGCCGAAGGTCTGCGCGCCCATGATGACGCCGCGGTGGTGGTCCTGCAGCGCCCCGGCGACGATCTCGCTGGCCGATGCCGAGCCTTCGTTGACGAGGACGATCAGCGGCACCTTCTTGACCGCTTCCGGCAGCCGCTTCAACGGGTCGGCGCCGCCGCGCCGCTGATAGAACTCGGGCGAGGCCTTGAAGGTCGCCTTCGAATCGGCGATCTGGCCGTTGGTGCTGACGACGACCGCATCGCTCGGCAGGAACGCCGCCGAGATCGCGACCGCGCCTTCGAGCAGGCCGCCCGGGTCGTTGCGCAGATCGAGGACGATGCCCTTCAGGTTCGGGTCCTGCTTGTAGAGCTCCTGCAGCTTGGTCGTGAAATCCTCGACCGTGCGATCCTGGAACTGGCTGACCCGCAGCCAGGCGTAGCCCGGCTCGATCATCTTGGCGCGCACGCTTTGCAGGCGGATCTCTTCGCGGACGATGTTGACGGGGAAGGTGCGGCCCTCGCTCTTGCGAAAGATCGTCAGCACGACCTTGGTGCTCGGCTCGCCGCGCATCCGCTTGACCGCCTGGTCGACCGAGAGGCCCTTGACCAGCGTGTCGTCGATCTTGGTGATCAGGTCGCCGCTCTTCAGGCCGGCCCGAAATGCCGGCGAGCCTTCGATCGGGCTGACCACCTTGACCAGGCCGTCTTCCATCGCCATCTCGATGCCGATGCCGACGAAGCGGCCGGTGGTCGCCTCGCGAAATTCCTTGAAGCTCTTCTTGTCGAAGTACTGGGAGTGCGGATCGAGCCCGGCGACCATGCCGCCGATGGCATCGCCGATCAGCTTCTTCTCGTCGACCGGCTCGACGTAGTCGGTCTTGACCATGCCGAACACGGCAGCGAGCTGCTGCAGTTCCTCGATCGGCAACGAGGCGACCGAGTTGCGCGCGGTCGCTTCGAGCTGCAGCGTCGTCAGTGCACCGGCGACCGCGCCGACCGCCAGCCAGCCGGCAACCTTGAGTTTGACCCCCATGAACGACCCCTTTTCATTGCGGCCCGCGGGCGATTGCATCGATTGGCGCACAGTGCCTTCCAGTATAAGTTGTCAAGCAATTTCAGAGCCTGCCCGGCCGTGAAAGTTGCAGCCGTTCGGGGCTTTGCAGGCGATCGCCGGTGCGAAAGGCGCTGGGGGGACCGGCTCAGGCGGCGGTGAAGTCGGCAATCGCCGCCGTAAAAAGGTCCGGTGCCTGCGACGGGCCCTTGCTCGAGGACTCGAAGGGGAACTCTCCTTCCTCCTAGTCGAGCAGAATCGGCTTGGCGATGGCCATGGCCGACGTTCATCGCGATGCCCGACGCCGGCCAGGTCATTTTTGCCCGGCACGCACGCGCGGGTTTGGCGTGAAAGGATCGCTGCAAGTTCGCCGGGCGGCGCCTGACCAGCGCCGTGTCGCAGTTCGATCTGGCACCGGATTGCGCTTCTCGCTCGTCCCTCGCTCGCAACAGGATTCGACCATGACCGTGTTCAACTTTCGTCGAAGCTCGCTCGCCAGCGTTGCCTTCGCGCTGCTGGGGCCGGCACTTGTGCTCGGCCAGAGCACGACCGAGCCAATCCGGATCGCCTTCCTCGCCATTCGGACCGGGCCGCTCGCGGCCAGGGGCAAGCAGATGGAATCCGCATGAATTCGGCGACCCGCTGCGACCTCCACCTGCATTCCTCCGCCTCGTTGACGACGGGGCAATGGTTTTCCCAGTACTTCCAGGCGCCTGAGAGCTACGCCGATCCGATCCGGCAGTACGAGCTCTGCAAGGCCCGCGGCATGACGCTCGTCACGCTGACGGACCACGACAGCATCGAAGGCGGCCTGCAGCTGATCGACCGTGCCGATTTTTTTCTGTCGGTCGAAGTCTCGACGCGGTTCCCGGAAAACGACTGCGCCATTCACGTGCTGGTCTACAACCTCACGCCCGGGCAGCACGCGGAGTTGCAGGCGCGACGGGCCAGCGTCTATGAGATCTCGAGCTATCTGCGCAGCGAGAAGCTCGTCCATAGCCTGCCGCATCCGCTGCTGAGCCCGAACTGGAAGCTGGACGCGACCAGCCTCGAGAAGTGCGTGGCGCTGTTTCCGGCCTTCGAGTCGATCAACGGCCTGATGGATCGCCGGACTGACGCCGACATGGCGCACTTCTTCGCGTCGATGACAACGGAAGTGATCGAGTCCCTCGCCGAGAAACACGGCATCGCCCTGGCCCACGGATCGCCGCCGCGGCTGGCACGCACGGCCGGCTCGGACGATCATGGCCATCGCCGGTCGGGCTCGGTCTACACCGAGGTGGACGGCAGGCACGGCGCCGCGGGGTTTCTCGGCCGGGTCATGGCAGGGCAGGCGCGAACGGTCGGCTCCGGAGGCGACTTGAACGCCATGGCAACCTGCGTCAAGCAGGCCACGTACGCGCATTTCCGGGGCGGCAACCAGGGTGAGCGGGCGCGTCGCAATCCTTTCGTCGACGTCATGGATCTGCTGGCCGGCCGGACCCCGACGTCAGGCGCGGCCGCGCCGCGCGGTGCCGTCGAGATTCTCGAAAGCCTGCGCGTGGCGGCGCAGAAGGCCGGGCTCGCAAGCGGGCCTGACCTCGACATCACGGTCGTGCCGGAGCAGCCGAGCGACGCCAGCGATCGGGCCATCGTCGAGGCGGTGTCGCGGACCAGCGATGCCCTCGCAGCGACGGCGGCCGAGGCGCTGGGCGAGGCCCTTGTCT
>JALYXU010000045.1 GCA_030946925.1 Pseudomonadota bacterium
TTGATCCGCTGTTTTGCAGCCAGTGCCGTTGCCATGTCGTCTCCGAGGACCGAAGCCCGTCTGCCGTTGTGCTTGCTACTCGTTGGTGACCGAGATCACCTCTTCGAGTGTCGTCATTCCCGAGCGGACCTTGAGCAGCCCCGATTGACGCAAATCGCGAACCCCGTCGCGTTGTGCCTGCGCGGCGATGTCCTGCGCCATTCCCGAGCTCAGAATGATCTTCTGAATCGCCTCGTTGATGGGCATGACCTGGTAAATGCCAACGCGTCCCTTGTAACCGTTGTTGCACGCTGAACAACCGACCGCCCGAAACGGCCGCCAGTTGCCATCGAGATCCTCTGCCTTGAAGCCGGCCTTGAGCATCGCGTCGCGAGGATAGTCGGCCGGTACCTTGCAGTTCTCGCAAAGCTTGCGCGCCAGACGCTGCGCCGTGATGAGCAGCACGCTTGCGGCGATGTTGAACGCGGCCACGCCCATGTTGGAAAGCCGGGTCAGCGTCGTCGGCGCATCGTTGGTGTGCAAGGTCGACATGACCATGTGACCGGTTTGGGCCGCCTTGATGGCGATGTCGGCGGTCTCGAGGTCGCGGATTTCGCCGACCATGATGATGTCGGGATCCTGGCGCAGGAACGATTTCAGAGCGACCGAGAAGGTCAGGCCGGCGCGCTCGTTGACGTTGACCTGGTTGACACCGGGCAAATTGATTTCCGCGGGATCTTCGACGGTCGCGATATTCACGCCGGGCTGATTCAGGATGTTCAGGCAGGTGTAGAGCGACACGGTCTTGCCGCTGCCGGTCGGGCCGGTCACGAGCACCATGCCGTAAGGTCGGACGATCGCCTTCATCAGGCGGTCCTTTTCGATCTTCTCGTAGCCGAGCGCTTCGATCCCGACCTTCGCGCTCGAGGGATCGAGAATCCGGATGACGATCTTTTCGCCGAACAGCGTGGGCAGGGTGCTGACCCGAAAGTCGATCGCCTTGTTGCCGAACTTCAGCTTCATCCGGCCATCCTGCGGAACCCGCTTCTCGGCGATGTCCAGCCGGGAGATGACCTTGATGCGTGCCGACAGCTTGTCCTTGATGGCGAGCGGTGGCTGCGTGATCTCGCGCAGCTCGCCGTCGACCCGGAAGCGCACCCGATAGTGGTATTCGTATGGCTCGAAGTGCAGATCCGAGGCGCGCAGGTTGATCGCGTCGATCAGCATTTTCTGAAGGAAGCGCACGACCGGTGCGTCCTCGACATCGGTGCCCGATTCCGGCTCGTCGGGCTTGGTCGTGACATCGTCGGTGACGTCGAATTCGAAGTCGCCCGAAGACAGCGCCTCCATCGACTCGGAGGCGGTTGCACCGACCGTCTCGAGCACCTTGGCGAGCTTGTCGTGCTCGACGATGATCCATTCGGGCGCGAGCTGGGTTGCGAACTTGATTCGCTCGGCCGCTTCCTGGTCGGTGGGATCTGCGGCGGCGATGAACACGCGGTTGCCGCGCTTGCCGAGAACCACCACCTGGTACTGCGCCGAGAGCTTGGCGTCGATGACGTTCTTCGGCAGCTTGACCGGATCGATCGCCGACAGGTCGAGCAGCGGCAGCGCCAGCGCGACGGCCAGGGTCTGGGCCAGATCGGACGGCGAGACGGCGCCGGCAGCGATCACGGAAGCGACGAAGCTGGTCCGCTTGTCCCGCGAGCTGCGGACGAGCTCTTCGGCGGCCTTCGGGTTTAGCTTGCCCGCGTGAACGAGTACCCGGGCGACGCCGGAGAGAGCTGAATGCGGAGCTTCGGCGAGAGTGTCCAACCTGCGGGCGCTCGTTCAATCCATGGATAACGAAGCATCATCGCCGATTCAACCGGGGCTGTAAACGCTGCGTGCCGAGAGCGTGCGCCAACAATTCACGGCGCGAAAGCGGCATCGAGGCGACCGTCAACTGCTTCGCGTATTGGTCGGGGTGAGAGGATTCGAACCTCCGGCCTCTACGTCCCGAACGTAGCGCTCTACCAGGCTAAGCTACACCCCGCTTCGGGTCAGAACGAACGCTCGACCGAACGAACGGATAAGTCTAGCAGAGCGCTTCGAAACGTCGAGTCCGGGAGACGTCCGAGCATCGTGCAGGCCTTGTCCGCTTCGGCACGCGCGGCCTCTCGCGTGGCCGCAAGCGCGCCGGTGCTGCGCACGATCTCGACGATATCGGCAAGTCGTGTCACCTCGCCGTGCTCGATCGCCGAGCGAAGCAGCCCCCGCTGTTCTGCCGTTCCCCGTTCCATCGCGATCAACAGCGGCAAGGTCGGCTTGCCTTCGCGCAGGTCGTCGCCGACGTTCTTGCCCAACTGCTCGGTCGCACCTTCGTAGTCGAGCAGGTCGTCGACAAGCTGGAAGGCGGTGCCGAGCGAGCGACCGTAGGCGGCGCAGGCTTCCTCGGTTTGCGCGTCGGCTTCGGCGAGCACGGCGCCAAGCCGGGCGCTCGCCTCGAACAGCTTGGCGGTCTTGAACCGGATCACGCGAAGGTAGTCCTGCACCGTCAGGTTCGGGTCGTGCATGTTCATGAGCTGCAGGACTTCGCCTTCGGCAATCACGTTGGTGGCATCGGCAAGCACCTCGAGAACGCGGAGCCGGTCGATCGCCACCATCATCTGGAAGGCTCGCGAGTAGACGAAGTCACCGACCAGAACGCTGGCGGCATTTCCGAACAGGGCATTGGCAGTGCGGCGACCACGGCGCAGGGCCGATTCGTCGACGACGTCGTCGTGGAGCAGGGTGGCCGTATGGATGAACTCCACCGTCGCCGCCAACTCGAACCGCTCGCGGCCGGTGAACCCCAACGCTGCCGAAAAGAGCAGGACCAGCATCGGCCGGATGCGCTTCCCACCGGCGCTGATGATGTAGTTTGCGATCTGATCGATAAGAGCGACGTCCGAGGCAAGGCGGCGTCGGATCACGGCATCGACTTGGCGCATATCGTCCGCCATCAGCATGGCCGCGCCGACGAGCAAGGGGGTGGGCGGCGACAGCGATGCGGACACGGTGGACTCGGGCGAGGTGGCGATTATAGAAAACGGCGGCGAAGCGGGCGTCGGTTGCAAGTGTCGCTTCCGTGGCCGCGGGGGCACCGGGCGCGGTGCTCGGGCTGGTCGGGGATCGGGACGTTCTCCTGGCAAGGGGTGTTATAGTCATGGGCTTATCTCCGCCGTGCGGAGCCGCTGGCCACAGCGGGCGCGCAGACGGCCCCACGCAGTCGAGGATTTATATGTACGCGGTCATTAAAACCGGCGGCAAACAGTACAAGGTCGCGGCCGGCGAAACGCTCAAGGTCGAACGTCTGACCGCCGACATCGGAGCCGACATCACGCTCGACCAGGTGCTTGCCATCGGCACTGGTGCCGACCTGATCACCGGCGTGCCGCTGGTTGCAGGTGCCACGGTTCTTGCCAGCGTCGTCTCGCATGGCAGGCACGACAAGGTGCGCATCTTCAAGATGCACAAGCGCAAGCACTACCAGAAGCGCCAGGGCCATCGCCAGGCCTTCACCGAAATTCGCATCAGCGCGGTCAACGCCGCCTGAACCGGCGCGACGTTTTCAGGAATCAGACATGGCACAGAAAAAAGGCGGCGGCTCGACCCGGAACGGCCGTGACTCCCAGCCGAAGATGCTCGGCGTCAAGGTGTTCGGGGGCCAGGTGATTCCCGCCGGCTCGATCATCGTCCGGCAACGTGGCACGAAGGTCCATCCAGGAGCCAACGTCGGCATTGGCCGCGACCACACGTTGTTCGCACTGATCGACGGTCAGGTCAGTTACGCCGTCAGGGGCCCGCGCAACCGCCAGACCGTCAAGGTTGACCCGGCCTGATTGGGTTGGCGTGCGCCGACCGAGCCCCGCTTGTCGGGGCTTTTCTTTGACCGCTGCGCTTTGACCGCTGAACTACCATTGCTCGTCGCGATCGACCCAACGAGGTTCGCATGAGCTCGAGCGGAATCATTTTGGTCATTGTCGGCACCTTGCTGCTGGCGAACAACTTCGGCTACCTGCAGCTGGGCTGGATGCAGCAGTGGTGGCCTGTGTTCCTGATCGCACTCGGCGTCTGGTCGATCGCACGCCCACGACGCGGCGATCGACGTCCGCCGCGAGGCGACGACCCCAGGCCGTGAGATTCATCGACGAGGCGACGATCGACGTCGTCGCCGGCGACGGCGGCAACGGTTGCATGAGCTTCCGTCGTGAGAAGTTCATTCCCTTCGGCGGCCCGAACGGCGGCGACGGCGGCCGCGGCGGCAGTGTCTATGCCGCTGCCGATGTCAATCTCAACACCTTGATCGACTACCGCTACGCCCGGCGCCACGAGGCCCGTCGTGGCGAGAACGGGCGCGGGTCGGATCAATACGGCGCGGCCGCCGCCGACGTCGTCCTACGCATGCCGGTTGGAACCATCATCTCCGACGTCGAGTCCGGTGAGCGCATCGCCGAGCTGCTGGAGCCCGGCGAGAAGGTGCTGATTCTCAAAGGCGGCGACGGCGGCTTCGGCAACCTGCATTTCAAGAGCAGCACCAACCGGGCGCCTCGTCAGAAGACGCCCGGCTGGCCGGGTCAGCAAAAAAAGCTGAGGTTGGAATTGCGCGTCCTCGCCGACGTCGGCTTGCTCGGAATGCCGAACGCCGGCAAGTCGACGTTGATCACCGCGATCTCGAACGCCCGACCGAAGATCGCCGACTATCCGTTCACGACGCTGCATCCGAACCTCGGCGTGGTTCGGGTCGCGCCGGAGAAGAGCTTCGTCGTCGCCGACATCCCCGGCTTGATCGAAGGCGCTTCCGAGGGCGCCGGCCTCGGTCACCGCTTCCTGCGCCACTTGCAGCGGACCCGCTTGCTGCTGCACATGATCGACTTTGCGCCTTTCGATGCCGAAGTCGACCCGGTGTCGCAGGCGCGCGGCATCGTCGCCGAACTGGAGAAATACGACCCCGAGCTGGCCGCGAAGCCGCGCTGGATCGTCCTCAACAAGGTCGACATGATCCCGGTCGAGGCGCGTGATGCGCGCATTGCCGCGTTCGTCAAGCGCCTGAAGTGGAAGGGCCCGGTCTTCGCCGTCTCGGCCCTGACGCGTGAGGGCTGCGAGCCACTGATCCGCAGCGTCTACGAGCACGTGGCGGCGCGGGCCAGCCCGGTCCCGGTGGCACCCGATCCGCGCTTCGATGGTCACGGCAAAGACGATGTCACTCGGGCGGAGGCACCGAACGGGCCGATGTCATGAGCGACAAGCTGCGCGGCGCCCAGCGAATCGTCGTCAAGGTCGGATCGAGCCTGGTCACCAACGAAGGTCGCGGTGTCGATCGCGTGGCGATCGGCAACTGGTGCCGGCAAATGGCCGCGCTGAGTGGACAGCGCCGTGAGCTTGTGATGGTGTCGAGCGGGGCCATCGTCGAAGGCATGAAGCGTCTCGGCTGGACATCCCGCCCGCACGCCCTCCATGAACTGCAGGCTGCAGCGGCGGTCGGCCAGATGGGACTGGCGCAGGCCTACGAATCGGCACTGCGGGAGCACGGCATTGGCAGCGCCCAGGTTCTCCTCACGCACGCCGATTTGTCGGACCGCGAGCGCTATCTGAATGCCCGGTCGACGCTCATCACGCTGCTCGCGCTTGGCGTGGTGCCGGTCGTCAACGAGAACGACACCGTGGTCAACGACGAAATCAAGTTCGGCGACAACGACACGCTCGCGGCATTGGTCGCCAACCTGCTCGATGCCGATCTTCTGGTGATCCTGACCGATCAGGCCGGGCTTTTTTCCAGTGACCCACGCAAAAGCGCCGACGCCCGGCTGGTTCGTCACGGTGTCGCCGGCGATGGCGAGCTCGAACGCATGGCCGGCGACACCGGCGGCGCCCTCGGTCGAGGCGGCATGCTGACCAAGGTCCTGGCCGCCAAGCGTGCGGCGCGGAGCGGCGCCAGCACGGTCATCGCTTCCGGACGGGAGCCGGATGTGCTGCTGCGTCTGGTAGCTGGCGAAAGCATCGGCACCGAGCTGGTGGCCGCGACAGCGAAGGTTGTCGCGCGCAAGCTCTGGCTGAGCAATCAGCTGCAGCTGCGCGGCGCCGTGACCGTCGACGGTGGCGCCGGGGCGAAGGTCCGCGATGGTGGGAAGAGCTTGCTGCCGATCGGTGTCGTCGAGGTCGAGGGCGACTTTCATCGCGGCGACGTGATCGCGGTGCGCGGCCCGGGTGGTGCCGAGATCGGGCGCGGCCTCAGCAACTACAGCAGCGCCGAGGCGCGCTTGATCGCCCGGCGCCCATCGAGCGACTTCGAGCGGCTGCTCGGCTTCATTGGCGAGCCCGAGCTCATCCACCGCGACAACTTCGTCTTGTCCTGAAGCCCGGTCAGACTGGAAAATCTTTGCCCGGCGCGGGCGCGACCTGGCTCAAGGCCGTCGCCCTTTCCGCGTTCAGGGCCGACAACGGCATCGGCTGGTCGGTCGCGGCCGCATGGTCCGCACCGAGGACCCGTGGATCTTGGTCGCGACCGCGAAAGCGATCCGCAAAGTCTTCGCGATGCTGCGGCCGCATCCCGGAACGCAGATAGCGGTTGTGCTGCGCTCCGCGTGGCAGGAACCGGGCAAGCTCGGTCAAGGCCATCTGGTAGACATCGCGCTTGAATTCGATGACGACGTCGAGTGGAATCCAGTACTCGTTCCAGCGCCAGGCGTCGAACTCCGGGTGGTCGGTCGCACGCAGGTTCATGTCGCTGTCTCGGCCGGTCAGCTGCAGCAAAAACCAGATCTGCTTTTGCCCGCGATAGTGGCCGCGCGCGTCCCGACGGATGTAGTGCGTCGGCACTTCGTAGCGCAGCCAGTCGCGCGTGCGCGCCACGATCCTGACGTGTTCCTGCGTCAAGCCCACTTCTTCGTGGAGCTCGCGAAACATCGCCTGCTCGGGCGTCTCGCCGTAGTTGATGCCCCCTTGAGGGAACTGCCAGGAGTGGGTGCGTATCCGTTTGCCCCAGAACACCTGATTTCTCGCGTTGAGCAGGACGATGCCGACGTTGGGTCTGAACCCATCACGGTCGAGCATATCAACCTCGATTCTTGCGTTGCCCGATTATTGCACCGGCCGTGCGCGAGTCAACGTCTGCAATGCGCCGGCAGCTCCCGCGCCGCGCGATGCATGGCCGAGCGACCGTGCCGGCGGCTGCCGCGATAATCCGGCGACGATGAAAGCGAGCCAGTTTTTCATATCGACCTTGAAGGAAACCCCGGCCGACGCCGAGGTTCCGAGCCATCGCTTGATGCTCCGAGCCGGCTTCATCAAACGGCTCTCGGCCGGCATCTACACCTACATGCCGCTGGGTTTGCGCGTCATTCGCAAGATCGAGGCCATCGTGCGTGAGGAGATGAACGCGGCAGGTGCGATCGAGCTCCTGATGCCGATCGTGCAGCCCGCGGAGCTCTGGCAGGAGAGCCAGCGGCTCGCCAGATACGGGCCCGAGCTCGTGCGGTTCAAGGACCGGCATGACCGCGACTTCGTCATCCAGCCGACGAGCGAGGAGGTCATCACGGACATCGCGCGACAGGAGCTGCGCAGCTACCGGCAGCTGCCGAAGAATTTCTACCATATTCAGACAAAGTTCAGAGACGAGCGACGGCCGCGTTTCGGGGTCATGCGCGGCCGCGAGTTCACGATGAAGGACGCGTATTCCTTCGATCGCGACGCGATTGCTGCCGAGCAGAGCTACCAGCGCATGTACGACGCGTACGTGCGCATCTTCGAGCGCATCGGGCTCACCTTTCGTGCCGTTGCTGCGGACACCGGTGCCATCGGCGGCGACCGGTCGCACGAGTTCCAGGTGATCGCCGAGACCGGCGAGGACGCCATCGCCTATTGCCCGGGTTCGGCATATGCAGCCAACGTCGAGCTTGCCGAGGCGCTTGCTCCGGGCGAGCCTCGGCGCGCGGCTTCACAGCCTCTCGCCAACATGGCGACGCCTGGAAAGAGCACCTGTCAGGATGTCGCCGCTTTCCTCGACGTGCCGTTGCAGCGCACGGTCAAGTCCCTGGTCCTCGCCGTCGAAGCGGCAGCGGAGGGCGAGGACCAGGAAGCCGGCCAGGTCGTCGCTCCGGGCGGCGCAGCGGCACCTTCCCCCGTGGCCGCGCCATCGCTTTGGCTGCTCCTGGTGCGGGGCGATCATTCGCTCAATGAAGTCAAGGCCAGCAAGCTTGCCGCGCTGCGGCGGGGCTGGCGCTTCGCGACAAGCGCCGAGATCAGGGCCGCCTTCGGCTGCGATCCGGGCTATCTCGGGCCGCTCGGCCTGGACAGATCCAAGGTGCAGGTCGTTGCCGATCGGACCGTCGCGGCGATGAGCGACTTTGTCTGCGGCGCCAACGAAAGCGCCCATCACTTCACAGGCGTCAACTGGGGCCGCGATCTGCCCGAGCCCGACGTGGTTGCCGACATCCGCAATGTCGTCGACGGCGACCCGTCGCCGGACGGGCGTGGCACGCTGGCGATTCAACGTGGCATCGAGGTCGGCCACGTTTTTTTCCTCGGCACGAAGTACAGCGCGCCGATGAAGGCGACATTTCTCGACGAGCAGGGTCAGCCGCGCCTGCTAGAGATGGGCTGCTACGGCATCGGCGTCACGCGCATTCTGGGTGCTGCTGCCGAGCAGAATCACGACGACCGGGGGCTGATCTGGCCGACCTCGATCGCGCCGTTCGCGGTCGTGCTCTGTCCGATCGGCTACGAACGGTCGGAAGTGGTTCGCGAGGCCGCAGCGTCGCTGCTTGCGCAACTGCGCGAGGCCGGCATCGACACCATCCTCGACGACCGCGGCGAGCGGCCCGGCGCCATGTTCGCCGACTGGGAGCTGATCGGTGTCCCGCATCGCATCGTCTTGTCGGAGCGTGGTTTGAAGAGCGGCGACCTCGAGTACCAGGGCCGCCGCGACACTGCTGCCACCGCTGTTCCTGCTGCCGTCGCGGTCGCCTTCATCAGGGGCCGGCTCGCGGCATGAGCGGCGGGCTCTCGCGCGCCGGGACGGAGCGGCGCGCGCTGACCGTCACGGCTGGGCTTGCTGCGATCGGCGCGATCTTCCCGCAAGCGGCAACCGCCGGCAGTCAGGTCGAGGAGCCCTTGGCGGACGCGGTCCGTTCGGCGCTGGCTTCGGCGATCGCCGATCGAGCCCCACCGAAACCGTCGTTCACGACATTCGACGAGCGTCTCGCGCATCTGCGCTGGCTCGGCGCAATGAGCGACCGGCTGCGGCGGCAACCGACCGAACTGGTCACGCGAGTCGAGTTTCTGGAGACGCTTTGGTACGAGAGCACCCGGGCCGGCCTCGAGCCCGCCTTGCTGCTCGGCCTGACTCAGGTGGAGAGCGGATTTCGCAAATATGCGATCAGCCTCGCCGGGGCCCGTGGCTACATGCAGGTGATGCCGTTCTGGGCGCGTCTGATCGGCAATGGCGACGTCGCCCGCCTGTTTCACATGCAGACCAACCTGCGTTTCGGCTGCGTCATCCTGCGCCACTACTTGAATCTGGAACACGGCGATCTCTATCTCGCACTCGGCCGCTACAACGGCAGCCGAGGCCGCCCCGAGTACCCCGGCGCTGTCTTCGGGGCGCGCCGCGCCTGGGAGTTCTCGCCCGGTTGACGGGTGGCGCGAAGGCAGAGGGTCTACAAGCCTGGCCAGGCCTTCGGCGCTGCCGCCTCGACGCCGAGAAGCTCGAGCATGCGCTCGACGCTGTCTTCGACCAAGGCCTCGATCGTCTGGGGTCGGTGATAGAAGGCCGGAAGGGGCGGGAAGACGATCGCGCCCATCTCGGTGACGGCAATCATGTTGCGCAGATGGGCGAGGTTGAATGGCGTTTCGCGCACCATCAGCAGCAGGCGCCGGCGCTCCTTGAGGGCAACATCGGCGGCGCGTGTCAACAGGTTGTCGGACAGCCCGTGCGCGACCGCTGCGAGCGACTTCATGGAACAGGGCGCGACAACCATCGCGTCGATCCGAAACGAGCCGCTGGCGATCGCCGCCCCGATGTCGGCCGGGTTGTAGGCGACGTCGGCCATCGCCTCGAGGGCATGGCGATCGAGGCCCAGCTCATGATGCGCATTGAGAATGGCAGCGGGCGTGGCGACCAGATGCGTTTCGCGCCCTGCGGCGCGCAGCCGCTCGAGCAAGCGCAAGGCGTAAACGGCGCCCGTGGCCCCGGTGACTCCGACGACGACGCGCCGGGGCTGGCGCGGCTTCGGCGCCGCTTCGTCGAGGCTCAGGCCGGGACGCCGAGAGCCGGCTGCAACTCGCCGGCCTGGTACATCTCGGTCATGATGTCCGAGCCGCCGACGAATTCGCCGTTGACGTAGAGCTGCGGAATCGTCGGCCAGTCCGAGTAGCTCTTGATGCCGTGACGAATTTCTTCGTCCTCCAGCACGTTGACAGTCTTCAGATCGGAGACGCCGCAGGCTTTCAGGATCTGGATGGCACGGCCTGAAAAGCCGCACATCGGGAACTGCGCCGTCCCCTTCATGAACAGGACCACGCGATTGCCTTTGACGAGATCGTCGATGCGTTGTTGAACGTCGCTCATGGTGCCGGACCGTCGGAAATGTCGATCCGCCAACTGTAGCGGCAATCGATTTGCCCGGTCGTCAGAAGGAGTAGGACGCGCCGAGCTGCAGCACCGGCGTCAGGCGCATGTCTCGGACCATGTCATCGAGGTTTTGCCCGCTGCCAAAAACGCGGCCCAGGCGAACCGCGGCACCTGGGGTCAGCGAGACCAAGCCGAGGTCGGCGCTGAAGCTCCAGCCGCCCCGGGAGGCGAGGCTGCTGTAGCCGATGCCGACGTACGGCACGGTGCCGGTGTCCCCGGCGTCGCCTGCGTTCGGCAGGAGCGAAGGCGACTGGCCGAACAGCCTGCGGTCGACGCTGAACAGGCCGCTGCTCGGCGCGGTGGCCTGTGTGCCCCAGAGAGCACCCCGCGCACCGCTGACGATTCCGCTGGTTGCGCGGAAGCCGCCGGTCTGGGCGCTGCTTCCATTGGGCGCTGCCCCGAAATAGAGGTCGCCCATGACACTGATGGCGTTCAGCTTGATCCCGTTGTTGTCCGGTGCCACGAGACCGTCGCGCCAGCTTCGGTTGATCGTTCCGCTGTAGGCGATGCGACCCTGAAAGCGCGCCCAGGACGCTTGATCTGCGTTCGCGTTCAGCCCAGGCCCATCGGCCCAGGCCGTCGCGCCCGACAAGGACAGCGCCGCGAACAAGGCAAGAAACTTGACAAGGTGCATGACAACCTCCTCGATCGAACTGGTGGTTGAGCGGGCTGCGAGCCATCGCCAACCGGAGAATCATGCTACGGCGGGGCGGTTGCGGCGTGTTGGAACCGAGACAAATCGTTCGGTAATAGTTGCTGTCCGACGCGTCTGCGCGGCCTTCACCGCACAAGGTTTGCGACAAGCCGTGTTCCGTGTGTCGGCCGGTTACGACGGTCGCCCGGCTTGCCGACCTCCCGATGCGCGCTCGTGCCCCGCAAGGTCACGCCGCGTTTCGATGGCGGCCAAGGCATTTCGGTGCAACAAGTCTCGGACCGCAGGCCCCTGGGCGAAGCCGTGCTCGAGCAATAGCCAGCCGCCCGGACGAAGGTGCGCCGCCGATCCGGACGCGATGCTGGCGAGCGCGGCCGTGCCGTCGCGCCCGGGCGTCAGCGCCGTCACCGGCTCATGGCGCAAGTCGACCAGGGCCGGATCTCCGCCTGCAATGTAGGGCGGATTCGAGACGACGAGGTCGAAGCGGCGGCCCTCGAGCCCGCACCACCAGGCTGCCTCGATGAACTCGACCACCAGAGCGTGACGCGCGGCGTTGCCGCGAGCCACGACGAGCGCTTCTGCGCTGTTGTCGGTGGCCGTTACGATGGCGCTGGCATGCCTGGACTTGATGGCGAGCGCGATCGCCCCGGTGCCGGTGCCGAGGTCGAGCACGGCTGCTGCTTCCAGCCGGCCGCGAAGCAGCTCATCAGCCCACTCCACCAGCAGCTCGGTTTCCGGCCGTGGCACCAGCACGTCCGCGGTGACGTCCAGCATCAAGCCGGAAAATTCCTTTTCGCCCAGCAGATAAGCGAGCGGTTCGCCCGCGGCGCGGCGCCCGAGCCACTTTTCCCAGTCCGCGGCCTGCGTGTCGAGCAGAACGGCATCGTCATGAGCGATCAGCCAGGTTCGTGGCCGGGCCAGGATCCGAGCCAGCATCAGCTCGGCGTCGAGCCGGGCGACACCCTTGCTCCGCGCTTCGGCGATTGCCGAAGCCGGTGTCTTCGGCCGATTGGTCAAACCTCGCCGCTTTCCAGAACCGCCAGTTGTTCGGCGGCACGCGCGGCCTGCAGCCCGGTAATGACCTCATCGAGATCGCCGTCCAGAATGGCCTGCAGCTTGTAGAGCGTCAGGCCGATCCGGTGGTCGGTGACGCGGCCTTGGGCGAAGTTGTAGGTGCGGATGCGGTCGCTCCGATCGCCGCTGCCGATCAGTCCCTTTCGGGTTGCGGCTGCCTTGGCCTCGCGCTCCGAGCGTTCCTTGTCGCGCAAGCGCGCCGTCAGGACCGCCATTGCCTTGGCCTTGTTGCGATGCTGCGAGCGGTCGTCCTGGCACTCGGCGACGATGCCCGTCGGCAGGTGGGTGATGCGAATGGCGCTGTCGGTCTTGTTGACGTGCTGGCCACCGGCGCCGCTGGCCCGGAACGTGTCGATCCGCAGCTCGCTCGGATCGAGCGTCAGCTCCTCGGCGGGGTCGGGCTCGGGCAATGCGGCCACAGTGCACGCGCTGGTGTGGATGCGCCCTTGGGTCTCGGTGACCGGCACGCGCTGCACGCGGTGGCCACCCGATTCGAACTTGAGCTTGGCGTAGACCGACTCCCCGGCGATGCGATAGACCACTTCCTTGTAGCCGCCGAGGTCGCTGCCGCTTTCCGACATGACTTCGCTGTGCCAGCCCTGACGCTCCGCGTAACGCAGGTACATGCGCGCCAGATCCGCGGCGAAAAGGGCCGATTCGTCACCTCCGGTGCCGGCGCGAATCTCCAGAAAGACATTGCGCGAATCGTCGGCGTCGGCCGGCAGCAAGGCCGCTTGCAGGTCAGCTCGAAGACGCTCCAGGTCAGCACTGGCAGCCTGCGATTCTTCTGCCGCCATGGCCGCCATTTCCGGGTCCCCGGACGCTTCTGCGAGCAGCTCGCCGGCCGAGCCGAGGTCACGTTCGCGCGCCTGGTAGCGGCGAAACAGATCGACAAGCTCGGCCGCATCGGCGTGCTCCCTGCCGAGCGCCCGATATCGATTCATGTCGTCGGCGATGTTCGGATCGGCAAGCATCGCGTCGAGCTCGAGAAGGCGCAACGCCAGGCGTTCGAGCTGCAAGCGAAGGGAGGTCTTCATGGCGTCGGCGGAGCAGATCGAACGAAAGGCTGGACATGAGGATGCGAGATGGCGAAGCCGCCGCTGTCGCAGGACAGCCCGCAGGTCGAGCGCCGCTATTGTTTGTCGTCGGGCGGCGGGCGGCTGCCGGGGCGCAGGAACAGCCGCGAAACGGTTTGCGCCAGGGCCGCGCGCTCGTCCCCTTCGGCAGCCCGCAACTCTGCCAACGTTCCGTGCAGCATCTTCTGGGTCAGGCCTTTCGAAAGCGCCTCCAGCACGGTGGCGACCTCGGTGCCGCTCGCAAGAAGCTTCTGGGCCCGCGCGATCTCCAATGCGCGCCAGTCGTCTGCCTGTGCGTGCAGCGCCTGAATCAGAGGAATCGAGCCGCGACGGTCCAGCCACTGCACAAAGCTCTGCACGCCGTTCTCGATGATGACCTCGGCTTGGGCCACCGCGGCTTCGCGCTTTTCGCCGCCGGTCTGGACCAGAGCCGACAGGTCATCGACGGTATAGAGATAGACATCGGACAGACGTGCGACCTCGGCTTCAATGTCGCGAGGTACCGCCAGGTCGATCATGAACATCGGCCGGTGCCGGCGGGCCTTGAGGGCGCGCTCCACCGCACCCAGGCCGATGATGGGCAGCGAACTCGCGGTGCACGAGATGACGATGTCGAATTCGGCCAGCCGCGTCGGCAGATCGGACAACGGCATCGTCGTGGCACCAAAACGGCTGGCCAGTGCCTCGGCCTTCTCGTTGCTCCGGTTGGCGATCGTCAGTTGCATCGGCTGGCGGGCCGCGAAATGGGCGGCCGCGAGCTCGATCATGTCGCCGGCGCCGACCAGGAGCACCCGGGTTCGGCCCAGCGATTCGAACAGCTGCGAGGCGAGGCGGACGCTCGCTGCAGCCATGCTGATGGAATGGCTGCCGATTTCGGTCGAGCTGCGAACCTCCTTGGCCACGGCGAACGAACGCTGGAACATCTGCTGCAGGGTGGTGCCGAGGGTGCCGGCGCTGTCGGCCTCGCGCACTGCCTGCTTCAACTGGCCGAGGATCTGCGGTTCGCCCAGAACCATCGAGTCGAGCCCACTGGCAACCCGAAAGGCATGGCGCGCCGCCGACGGCCCCTCGAGCACGTAGGCATGGGCACGCAGCGTCTCGCCGGAGACGGCGCCGATGCCCGCCAGCCACTCGACGGCCGGACCGACCGCGGCGATGTCGGCGCCGACGTAGAGCTCGGTGCGGTTGCAGGTCGAGACGATGGCAACTTCGGCGAGCCGCTCATGGCGCGAGCGAAACGACTGCAACGCGGCCGGCAACTGCTGCGCGGAAAGCGCGAATCGGCCGCGCAAATCGAGCGGAGCAGTCGTGTGGTTGAGGCCGAGAGCAAAGACGCTCATCGGCTGATTATAAAATTTCGGCCCGCGGCACCGCGTGCAAACGTACACGATCATCCGGTTTCGGCCGTGGCTTCGGCCGGCTTCTTCAACGCAACCGTCAGCCAACCACCACTTCGTGTCGATAGCCGACGCTCTCTGGCACGTCGCCAACTTTGTGGCTCCCGCGCTGGCGACGGGCTTTCTTGCGGGGGCCGCCACCAAGCTGTTGTGGCGACGCGAGCTCGCCTCGGTGCGCTGGCTGCGTCTTGGCGCCTGGTCGAGCGCGGCGATGCTGGTCGTCGAAGTGGCAGGTCTCCTGCTGTTCGCACACGACGGCAAGATGCTCACCTATGCGGCGATGGTTCTTGCCTGCGCAGTCGCCTTGTGGTGGTCGGGCTTTCGTCGCTGACTGTGTGTGCCTAGGCGACGATTTGGGCGCCACGCAGCGAATGACCGCGGACTTCGCTCACCAGGACATCGACGAACTGGCCGATCTGATCCTGGGAGCCCGCGAAGTTGACGACCCGGTTGCACTCGGTCCGGCCCATCAGTTCGTCGCCGTTCTTGCGTGAGGCAGCCTCGACCAGGACACGCTGCCGGGTGCCGAGGCGGGTCGCACTGATGGCTGTTCCCTGCGTTTCGATGCGCGCCTGCAGCCGCCCGAGTCGCTCGAGCTTGGTTGTCGCGGCGGTCGCGTCGACAAGACCCGCGGCAGGCGTCCCCGGGCGAGGGCTGAAAACGAAGCTGAAGCTGTGGTCGAAGCCGACCTCTTCGACAAGCGCCATCGTCTTGTCGAAATCGGCTTCGGTCTCACCAGGAAAGCCGACGATGAAGTCGCTCGAAATGACGATGTCGGGCCGGACCGCGCGGAGCCGGCGGACCGTGCTCTTGAACTCGAGCGACGTGTAGCCGCGCTTCATCGCGGCCAGAATCCGGTCGCTGCCGTGCTGCACGGGAAGGTGCAGATGGTCGACAAGCTTGGCCACCCGACCGTACACGTCGATGAGACGTTGCGTGAATTCCTTGGGGTGGCTGGTGGTGTAGCGAATGCGGTCGAGGCCCGGTATCCCGGCCACGGCTTCGATGAGGGCCGCGAAATCGGCCAGCGCATTGCTTCGACCCATCGGGCCGCGGTAGGCGTTGACGTTCTGACCTAGCAGCGTGACCTCGCGAACGCCTTGCGTTGCGAGCCCGGCGATTTCGGCCAGAACGTCATCGAAGGGTCGGGAGAATTCTTCGCCGCGCGTGTAGGGAACGACGCAGTACGAGCAGTACTTCGAGCAGCCTTCCATGATCGAAACGAAAGCGGTCGGCCCCTGGACCCGAGCCGCGGGAAGCTGGTCGAACTTCTCGATCTCCGGAAAGCTGACGTCGATCTGCGGCCGTCCCTCGCGGCGACGCCTTTCCAGCATCGCCGGCAGCCGATGCAAGGTCTGCGGTCCGAACACCAGGTCGACATACGGCGCGCGCTTGACGATTGCCGCGCCTTCCTGGCTCGCGACGCAGCCGCCAACGCCGATCAGCGCCCCGCGCGCCTTCAGATGCTTGACGCGGCCCAGGTCGCTGAATACCTTTTCTTCCGCCTTTTCCCGGACCGAGCAGGTGTTGAAGAGAATCAGATCCGCTGCCTCGACGTCTGCCGTGGGCTCGTAGCCATCGGCCTCGCGAAGTGCGTCGGCCATGCGGGCCGAGTCGTAGACATTCATCTGGCAGCCGAAGGTCTTGATGAAGACCTTCGGCTTCGTCTTCACTTCGCCGGTCACTGCCGAGACCAGACTTGAGCAACCGGATCGAACGACCAGTCCTCGGACTGTCGCCGCGTGGTCGGCCAGCGATTCGAAGCCTCGTCGGCAGTGAGCACCCAGATATCGTTGACCAGCCCGGACGGATCGACGCTGTAGTTGACGAGGAACGGGCCGCCGAGCATTGCGCTCGGAACCGCGATCATGTTGTCGGCCTTGCGGATCCGTGCGCCAGGGGCAAGCCGTGCGGGCTTGCCATTGAGGATGATTTCCGGAGCGATGCCGAAGACGATGGCTCCGCGCAAGGCGTGTTGCGGAAAACTGCGCTGCGATTGTGCGGCTGCCGGCGCTGCCAAGAGGCACAGGGAAACGAGGGCGAGGGCGAGGGCGCGACGTAGCATGGAGTCTGGTGGCGCTTCAGGGACTCGAACCCCGGACCTGCGGATTATGATTCCGTCGCTCTAACCGACTGAGCTAAAGCGCCTGAGTCCGCAAGTATATCCAGCCGATTTCGCGCAGCACCCGCGGGGGCACCCGTCCCGAGACCTCGCGCACGGCCTTCTTCGAATCGCGGCGCCTTCCGATCCAATGTTCAGCTTCTTCCGAAAAAAGCCGGCCCCGCCGGACCCCGCGCCAACGTCTTCGGCGAGTGCCAACGAGAAAGAGAAGAGCCCCTTTCGATGGCTGAAAAGCGATGTCGGAGGGCGCATGCCTGGCAAGCTGCCGGCGGCAGACCCGCCGGCCGAAGCCTCCGCCGCCGCGCCGTCGCAGGCGCTCGCGCCAGCGCTTGATCGAACCGCCGCGCCGGCAGGCGCGCCGCCTCATGCGGCGGCTGCGCTCGCAGCTCCCCCTCTCGCAGCAAAGGCGCCTGCCGCAGCTCGTGCTGCGGCCCAGACCGCGGCCCCGGCGATTGAGGCCCAAGAACAAACGGCCGACCGCCGGGAGTGGCTCGCCAAGCTGAAAAGCGGCTTGCGTCGGACCGGGTCGGGGATCGCCGATGCGTTCGTCGCGGCGACGATCGACGAGGCGATGTACGAGAGACTGGAGACGGCACTGCTCCAGGCCGACACGGGGATCGCAGCCACCCAGGTCGTGCTCGACGATCTCGAGCGGCGCGTCACCCGGGCGCACATCCGCGAACCCGCGGCGATGCGGCGGCTGCTTGCCGATTGCATTGCCGAGCTGCTCGGTCCGCTGGAAAAGCCGCTCGTCATCGGCGAGCACGTGCCGACCGTGATCATGGTCGTCGGTGTCAATGGTGCGGGCAAGACGACGAGCGTCGGCAAGCTGGCGCGGCATCTGCTCGATTCGAACCAAAAGGTCATGCTTGCCGCCGCCGATACGTTTCGTGCCGCCGCGCGCGAGCAATTGCTGGCCTGGGCCGAGCGCGCCGATGCGGCGCCGGGCGATGCGCGCGATCGGAGCAATCGGCAGGATGCGGTGCGCGCGCGCATCGAAATCGTCAGTCAGGACGGCGGCGATCCGGCCGGCGTGACCTTCGACGCAGTGGTCGCCGGCAAGGCGCGCGGCTGCGACGTCGTCATCGCCGACACCGCCGGGCGCCTGGCGACGCAAACGCATCTGATGGACGAGCTGAAGAAGATCCGCCGCACGATTGCCAAGGCCCAGGTCGGTGCGCCGCACGAGGTTCTGCTCGTCATCGACGGCAACTCCGGGCAAAACGCGCTCGCGCAGGTGCAGGCGTTCGACGCCGCACTGCAGCTCACCGGGCTCGTCATCACCAAGCTCGACGGCACCGCGAAGGGCGGAGTCCTGGCGGCGATCGCGCTCTGGTCGCGCTCTCGTGCGACGGCGCTGCCGGTCTACTTCGTCGGCGTCGGCGAGAAGCTCGCCGACCTGCAGACATTCCGTGCCCGCGAATTCGCGGAGGCGATGGTCAGCTGAACGCGGCTCAGCGCTCTTCCGGCGGCGGCAGGATCGGCGAGACCGATTCCTCGAGCTCGTCGAACCAGGTCGAGCCACTCGGTTCGGCGACCTCGATGACTTCGTCCTTGCTCCAGTCACGGTCGGTGTCGGCAAACGGGTCGGCCGCAGGTGAGACAAGCCCGCCTTCGGCAACCACCGCTGCGCCGCCGACGATGCCCGCGGCCGCCGCCTGGGGCGCGATCGGCAACGGCCGCTTGGCGAGTCCGGCCGGCACCGCCGGGGCTCGGGGCAGGACCTTGTCGCGCGCCGCCTCGATGGACGGCAGGCGCTCCTCGTTCCAGACATGAACCGGAATGTTGGCGGCCGCCAGCACCCGACCGACGCGATCGAGCCTGGCCCGCAGCTTCTCGCCGATCTGTTCGACCGGCGGCCGGATCTCGACGACGCCGACGACCTGTGAGGTGACATCGCAGATCACGAAGTCGACGCACTGGCTGCCGAGACGACGCATCCACTCGGCATAGGAGTTTCGCTTCGGCACGTTGAGGAAACGGGCAATCGGCACCTGGGCCAGGATCATGTAGCCCGGCAAGGCGAGCTTCAACGTGCTGAACGCCAGGCGCTCAGGCGAGCGGAGGATGCGGGTCGGCTCGGGCGGCCAGGCCGCTAGAGTGTCGAGGCGCTCGGCCGGAGCTTCGGGCCGCTCGGTCGGACCGGTCCGCCGGGCCAGCCACCAGACAAGCGGCAAGGCGCAGAACAGCGCCAGTACGGAAATCAGGTACCCATCCATCCCATCGCCCTTGTTGCCGAGGCCATACCCATGACGAGCGACTGCGCTCGTGTCAGCGCATTCCCCCGAAACCCTTTGCGCCGCCCATCCGCTTCATCATCTTCATCATGCCGCCGCCCTTCATCTTCTTCATGACGTCGCGCATCTGCTCGAACTGATTGAGCAGGCGGTTGACTTCCTGCACCTGGACTCCGGCACCCCCGGCGATACGGCGTTTGCGGGTGGCCTTCAACAGCTCTGGTTTTCGTCGCTCCTGGGGAGTCATCGAACAGATGATTCCCTCCATCCGGCGCACGTCGCGCTCGGCGCGTTCCATGTCCGCCGGCCCGAGTTGGGCCGCTTTCCCGGTCAACTGGGAGGGTAACTTGTCCATCAGGCCGCCGAGGCCGCCCATTTTCTTCATCTGTGAAATCTGTGACAGGAAGTCGTTCAGATCGAAGCTGTCGCCGGCCTTGACCTTGTCGGCCAGCCTTTGCGCGGCCGCGACGTCGACCGACTTGTGCACTTCTTCGACCAGGCCGACGATGTCGCCCATGCCGAGGACGCGGCCGGCGTGACGGCCGGCGTCGAAGACCTCCAGGCCATCGAGCTTCTCGCTGGTGCCCGCGAACTTGATCGGCGCACGGGTGATCGCGCGGACCGACAGCGCCGCGCCACCGCGTGAATCGCCATCGAGCTTGGTCAGGACGATGCCGGTCAGGGGCAGCGCGTCCTTGAACGCTTTCGCGGTATTGACGGCGTCCTGGCCCTGCATCGCATCGACGACGAAGAGCGTCTCGACCGGCGCAAGCGCGGCATGCAGCTCGCGGATCTCTTTCATCAGCTTCTCGTCGATGGCCAGCCGGCCTGCAGTGTCGACGAGCAGCACATCGAAGTAGTGCCGCCTGGCATGGTCGAGTGCAGCGACCGCGATGCCGAGCGGCGTCTCGCTCGCGGTCGACGGAAACCACTCCGCGCCGGCCTGGCGCGTCACCAGCTTCAGCTGCTCGATCGCGGCCGGGCGATAGACGTCGGTCGAGACCGTGAGCACTTTTTTCCGTCGCCGCTCGATCAGGTGCTTGGCCAGCTTCGCCGTGGTCGTCGTCTTTCCGGCACCCTGCAGACCGGCCATCAGGATGACTGCCGGCGGCTGCGTGGCGAGATCAAGCTCGGCGACGCCTTCGCCCATCGTCGAGGCGAGCTCGCGGCTGACGATTCCGACCAGGGTCTGCCCCGGTGAAAGCGACGTGGCCACCTCGGCGCCGAGTGCCTGCGTCTTGACCTTGGCGATGAAATCGCGGACCACCGGCAGCGCCACGTCGGCCTCGAGAAGTGCGACGCGCACTTCTCGCAACATGTCCTGGACGTTTTCTTCGGTGATGCGCGCCTGGCCACGCATCGTCTTGACGAGGCGGCTCAGCCGATCGGTGAGCGCAGATGCCATCAGACGAGCGACCAGCGACTTGGAGCGTAGGTGCGAAAGTACACTTGACCGATGATTCTATCGTTCGGCCCCGAGGCAGCGAGCCTGTCGCCGGCCGTCCTCGCGTTATGGCTGCCGAGCATCGTTGCTCTGGCTTGTTATGTCGCTGCGGCGACGCCCGGCGAGCGTTTCACCACGGGCCTGCGGCGGGCGTTGCTGATCGGCTGGATCGCGCAGGGCCTGTCGATCCTGGTCGACGTTGCTGGCGTCGGCTCCGGCATCGCCGGCGTGCGATTCGGTTTTGCGCCGGCCTTGTCGATCACCCTCTGGCTGGTGCTGGCGGTCTACGAGCTCGAAAGCCGATTCGTGCCTCTGCCCGGCGCACGCCGGGCGCTCGCCTCGTGCGCTGCGGTCGTCGTCGTGCTCGCCTGGCTCTTTCCCGGCCAGCTTCATCCGCAAGCGGTGTCGGTCTGGGCGCCCTTGCACTGGCTGCTCGGCATCGCGTCGTACGGCTTGTTCGGCGTTGCTGTCCTGCATGCATTGCTCCTCAGTCGAGCCGAGCGGCAGATGCGCCGAACCGCGCTTGCGGCGGCTCCCGTGGCCGGGCTGCCGATCCTGCGTCTCGAACGCCTGACCTTTCGATTCGTCGGTGCCGGCTTCATCGTCCTGTCGGCGGCCATCGTGCTCGGCGCCTGGTTCGCCGACCCCTGGCGCTGGGACCACAAGACGCTGTTCTCGATCCTCGGCTGGATCGTCTTCGCCGGACTGCTGGCAGGTCGTCGCGCTTTTGGCTGGCGCGGGCCCAAGGCGGCGCGCTGGCTCTATGCCGGGGCGGCCATGCTGCTGCTCGGCTACGTCGGCTCGCGATTCGTGCTTGAAGTGCTGTTGCACCGGGCCCCGCCCATCTCCTGATGCTGAAGATCCTGCTCGTTCTCTTCGCCCTATTCGTGCTGCTCTGGCTGGTGCGGGGCGCGACCAGCCGCCGCAAGCCGCCAAGCTCCGCGGCGCCTGCCGGGGCCGCGCCACAGGAGATGCTCGCTTGCAGCCAGTGCGGCGTGCACCTGCCGCGCGACGAAGTCTTGCCCGGGCGCGGTGGCGTCTTCTGCGGCGAGCCGCACCGCGCGGCGTTCGAGCGCGAGCATCGTCAGGGCTGATGGATCTGCCCGAAGACGCGGAGCGGAAGCTAGCGCCGCCGGGCAGCGCACCCGGCGACATCGGCAAGGCCGCCGGCCCGCTCAACGCCCGGCCGCAGCCGAGCGACGAGTCCTGGTTCGGCGGCTTCGCGGCGACCGGAGACGTGCATTCGCTGCTCGAAGACTCCCGCTTCGCGGCCTCGTGGCAAAGCGATCCGCAAACCGGGCGCGCCCGCCGTGGTGTGGGCCCCAGCACTTTCGAGCGAATCTATCGCGCTTTCGTCGCGGCCCGTGCCGCGGTCGGCCTGGCCCTCGTCGCGACCCTGGCCGCCGCCAGTCTGTTCGGCTTGCGACCGCCTCTCGGCGTTGGCGTACTAAGTGTCGTGTACGCCTCGTTCACGATCAGCATGTGGCTGCTGCCGCGCTTTCGCCGCGCTGCCGCGCCGCATACCTTCGCGCGCCTGCGCAGCCCGCAATGGATCGCGACGATCGGCGCAGACCTGGCCTTTTTCACCGGCCTTCTGGTCGCCTCCCCCGGCTCCAGCTTCAACTACGTGGCGTTGCTGGTTTTGCCGGTGCTGATGGCGGGGGTGATGACGCCGCGCCTGCTCGCGCTGGCGACCGCGGCCCTGGCGACACTGGCCTTGCTCGGCACCGCCTGGCTCGGCGTTGCCTCGGGCGGCGATGCGACCTTGCAAATGACTCAGGCGGGCCTGGCCGGCAGCGGATTTTTCGTCATCACGGTGCTCGCCGGCGAGCTCGCGGGGCGCATCGCCCGCGAAGAATCGAGTGCCCGCGGCAGCCTCGAGATGGCCCGCCAACAGGCCCAGTTGAACCGGCTGGTCATCGAAGAGATGGAGGACGGCGTTCTGGTGGTCGACCGCGGCGGCAAGGTCCGCGCCGCCAATCCCGCGGCGCGTCGTCTGCTGGCGCCGGAGGGCACCAGCCGCGCCGCGCCGTTCCAGCTTCGTGGTGTCCCGGCATGGGGAACGCTGGTCGAGGCCGTGGAGCGGGCCTTTGCCGAAGGTGACTGGCCGAAGGCCGGGCGCGACGTCACCTTGCAATTCGCGCCGGATTCGCATCGCAGCCTGCGGGTCCGTGCCCGCTTCCTCAAGAAGCGGGAGCCCCGGGCCAGCGAAGAGATGACGGTGCTCTTCCTCGAGGACATCAGAAACGTGCAGGCTCGGAGCCGCCAGGAAAAGCTGGCGGCGATGGGCCGGGTCTCGGCCGGCATCGCCCACGAGATCAGGAACCCGCTTGCTGCGATTGCCCAGGCCAATGCGCTGCTCTACGAAGACGCGACCGACCCGGCGCAGCGTCAGCTGATGCACATGGTCACCGAGAACGTCGAGCGGCTGAAGCGGATCGTCGACGATGTGATGGACGTGACGCCGCGTCGGGTCCAGGACGTCGGCGTGATCGACGTCACCGCGCAGCTTGCCGCGGCCTGCGGCGAATGGGCGCAGGCCGCCGGCGTGGAGCTCGGCGAGCAAGGCGTCTTGCGGGTCGGACTGCCGAGCCAGCCGATCGGCGTGGTCTTCGATGCCGAGCACCTGCGGCGGGTTCTCGTCAACCTGCTCGACAACGCCAGGCGTCATGCGAGCCATCGTCCGGGCGCGATCCTGCTGTCCTTGCACGCCGACGGCGATTCGCGCGCCGAATTCAGCGTCCTGTCCGACGGCGCACCGATCCCGGCCGACGTCGAAGCCTATCTGTTCGAGCCATTTTTCTCGACCCGCAGCCGTGGCGCCGGTCTGGGCCTTTACATTTGCCGCGAGCTCTGCGAGAGATACGGAGCGCGCATCGATTACCGCTTGCTCGGCGCCGACACGCCGCGCCGCAACGACTTCTTCGTCCAGATGCAGCGTGCCGAATTGCTACCCACCGACGCCGGACTCACCCTGACCTCATGAGCCATCTTCCGTTGCCGATCAACAAGGCCACATCTTGACCACCGCGTCGCACTTCAGCTTGCTGGTCGTCGACGACGAGCCGGACTTGCGAACGCTCTACGAGCTGACCCTGCTCCGCGAAGGCTACGACCTCGACACGGCCGGCACGGTGCAGGAAGCATTGCTCCATCTGAAGGACCGCACCTACAGCGCCGTGATCACGGACATGCGGTTGCCTGACGGCTCAGGGCTCGACGTGCTGCGCTGGCTCGAGGAAAGCGGCAGGCGCGAGAAGACGATCGTGATCACCGCGTACGGCTCTTCCGAGAACGCGGTGGAGGCGTTGAAGGCAGGCGCCTACGACTACCTGACCAAGCCGGTCGACCTGAAGCAATTCCGCGGCGTCGTCGCCTCGGCGCTCGGCCGCGGCGGCAGCGGCCCGACCGTCGATCCGGCGAGCCTGCCCTCAGAGCTGCAGCACCGCACGGCGACACCGCCGCGGCCGGCCCGGGTCGCGCCGCCGGTGGTGGCTCCGGTCAGCCAGGCGCTCGGTCGGATGGCCGGCAACTCGTCGGCGATGCAGCAAGTGCGCTCGCTGGTCGAGAAGGTGGCGCGGAGCATGGCGCCGGTGCTCGTCAGCGGCGAGTCGGGGACCGGCAAGGAACTGGTGGCGAGGGCGATCCACGAGGTCAGCGTGCGTGGTGCGATGCCGTTCGTTCCAGTCAATTGCAGCGCCATTCCGGAGCAATTGCTCGAGGCTGAATTCTTCGGCTATCGCAAAGGCGCCTTCACTGGTGCCAACGACGATCGGGAGGGGTTTTTCCAAGCCGCCAACGGCGGCACCTTGTTTCTCGACGAGATCGGCGATCTCCCGGTGTCGATGCAATCGAAGCTGCTGCGCGCGATCCAGGAACGCCGCGTCCGGCCGGTCGGGGCAGTGGTCGAGCAGCCGGTCGACGTGCGGCTGCTGAGCGCCACGCACAAGGACCTCGGTGCGGAGGTTCTCGCCGGCCAATTCCGGCAGGATCTCTATTACCGGCTCAACGTCATCCAGATCCGGGTCCCGCCGCTGCGCGAGCGTCTCGAGGATCTGCTGGTCGTGAGCGAGCGGGTGCTCGAGCGCCTGGCCCGCGATGCCGGCGTCTGGCCTGCGCCGCGGCTGACGCGAGATGCGCTGGTGCATCTGGCACGCTACCCGTTTCCCGGCAACGTTCGGGAACTCGAGAATCTGCTGCATCGCGCGGTCGCGCTCTCGGGCGCCGAAGAGCTCGACGTCTACGACCTCGGCCTGCCGGAGTCGGTATTCACCGACAGCGCCCGCGCCGAGCTCGATCCGCCGTCGATGGCAGCCGAGCCGTCGGGCGGAGCAACGCGCGGCGGCACCTTGCTGCTGCCCGTGGAAGAACCTTTGCCGAGCGATCTGGCCAAGTATCTCGACGACGTCGAGCGCGACATCCTCGTTCGTGCGCTCGAGCACTACCGCTTCAATCGAACCGCGGCAGGTGTCAGCCTCGGCTTGTCTCTGCGGCAAATGCGCTACCGAATGGCCCGCCTGAACGTCAACGTCGGGGGTGATTCGGGCGCAGCCGAACGGGAGTGACGACGGCAGAGGCACGGCCGCGTTGGCGCGGCGGCTGGCTCGGCAGCGCCGAACGCAGGCCATCTTCAAATTTCGGACTCCGACCTCCCGGCGTTCCCGTTGAACTGATCGTGGTCCACTCGATCAGCCTGCCACCGGGCGAGTACGGCGGCGACGCGATCGAGCGGCTCTTCGACAACCGCCTCGATCCTTCGGCGCATCCTTATTTCCGAGCGGTTCACGGGCTTCGCGTCTCGGCTCACTTCCTGATTCGGCGCGACGGCGCCTTGCTCCAGTTCGTGTCGTGCGACAAGCGCGCCTGGCACGCCGGAGCGTCGATCTGGCGTGGCCGTCCCGACTGCAACGACTACGCCATCGGCATCGAGCTCGAAGGTCTCGAGGGCGAGCTTTTCGAGGCCGCCCAATACGAGCGTCTGGCCGGCGTCGTGCGGGCTTGCGCTGCACGCTACCCGCTTGCTGCGGTTGTCGGTCATGAGCATGTGGCGCCGGGCCGAAAGAAAGACCCGGGCTCCGGGTTCGAGTGGGACAAGATCCGCGCGCAGCTCGTCTCTCTGCATCTGGAGTGGGGCGCCTGAGCATCCCTTGCGGGCCGTCGTCCAAACAGGAAGCAGCACGATGCCGCGGACACTATAGGTAGTGCTTGTAGGGGTCTTAGACCCCAGATATAGTGTCCGGCAGTGCTATGCTGGCTTTCTCGAAATGCTCTTTTGGCCGGTCCCGCGGCTTCCCCGAAATCCGACGTCCCCGACTTCTCAGCGACCGCCAAGGCGGCCGGCTGCCCTCGGCAGCCCAACAAAATGGCTGCCGGCGCTGCGCCGCCAAGCTCTCACTGGAGATTTCATGCAAGCAGGTCCTGCCCAGGCGACATCGGCTGCCGCTGTCGCGCCGCGGCCCGTCAACCGTGTTGCCCCGCCGTCAACGGCATATCAGGGCTATCAGACACTTCGCCGAAACGGCGCAGTGGTCGGATTCGAGCCCAACAAGATCGCCGTCGCGCTGATGAAGGCCTTCCTGGCCGTGCACGGGACGCAGGGCGCGGCCTCGGCCAGTGTCCGTGAAACGGTCGACGGGCTGACCGAATCGGTCGTCCGGGGGTTGCTGCGCTCGCGACCCGGCGGCGGCACCTTCCACATTGAAGACGTGCAGGATCAGGTCGAGCTCGGTCTGATGCGCGGTGGCCATCACGAAGTGGCCCGTGCCTATGTTCTGTATCGTGAACGACGGGCCCAAGAGCGCGCGAAGCAGTCGATCGTCGCGCGACCGGTCGAGCCGGTTCTGATGGTCACCGACGGCGGCCACCGCGTTCCGCTCGACGCGGCACGGCTGCAGACCGTGATCGAGTCGGCGTGTGCCGGCCTCGGCGTGGATGTCCGGCCGGAACCGATCCTGGCCGAGACCAAGCGAAATCTCTACGACGGTGTACCGATCGATGAGGTGCACAAGGCGGCGATCCTCGCCGCACGCACGCTGATCGAGAAGGAGCCAGGCTACACCCGGGCCACAGCACGTCTGCTTTTGCACACCATCCGGCGCGAGATTCTCGGCGAGGAGCTGCTCCATTCCGACATGCACGCCCGTTACGCAGAGTACTTCCCGCAGTTCGTGAAGCGGGGCGTGCAGGCCGAGCTTCTCGACGAAAAGCTGCTGCAGTTCGACCTTGCCAAGCTCGGCGGCGCGCTGAAGGCCGATCGCGACCTGCAGTTCGACTACCTCGGCCTGCAGACGCTCTACGACCGTTACTTCCTGCACATCGAGGAAGCGCGGATCGAGCTGCCGCAGGCCTTTTTCATGCGCGTCGCGATGGGCCTGGCACTCGGCGAGATCGACCGGGAGGCTCGGGCGATCGAGTTCTACGAAGTGCTTTCGAGCTTCGACTTCATGAGCTCCACACCGACCCTGTTCAATGCCGGGACGCGCCGGTCGCAGCTCTCTAGCTGCTATCTGACGACGGTCTCCGACGATCTCGACGGCATCTATGAAGCGCTGAAGGAAAACGCGCTGCTCTCGAAGTTCGCCGGCGGCCTGGGCAACGACTGGACCAACGTGCGCGCGCTCGGCAGCCACATCAAGGGCACCAACGGCAAGAGCCAGGGCGTGGTGCCGTTCCTGAAGGTCGTCAACGACACCGCGGTCGCGGTGAATCAGGGCGGCAAGCGCAAGGGCGCCGTCTGCGCGTACCTCGAGACCTGGCACCTCGACATCGAGGAGTTTCTCGAGCTGCGCAAGAACACCGGCGACGATCGTCGGCGCACCCACGACATGAACACCGCCAACTGGGTCCCCGACCTGTTCATGAAGCGGGTGATGGAAGGGGGCGACTGGACCTTGTTCTCGCCGAGCAACTGCCCAGACCTGCACGACAAGTTCGGCCTCGACTTCGAGGCTGCCTACACGGCCTATGAAGCGAAGGCGGCGCGCGGGGAGATCAAGCTTTTCAGGACGATGAAAGCAGCCGACCTCTGGCGCAAGATGCTGACGATGCTGTTCGAGACCGGACATCCGTGGATCACTTTCAAGGATGCCTGCAACGTGCGCTCGCCGCAGCAGCACGTCGGCGTCGTCCATTCGAGCAATCTCTGCACCGAGATCACCCTCAACACCGGCGCTGCAGAGATCGCGGTCTGCAATCTCGGCTCGGTGAATCTGGCCCAGCACGTCGCTGACGGCGCACTCGACCAGGCCAAGCTGAAGAGAACGATCGGCACCGCGATGCGGATGCTCGACAACGTCATCGACATCAACTACTACGCCGTCAAGAAGGCACGCGATTCGAACCTGCGCCATCGTCCGGTCGGGCTCGGCATCATGGGCTTCCAGGACACCCTCTACGAGATCGGTGTTCCTTATGCATCGGATGCGGCGGTCGAGTTCGCGGACCGGTCGATGGAAGCGGTCTGCTACCACGCCTACTGGGCCTCGACCGAACTGGCTGCCGAGCGCGGCCGCTATTCGAGTTATCGCGGCTCGCTCTGGGACCGCGGCATCTTGCCCATCGATTCGCTCGACCTGCTGGCCCAGCAGCGGGGCAGCCTGAAGACCGACGCCGAGCGCCAGCTCGTCGAGGTCGATCGCAGCAGCACGCTCGACTGGGGTCTGCTGCGCAAGCGCATCGGCGAGCACGGCATGCGCAACTCGAACTGCGTCGCGATCGCGCCGACGGCCACGATTTCGAACATCGTCGGCGTCAGCGCCTCGATCGAGCCGTCGTTCGGCAATCTCTCGGTGAAGTCCAACTTGTCCGGCGAATTCACGATCGTCAACGAGTACCTGGTGCGAGACCTCAAGAAGGCGGCGCTGTGGGACGAGGTGATGGTGATGGACCTGAAGCACTTCGATGGCTCGCTGCAGCGCATCGACCGGGTTCCGGCCGACATCAAGTCGCGGTACGCCACGGCATTCGAGATCGAGACCAAGTGGCTGGTCGAGGCTGCGGCGCGGCGTCAGAAGTGGATCGATCAGGCGCAGTCCCTCAATATCTACATGGCCGGGGCCTCCGGCAAGAAGCTCGACGAGACCTACAAGCTGGCTTGGCTGCGCGGTCTGAAGACGACCTATTACTTGCGCACGCTGAGCGCGACCAACGCCGAAAAGTCGACGGTCAAGACCAGCCAGCACAACGCCGTGTCGAGTGGAACGCGGTCGGCTCCGATCGTGGTGAGCGGGATGTCGGCGGTGACGCCTTCGCACACGATCGGAAGCGACGTGGATCTGGAATCGGAGGTGAAGTTTTGCGCGCTCGACGATCCGGAGTGCGATGCATGTCAATGAATCGCTGCGTCGCCGAGACGCCGTGCGTTCCTTCGCGATGCGTTTCGCTTTCAAGGCGAACGCGATGCGACGGAGCAACAGCAACGCAGCGCCGCGAGCGATAAGGCTTGGGCTTTCGCACACATCGCTCGGATAATCAAGAGGCAGAGGAACTATTCGCAATGCTGGTTTGGGAAGAAGACAGAGCCCTCGAGAACGTTCACACCGCAAGCAGCGCACCGCGCGCGGTTTCCAACTTGCGTTCGGCCGTGCTGTCGGCTGTCGAAGCCGCGCTTCCGGCCGGATCGCCGGACGCGGATCCGCAGCGATCCGTCTCGATCGTCGCGGCCGCTGCCCCGATGCCTGCCGAAGCGCCGGCCGCTCGTCGCGTCAAGGCGGCCGACAAGCGGATCATCAACGGCGCCACCGACGTCAATCAGCTGGTGCCGTTCAAGTACAAGTGGGCGTGGGAGAAGTACCTCGCCTCTTGCGCCAACCACTGGATGCCGCAGGAAGTGAACATGTCGCGCGACATCGCGACCTGGAAGGATCCGAACGGGCTGACGGACGACGAGCGGCGCATCGTCAAGCGCAATCTCGGCTTTTTCGTCACGGCGGATTCGCTCGCAGCGAACAACATCGTGCTCGGCACCTACCGCCACATCACGGCGCCGGAATGCCGGCAGTTCCTGCTCCGCCAGGCGTTCGAGGAAGCGATCCACACGCATGCCTATCAATACATCGTCGAGTCGCTCGGGCTCGACGAGAGCGAGATCTTCAACGCCTACAACGAAGTCCAGTCGATCCGCGACAAGGACCAGTTCCTGATTCCGTTCATCGAGGCGATCTCCGATCCGCACTTCCACACCGGAACCGAAGAGAACGATCGCACGCTGCTCAAGTCGCTGATCGTCTTCGCCTGCTTGATGGAGGGGCTCTTCTTCTACGTCGGCTTCACCCAGATCCTGGCGTTGGGCCGGCAGAACAAGATGACCGGCGCGGCCGAGCAATACCAGTACATCCTGCGCGACGAGTCGATGCACTGCAACTTCGGCATCGACCTGATCAACCAGATCAAGGCCGAGAACCCACAGTTGTGGACGGCCGAATTCAAGGCCGAGATCCGGGTCTTGTTCGAGCGCGCCGTCAGCCTCGAATATCGCTACGCCGAGGACACCATGCCGCGCGGCGTGCTCGGCATGAACGCGTCCATGTTCAAGGGCTATCTGCGCTACATCGCCAACCGTCGGGCTGCGCAGATCGGTCTCGAGGAGCTTTTCCCTAACGAGGAAAACCCGTTTCCGTGGATGAGCGAGATGATCGACCTCAAGAAGGAGCGCAACTTTTTCGAGACCCGCGTCATCGACTATCAAAGCGGTGGTGCGCTGTCATGGGAATGAGCCGGATCGTGATGGCCAGGCGGCCAGAACGTCCAGCAAGACGCGGGGCCCACTTGGGCGCGTCGCAGCTCCGCCGAATGGCGCGAGCTTTCAGAGATCAAGATTCGCAGGAGATCGAGCAGTGCCGAAGAGCGCTGCCGTCCTGCTCCCCGATTCACGGGACCGGGCGCCCCTCCTGGGCAGTCTGGACTGTGAATAGCTGATCGATTCCACTCCGGAATCGGTCAGTTCCATGTCAACTTGATCAAGGAGAAACGTAATGGCAACTGCGAAAAAGGCGGCCAAGAAGGCGCCAGCGAAGAAGGCGGCCAAGAAGGCCCCGATGAAGAAGATGGCAGCCAAGAAGTCGCCTGCCAAGAAGGCCGGCAAGAAGGCCGCCAAGAAGTCACCCGCCAAGAAGGCCGGCAAGAAGGCGGCCAAGAAGTCGCCTGCCAAGAAGGGTGCGAAGAAGGCGGTCAAGAGGGCCGGCAAGAAAGCGCCGGGCAAAAAGGCCGGCAAAAAGGCCGCGAAGAAAGCGCCTGCGAAAAAGGCGGCCAAGAAGGCGCCTGCGAGAAAGGCCGCGAAGAAAGCGACTGCGAAGAAGGCGCCTGCGAAGAAGGCCGCCGTCAAGAAGTCGCCGGCGAAGAAAGCCGCCGCCGCACCTGCGGCGCCGGCCGCGCCTTCGGCGCCGGCCAAGACGGCGCTGAGTCCGCAAGCGGCTTGGCCTTTCCCCACGGGAAGCAAACCTTGAGCGTGCGGCGGGCGCCCAGGCGCCCGCCGATCAAACCCGGCTACGGCCGGGTTTTTTTATGCGCCGCGCTCAAGGCATGATCTGGGTGTCGGCGAAGCCATGCGCCGCTGCGACCAGGGGGGTCATCCCGGAATGGCTCTCGACGACGCGTTCGGCGGCGGCCAATGCCTGCTCCAGCTCGCGCGTTCGTTGCCTGCTCGCCTCGCTGCCCGAATGCACTTTGCGCTGCGCCTCCAGCTCTTTCGTCAACGCCTCGATCTGCTTTCTGGCCTGAGCGGTTTGTTGCTGCGAGAACAGCCGGCCCTGATCGCTCTTGTGCAGCCGTTGTGCCGCGGCGAGCAGCTTTCTTCCGTACCACCAGCGGCAACCGACCCAGGTGGCGGCCGAGGCGACGGCAAGGCCGATGACCAGCAAGACCGCGAAGGTCAGGGTTTGTCGCATGTCCATGGTTTGGCGCTTCGGAAGATTCGACGATAACTTGAGGCAGGCGCGGTTCAAGCCGTGACCAGCGTGCGATCCAGCACGTGATTCTGACCACCCCGGCTCGCCATCTTCAATGCGCCGAGCCGGTTGCCCAGGCGGGCGCACCGCTCGAGCGTCCAGCTGCGCTCGAGACCGTAAAGGAGGGCGGCGCGAAAGGCATCGCCGCAGCCGGTCGGGTCGACCAAGGCGCTGGCCGGCACTCCTTCGACGTGACAACGCGTGCCGGCCTGCCAGAGATCGCATCCGGCGGCGGCCAGGGTGACGACGATGCCGCGCAGGTGCGAGCGGGACATCTCCTCCAGCGACTGGCCGGTCCGCTCGCAAAGCATCTGCGCTTCATAGTCGTTGACCGCAACCCAGCTGGCTTGGCCGATGAAGTGGCGCAGCTCGGCGCCGTCGAACATCGGCAAGCCCTGGCCGGGATCGAAGATGAACGGCACTCGGCGGGCCGCCAGATCGGCGGCATGGCGCAGCATCGCGTCACGTCCGTCGGGGGCGACGATCGCGATCGCCATGTCGTCGCGCACTGGAATGTCGATCTGGTGCGCCGATTGCATCGCGCCCGGGTGAAAGGCGGTGATCTGATTGTTGTCCCGGTCGGTGATGATGAAGGCCTGCGCCGTGTAGGCATCGGCGTCGACGCGCACGTGGTCGACGGCGACGCCCCACCCGCGCATTCGCTCGATGTATTCAGCGCCGTCGTTTCCAACCGCGGCGACAACGATCGCCGCACCGCCGAGCATGGCCAGGTTGTAGGCGATGTTGCCGGCGCAGCCGCCGAACTCGCGCCGCAGCGTCGGCACCAGGAACGACACATTGAGGATGTGCAGTTGGTGCGGCGCGATCTGCTCGGCGAACCGGCCCGGAAAATTGGCGATGCTGTCGAAGGCGAGCGAACCGCAGATCAGACTGGCCATGCAAGCTCCATGAGATGTCGCCAGTGCGGCGAATCAAGGGTAGAACAGTTCGACCTTATAGCCAGCGACGCGTGCGGTGCCGGCATTGAACATCGCCTGCAGCTCCGTCTCCGCGCCCGGCTGCAGCAGACCGGCAGCGCCGAAATCACGCGGTGCAAGGGCACGCCGCGCGACCAGGCGGCCATTGCCGTCGGTCAGCTCCAGCTCGATGGAGGGCAACCCCAGGACCAGGTTGCTGCGGCTGCGCAAGGTCACCGAGAGGACCAACGCGTCGGCGCCGATCGCGCGGCTGAGATCGCTGTGCTCGACCGAGACCTCGTCGATGCGACGCGGCGCTTCGACGCTGCAGCCGACCGACTTGCACCAGGCCAGCAAGGCCGGCCTGGCGATCGGCCACCGGGCCGCCATGGTGTCGCGAAAGTGGTGCGCTGTCTGCAGCAGCAAGCCGAGCGTCGCTGCCGATAGCGACGCCAGCAAGACCAGCCGCCGCGGGCCGCTGTTCCAGCGCACGCGACGCTCGGCCCGGCGCAAGAAGTCCGGCTGCTGCGCAGTGCTTTCCAACGGCAAGTCGGCGGCGGCGGTGGTCGGCGATCCAGTCTGCGTCGGGTCGTTCGCCGAGGGACTGTCCGCGAACAGGTCCGAATCGAACCGCGCGTCGGAGAACTCCACGCGATCGCGCTCGTCGAGCTGGACCGAGGAGGAGCGGTCGACTTCGGCGCCGCGTTTGCGAAACAGATGCGCATCGATCGGGTCGACAAGCGGATCGCCGAGCTCGAGCGGCGCAGTGAGAGGTCCTTCGTCATCGTCCTCGGCATCACGGGACTCGAGGCGCTGCCGATCGCGCTGCTCCGGGTGGGCCGACCGCGGCCGATCTTGCGCGGCGCGGTGCTGCGGCTCTGCTTGCTGCTGCTCGGATTGGCGTGCCTCGGACTGCTCATGGGGATGCTCGCGCGAACGGTGTCGACTGCGCTTGCGGCCGCTCTGGCGCTCGCTCTCCGGCTTGGTGCGCGCCGTCGCAGCCGCCATGGCTCGGTGCTCCTCGTCGGCTGGGGGGGCGGGGCGGTCCTGCGCCTGGGGGCTGGCGCCGCGGCCGAGGTCGAACAATCCTTCGAGGGCATTGAAGACCGCATCGCAGCGACCGCAACGGACCCAACCCTCGGAGATTTTCAGCTGGTCCTGCACGACCCGGAACGCGGTCCCGCACGAGCTGCAACGCGTCGCAAGACTCATCGGTAAATCATGCCACGCAGCTCTGTGCCGGTGACTCGCCGGTCATCAGGACCCAGCCGTCGTCTTCTGCGCCAACGCGCAGGACCAGCCAAGGGGCGTAGGCCGCGACCAGCGAGTCGGCTTGCGCGACGAGGATGCCGGCAAGGACCAGCTTGCCGGCCGGGCCGAGCTGCGAGACAAGGACTGGCGCCAGCGCTTTGAGAGGCGTCGCCAGGATGTTGGCGACGATGAGCTCGTAGCGACCGCAGACCGCCTCAACGTCGACCGCCTCCACGCTGACGCCGTTCGCGACAGCGTTGGCACGCGTCGTCGCGAGCGCGACCGGATCGATGTCGGCGGCGCTGACGCCGCTGGCGCCGAGCTTCGCCGCAGCGATCGCCAAAATTCCGGAGCCGCAGCCGTAGTCGAGGACTCTCGCCCACGGCGCCGCAGCGGAGCCTGCGGCAGCCACCATCCAGCGCAGGCACATCCGTGTCGTCGGGTGGGTTCCGGTGCCGAAAGCCAGGCCCGGGTCGAGGCGGATGATGCGACTGGCGCCGGCAGGGATCGGTGACCACGTCGGCACGATCCAAAAGCCCGGCCCGATCTCGCTCGGGCCGAACTGCGCCTGGGTCCGTCGCACCCAATCGAGGTCGTCGACCGCTGCGATGCTTTCGATCCCGACCTCCTCGCCAGGGCTGCCGGCCATCGCTTGTGCGGCAGCCGCAGTCGCGTCGCCTTCGCCCGCGAACAATGCAGTGATGCGGGCCCGCTGCCAACGTCCGGTGGCGCCGCTGGACGGCTCGTCGAAGACGGCATGCTCGTCGGCGCTGCCGGCATCGGCGTCTTCGACGGTGATCGACAGTGCGCCGAAACTGTTCTCGAACAGGTCCGAGATCGTCTCGACGGATTCGGCCGGGGCGAGCAACGTCAGCGTATGCACTGATCGCCTCAGCGCTTGTGCTGATCGAGCCAGCCTTCCAGGTAGTGGATGCTCGTGCCGCCCTCGATGAACTTCGCATCCACCATCAGCTCGCGGTGCAGCGGAATGTTCGTCTGGATGCCTTCGACCACCGTCTCGGACAAGGCGGTTCGCATCCGTGCGAGCGCCTGCTCGCGGGTGTCGCCGTGAACGATGATCTTGCCGATCATGGAGTCGTAGTTCGGCGGAACCACGTAGTTCGTGTAGGCATGCGAGTCGACCCGGACGCCGGGCCCGCCAGGCGGGTGCCACATCGTGACGCGGCCCGGTGACGGCGTGAACTTGTACGGATCCTCGGCGTTGATCCGGCACTCGATCGCATGGCCGCGACACTGGACGCTGCGCTGCGGAATCGGCAACTTCTCGTTGGCGGCGATCCGGATCTGCATCTGCACGATGTCGATCCCGGTGACCCATTCGGTGACCGGGTGCTCGACCTGGACCCGTGTATTCATCTCGATGAAGAAGAACTCGCCGTTCTCGTAGAGAAATTCGAATGTGCCGGCGCCGCGATAGCCGATCCGCTTGCACGCCGCGACACATCGCTCGCCGATCTTTTCGATCATCCTGCGGGCAATTCCCGGCGCCGGTGCCTCTTCGATGATCTTCTGATGACGCCGCTGCATCGAGCAGTCGCGCTCGCCCAGCCAGAGCACGTTCTTGTGCTGGTCGGCCAGCACCTGGATTTCGATGTGGCGCGGGTTTTGCAGGAACTTCTCCATGTACACGGCCGAGTTGCCGAAAGCGGCGCCGGCCTCGGCACGGGTCGTCTGCACGGCTGCGACCAGCGCAGCCTCGGTATGAACGACACGCATGCCGCGGCCGCCGCCGCCGCCCGAGGCCTTGATGATGACGGGGTAGCCGATCGCGCGAGCCGCACGAATCGACTCCTTCGGGTCGTCGGGAAGGGTGCCTTCCGAGCCCGGGACGCACGGCACGCCGGCCTTGATCATGGTCTGCTTGGCCGACACCTTGTCGCCCATGACGCGGATCGCATCGGGGGTCGGGCCGATGAAGACGAAGCCGCTGCGCTCCACCCGCTCTGCGAAATCGGCGTTTTCGGCGAGAAAGCCGTAGCCGGGATGGATCGCCTCGGCATCGGTGACCTCGGCGGTGGCGATGATGGCCGGCATGTTCAGATAGCTCTGCGCGGAGGGCGGGGGGCCGATGCAGACGGCTTCGTCGGCAAGCTTCACGTACTTGGCATCGCGGTCCGCTTCGGAATAGACGACGACCGATTTCACCGCCAGCTCGCGGCAGGCGCGCTGGATACGCAGGGCAATCTCGCCGCGATTGGCGATCAGGATCTTCTTGAACATCCGCGGCTCAGCGGGGACGAAGCCCGAGCCTGACGATCCGCACCGCTGTCGCTCGCGCTCTCATTCGATGATGAAAAGAGGCTGTCCATACTCGACCGCCTGGCCGTTCTCGCAGAGAACCTCGCGGATCTTGCCGTCGGCGTCGGCCTCGATCTCGTTCATGATCTTCATGGCTTCGATGATGCAGATCGGCTCACCGACCTTGACCACGGCGCCGACCTCGACGAAAGCGTCGCTGCCGGGACTGGCTGAGCGATAGAACGTGCCGACCATCGGTGACTTGACGATGTGCCCGGTGTCGATCGGCGCTGCGGCAACGGCCGCGGCGCCGCCTGCAACCGCAGAGGCCAGAGTGGTCTCGGTCTGCAGGGGTGACGTCGCAGCGGACGCAACAGGCGAAGGCAGCGCTGCCTTGACGATTCGGACCTTTCCGTCGGCCTCGGCGATTTCGAGTTCCGTGATGTTCGAGTCGGAGACGAGGTCGATCAGACTCTTGATTTTGCGAAGATCCATTGGTCCTTAGGGTGGCGTCTGTCGGATCCGGAGAACTTCCGGAAATAGCGGCTGCCGGCGGTTCGGCGCCACTCTAAGCGATTAATGCGACTTTGGCGGACGTAGACGACAGAAACGAAAAAAATCGCTGCTCAGATTGCACTCCAGCGGTCGAGCAGGGCCGTGTCTAGGACCCCGAGCCGCTGCTCGCGCGGCCGGCCAGCCGCATCGAAGACGACGCTGTACGGCAGGCCGCCGGCATGATTTCCGAGGCTCCGAGAAAGGTCGAGGCCGACCGGGCCGCTGAGCGCGACCGAAAGGTGGAGGCTGCGTTCGCGCAAGAACCGACGCACCGGGTCCGCCGCGTCGATCGCCAGGGCCAGGACGTTCTTCCCGGCGTTTCTGGGCGACGAGGCAAAACGGTCGAGCAGCGGCATCTCGGTTGCGCACGGCACGCACCAGGTCGCCCAGAAGTTGAGCAGCAACGGACGGCCCCGCAAACTCGACATCGGCAACGGCGCACCCTCAGGAGTCACGAAGGTCAGCGTCCAGAGGTCGGGCGTTGGCTCGGGCGACGGCGGCGTGCCGGGCATTCGGGAAATGGCAGCCCCGAGCCCGGCGACCGCCGCTCCGGCTGCGACACTGCCGACGATGATGGCGCGCCGCTTCACGCTTCGCCCCGCAGCGAATTCAACGCCGCAAGATCACCACGCTGGCTTCGGCCGCGGCCATCGCCGCGCAAGGCACCACGCAGATCGTCGTAATCGAGCACCATCAACGCGAGGTGCACCGGTCCGCTGAGGGCCCGGCTCTGCTCCAGCACGTTGAGGACATCGAACGATCGGCCCCTCGGGCCGTCCAGGCTCGACGTCTGGTAATCGATGCGTCGATCGATCAGCGCCAGCTCGGCCTCTTTCGAGTCGTCGCAGTAGAGGTCCAGGTGGATCGTGCTGAGGCGCGTCGCGGTGCCGCGCCAGACGGCTCCGCTGAGATGCGGCCGGAACGCCGCAAGGCGCTCCATCCAGTCGGCGGCGATCGCCCGCAAGGCCGCGAGTTCGGCCGGCTGGGTGTCGGCATGAAAAAGCTCGATGTAAGCGCGGACCTCGTCCTCGAGGAGTTCGTTGCTCGGCAACTCCGCCGATCGCGTCGAGCGGAATACGCGGGCGGCACGCCGTTTCGCCGGACCGTATTCCATGCCTTCCTCGACGATGAGGCGCGCGGCCGCAACAGCAATCTCCGCGCTCAGCGTTGCAGCCATGCAGGGATTCTAGAAGTCGGGCGCTGCCGAGGCGCCGCGCTCAGGGGAAATCCACGCCAGCCATGCGCGCGGCGACCGTGGCAGCACGGCCGGTCACGTACGGCGACCCTGGACGCCTCTCGAAACGTTTTGGAGCGGGCAGCATGACTGCGAGCAGGGCCGCCTGCCGCACCGACAGTGCACCCGCGCCGACGCGAAAGTAATGACGCGCCGCCGCTTCGGCACCGAACACGCCTTCGCCCCATTCGACGCTGTTCAGATAGATCTCGAAGATCCGCCGCTTGCCGAGAACGAGCTCCATGGTCCAGGTCAGCATGAGCTCCTGGCCCTTGCGAGCAAGACTGCGCTCGCCGCCGAGGAAGAGGTTCTTCGCGAGTTGCTGGCTGATGGTGGAGCCGCCGACGATTCGTGCCGCCCGCACTGGTCCGTTCGTCGCCGCGCCTTGCGTGGGCCTCTCCCGCGTCGCCCGCTCCTTGCTCTGCTCAACGGCGAGCTCGGCGCGCTGGTTGCGGCCCCAGGCTTTTTCCAATGCATCCCACTCGACGCCGCTGTGCTCGGTGAAGCTTGCGTCTTCGGAGGCGATCACCGCGCGTTTCAGACTGACCGAGATGGCGCTGTAGTCGACCCAGCGCTGCTGCCATGCGAGCGGCTTCGGCTCGAGGGCCAGACGCCAGGCTTCGGAGCGCTGGAAGGTCGTGGAGCTGGGGTCGACCGCGACCATGACCGCGATCCGCAGCACGAAATACAGCTGCAGCGACAGCGCCGAAAGGAGCAGGAGCGCGAGGCCACGTGCCAGGTCTCGCCGCCCCGGGCTGCTCATGACATCGCCAGGCGCCGCCGCAGCTCGGCCAATACGCTCTCGGTCCGCGGCATCACGCCACGCCAGAACCAGAATGCCTCGGCGGCCTGCTCGACGAGCATGCCAAGACCATCGCGGCCGACCGCGCCGTGGGATCGAGCCCAATCGACGAACCCGCGCGCGGCCGGCCCGTACATCATGTCGATTGCAAGGGCGCCAGGCCGCAGAACCTCCGGCCGAACCGGCACGCCGACCCCGGCCACGCTGCTGGCGCTGGCGTTGACGAGCACATCGAAGGCCTCGCCGCAGGCATCGAGCGAGGCGGCGCGGAACGACGTCGGCGTCGCACTGCCGGGTGGCGAGGCTTGCCTGGCGACCAGGGCCTCGGCCCGCTCCAGCGTGCGGTTGGCGACGACGATCTCGCTCGGACCGGCCGCCGCCAACGGCCCGATCGCGCCTGCTGCGCCACCGCCCGCACCGATCAACAGAATTTTCGCGCCACGCAAGGCCACGCCGGCGTTGTTCTCGATGTCTCGAACCAGCCCGGCGCCGTCGGTGTTGTCGCCGAACCAGCCCTCCGCGTCGAAGCGCAGGGTGTTGCACGCCCCGGCACGGCCCGCCCGTTCGGTCCGTCTCGCCGCCAGCTCGAAGGCCTCGAACTTGAAAGGCATCGTCACGTTGCAACCGCTGCCGCCGGCCGCGGCAAAGGCCTTCACGGTCGTGGCAAAGGCATTGCGTTCGCAGTGCAGCCGTTCATAGACCAGCGACTGGCCTGTCTGCCGGGCGAACTCGGCGTGGATGAACGGTGACTGGCTGTGCTCGACCGGGCTGCCAGCGACTGCGTAGCGGCTCATTCGGCGGCCGCGACCGCCGCCACCGGCGACTCGCTCAAGACGGCGCGCTCAAGGTCGTCTCGAGGTTCTCGTCGCGGGTGAATTTGAAACGCGAGGTGATCACGAGCTGATCGGCGTTCTTGCGCATCGCCTGGTTGAAGCGTCCGTACGGCGCCGCCGCGCCGACGATGGCGATCGCCCGGCGGTCCAGCACCTTCGAGCCCGAGCCGCGGACGACCTCGGTCTCGACCACCCGACCTTCGTTGTCGACGGTGACGTTCATGGTCAGCTCGCCATAGAGCTTGTGCCCCTGGTTCTCGGGGAAATGACGGGTGCCCCGGTCCTCGATCTTGCGCCGCAGCTGATCGTAGTAGAGCGCATAGACCTCTTCCCTCGTCGCCGGGCTGATGTAGCGCTTCTTCGGTCGCGCATTTTCCTCGTTGATGCGCTTCTCGATCTCGGCCAGCTTGTCGACCAGCTGGCGCCGGCGATCTTCCTGCTCGCGCTCGTCCGGCGTGCCCTGCTCGCGCAGCGGATCGGTCGGCGGCAACAGGGCGAGCTCGCGGCGCGACTGGGTCAGCAGCTGCTGTTGCGTCTCCTGCATCCGTTCGATCTGCTTGCGGGTTTCCTCGTTGGCATCGCCGAGCTCGGTGAGCGCGGACGGCGGCAGCGGCGACGTGGCGCGGCCGGCGTCGGAGTCGCCGCCGCCGGCCAGGCTGGCCTGGGCGATCGCCTGCGCTTTCTCGGGCGCTTCGCCGGAGCGCGAGTTGACCAGGATGACCTCGAGGGGCGACTCCTGGAACATCCGGTTGAAGCCCTCGGGATCGACGAAGCGCACCGCCAGCAAAACGCCGTGCACGCCGATCGAGGCGACCAGCGCAACCTGCAAGGTGCTGAGGCGGCCGGGCATCAAGGCTCAGGCCGATGCCGCAGCAGCTTGCGCCGCCGGCTCGGCGCTGGCTTCGCCGTCGGGGACATCGAAGGCGGTCGTCAACGGTCCAACCGCGGCTTCCTCGTCGTCGGACGGGTCGCCGGCTGCATCGACACTGGCGGCAGTGTCGGTGCCGAGCCGGGCGACGACGCTCGCCTGCAAGTCGAGGGTCAGCAGGTCGATCGCGCCGATGCGGACGCGCACCGGCGCACCCCGCGGCAGCGCCTCGGCGCCGATCGCGCGAAAGACCAGCGGCAAGGTTTCGGCGCGAACCAACCCGTCCTTCATGACCGTGGCGTCGAGCTCCTGGCTGCCGTGCTGGCGGAGCAATTGCAGCGACCAGTAGCGCTCGATCGCCGACTGGAAGCCGTTGTAGGCGCTGTAGGCGGCCTCGAAGTCGGCAACGATCGCCAGCAACTGCACGTCGCGGGCCTTGAACGGCGCCGCCAGCGCCGCGGTCCGGCCGTGGCGGGCGCAAGCGATCAGTTGCCACTGGTTGACGAGATCGACGTAGCGTCGCAACGGCGAGGTCGCCCAGGCGTACTGGGCGACGCCGATCCCGGCATGTGGGCCGGGGCGCGTGCCCATCCGCACCTTGACGCCCGGCGCCAGGCTGGCCTGGCTGCGATAGATGGCCGGCACGCCGCACTCGGCCAGCCAGCCACCCCAGGTGCTGTTGGCCAGGATCATGGTCTCGGCGACGATCAGATCGAGCGGCGAGCCACGCTGTCGCGGCACGATCTCGACCGGCTCGTCGCCGACGATCGCCGCGCCGTCGCTCGTGTCGATGCGAAACGCGTAGTCGGGCCGGTTGAAGTTCTCCGGCTTGCCGCGCACGACTTCGCGGCCGGCCTTCAGGTGGCGGGCCAGGCCGTGCAGGAATGCCAGCTCAGCGGCAAACGGCACGCTCGCCGGCAGACCGGCAGCAAGGCTGGCCTCGTTGACGTCGGCTTCGAGACGGTCGTGGCGCAGGTTGGCGGCGATCGCAATCCGCTCGAGCCGCGTCTCGCTCGCCAGCGTCTCCAGGGTCGACTCGTCGAGAGTGACATAAAGCGAGATGACGGGTGCGTCGGCGCCCTCCTTCAACGTGAACGCCGCGACCAGAGCGTCGGGCAGCATGGTCAGCTTGTGCCCGGGGATGTAGACCGTCGACAGGCGGCTGCGCGCGATCCTGTCGACGGCGGAATCGGGCAGCATCGCCAGCGCCGGCGCGGCGATGTGGATGCCGAGCACGACCTGGCCGCTGCCCAGGCCGCGCAGCGACAAGGCATCGTCGATTTCGGTCGTCGCCGAGTCGTCGATCGAGAACGCACGACCCGGGGCGAGCGGCAAGTCGGCGGGCACTGCCGGCAGGTCGACCGCAGCGAAGCCGGTGCCCTTCGGGAACTGCTCGAACAGGAAGCGCCGCCAGTGGAATTGGTAGGCCGAGCTGATGGCGCCGGCGGACTTGAGAAGATCGAGCGGAGCGCTGCCGACCCGGTGCGCGGCTTCGACCACGGCCTTGTACTCGGCGGCGTTCTTGTCGGGCTTGAAGAGGATGCGATAGAGCTGCTCGCGAATCGCGGCAGGGCACGTGCCGGCCACCAGCTCGCTGGCCCAGGCGTCGACCTGCGCGGCGATCTGCTTCTTCCGCTCGATGCCGAGCAGGGCCGCCCTGACCGTCTCCTCGGGCGCTTTCTTGAAGCGGCCTTTGCCGAGCCGGCGGAAATAGTGCGGTGCCCCGAACAGGCCCAGCAGGGCCGCGGCCTGTTCGGGCGTGCCGCTGCCGGCGCCGAAGTAGTCAGCCGCCAGATCGGCGAAGCCGAACTCCGAGTCGGGCGCGCATTCCCACGCAAGGTCGAGGTCGATTTGGGCGGCGATGCGCATCGCGGTCGAGAGAAACGCGTCGGGCTCGGGGCTCGCGAAACGCAACAGCACGCTCGCCGCTTTCGCCTTGACGCGCTTGCCGGAGGCGAGTTCGATCTGCAGCGAGTTGTCGGTCTCGCTCATGACCCGGCCGGCGTGGAACTTGCCGCCGTCTTCGAAGAGGGCATACATCGGGCGTGGATTGTCGCCGAGCGATGCGCCGATCTGCCTCCGCTAGTAGGTGCGTCCCTGCCGGTATCGCGCCGGACTTCGCGGTGCGGGCCCGGTACTGCGGGTGATTGCCGCAAAGCTGGTGGCAGCGTGGGCGTGGCAGATGGCCAGGCCCAGTGCGTCGGCGGCGTCCTTGCCGGGGATGCCGGGCAGCGACAGCAGGCGCATCACCATCTGCTGCACCTGTGCCTTCTTCGCCTGGCCGTGGCCGACGATGGCCCGCTTCATCTGCAGCGCGGTGTACTCCGCGACGCTCAGCTGGTCGGCGACCAGCGCCGAGAGCGCGGCGCCGCGGGCCTGGCCAAGCAGCAGGGTCGACTGAGGATTGACATTGACGAAGACGATCTCGACCGAGGCGCAGGTCGGTGCGTAGCGTGCCGCCACCTCGCGAACCCCGTCGAAGATGATCTTCAGGCGGCCCGGCAGATCGCGCAGCGCAACTGCATCCGTGCGGATCGTCCCGCTCGCCACGTAGCGCAGGCTGGTGCCGTTCAGTTCGACGACGCCGAAGCCCGTCGTCCGCAGACCGGGGTCAATGCCGAGGACGCGCATGAGCGATTGGAACCCAACTCACGGCACCAAGCCGGCCGCGGCGCGTTCGGGTCTGCGCCGCCGTCGCAGCGAAGCGACGTCATAGGCCGAAGTACCAGCGCACCGAGTGAAAGAAGACCGGCGCGGCGAAGCACAGCGGCGCGACGCGGTCGAGCAGGCCGATCGCGCCGGTGATCGACGCCCGGCCGCCCCAGGTGCGAACGCCGGCGTCGCGCTTCAACGCCGCCATCACGAACTGGCCGAGTGTTCCGGTGGCGCCGGCGATCGCGCCCATCGCCATGGCCGGCAACGGCTTGAACGGCGTGGTCCAGTAGAGCAGCGCGCCGACCAGTCCCGCGGCCATCGTGCCGATGAGCCAGGCCCGCCACGAGAACGAGCGGCTGATGGCCCGCGCCACCGGTCGGCGCCGCATCCGTCGGCTCGCGAATTCCTGCACGAGCTGCGCCGTGGCGACGACGATGACCAGGTAGAACACCAGGAAGGCGCCGCGCTCGCGCCAGTTCGGCAGCTCGAGCAGCAGCAGCGCCGGCGCGTGGCTCATGCCGTAGACACAGACCGTGATGCCCCACTGGATCTTTGCCGTGCGCTCGAGAAAGCGCAGCGGGTCGTTGGCCAGCGCGCTGACGACGGGAATCGCGAAGAAGACATAGACCGGGATGAACACCGTGAAGATGTTGAAGAGCCGCGTGCCGACCAGGACGTATTGCAGCGGCAGAACGACGAAGAAGGCGAGCAGGAGGCTGCGGTGATCGCCGCGCCGGGTGTGCGTCAAGGTCACGAATTCGCGCAGGGCCAGGAACGAGACGAAGCCGAACAGCACGGTCGAGACGAACGGGCCGGCGGCCCAGGCAATCCAGAAGAGCGTCGCGCCGATCCAGACGGCTCGCAGCTCGCGGACGAAGCGCTCGTCACGCGTCCGGCGCGCTGGACTGGCCTCGCGGAAGGACTGGACGAAGGCAACGAGCGTGACCAGCGCGAGAACCCCGAACAGGGTCAGGAACAGCAGCGCAACCTGCTGCGAGACGGAGAGATCGCGCAGATTCATCGACCGACCTCGCGCAGGGCCATCACGGCAGAGCGGGCCCGGTCGAGAAAGACGCGCCGGTCTTCGCCCGCCAGCAGCGCCAGCGGTGCGCCGAACGTCACGGTGCAGAGGATCGGCACCGGGACGACCTCGCCTTTGGGCATGACGCGCTGGACGTTGTCGATCCAGGCCGGAATCAGCGGCATATCGGGAAACGCCTGGGCCAGCGCGAACAGGCCCGACTTGAACGGCGCCGGGTCGCCGCCTTGGCCGCGCGTTCCTTCCGGGAAGATGACCAGGGAGTCGCCGTGGCTGAGCGCCTCGAGCAGCGGCTCGAGCGGATCCTCGTCGTCCTTGCGCTCGCGGCTGACGTAGACGGCGTTGAAGATCTCGCGCGTGATCCAGTGCTTGAGCGGCGTTGCGGTCCAGTAGTCGCGGGCGGCGATCGGCCGGGTCGCAGCGCGCAGGTCCCGCGGCAGCGAGGCCCAAAGCAGCACCCAGTCGAAATGACTCTGGTGGTTGGCGAAGTAGATGCGCTGCTCCGCCTTCGGCGGCGCGCCATACCAGTGGCCCTGGGCGCCGGTGATGAGCCGGGCCACGGCGGCAAGGGCGAGGCCGGCGACCTCGGGCAGCTTCAAGGCGGCAGTCGGTGCTCGAGGACCTGAGGAGCGTCGCTATGGCCGCGCACTGCGGCAGCAGCCAGGGTCGACGATACGGCGTCGTTCAATGCCGGAAGTGGCGGACGCCGGTGAACACCATCGCGATGCCGCGTTCGTCGGCGGCGGCGATGACGGCGTCGTCGCGAATCGAGCCGCCCGGCTGGATGACCGATGTGGCGCCGGCGTCGATGACCACGTCGAGGCCGTCACGAAACGGGAAGAAGGCATCGCTCGCCACCGCCGAGCCCTGCAGCGAAAGACCCGCCGCGTCGGCCTTGATCGAAGCGATGCGTGCCGAGTCGAGACGGCTCATCTGTCCGGCTCCGACACCGAGCGTCATGCCACCGCCGCAAAAGACGATCGCGTTGCTCTTCACGAACTTGGCCACCTTCCAGGCAAACATCAGATCGTGCAGCTGCGTCTGGCTTGGCTGCCTGGTCGTCACCACCTTGAGGTCGCCGGGCCGAAGCTCGTGGTTGTCGGCGCTCTGCAACAACATCCCCGAGCCGATCCGCTTGCTGTCGAAAACGTTCGGCGCGAGGCTGCCCCGCGGCAGGTCGATGCGCAAGACCCTGACATTGGCCTTGGCGGCGAAGACGGCAAGCGCCTCGGTGCTGTAGCCGGGCGCGATCAAGACCTCGACGAATTGCTTGCTGACGTGCTCGGCGCAAGCCGCGTCGACCTCGGTGTTGAAGGCGATGATGCCGCCGAACGCCGAGGTCGGGTCGGTCCGCAACGCCTTGGCGTAGGCCTCGCCGCTCGAAGCTGCAACGGCGACGCCGCACGGGTTGGCATGCTTGACGATGACGCAGGCCGAGGCGGAGTCGCTGCCGCCGTCAGGCGCCGCGAGGCTCTTGACGCATTCCCACGCCGCATCGGCATCGGCGATGTTGTTGTACGAGAGCTCCTTGCCCTGGAGTTGCACGGCCGTCACGAGCGAGCCGGCGGCAGGATGCAGATCGCGGTAGAAGGCGGCCCGCTGATGCGGGTTCTCGCCATAGCGCAAGTCCTGCAGCTTGACGAACCCGCTGTTGAACTGCGCCGGGAACTCGGCCCGCTCCGGCACGCCGTCGCTCGGCCCCGCCAACGACGACAGGAAGCCGCTGATCGCCGCGTCGTACTCGGCGATGCGGTTGAAGGCGGACACCGCCAGTGCGAATCTCGTGGCGGTCGAGACCGCGCCGGATCGGCGCAGCTCCGCAAGCACGCCATCGTATTGCGATGGATCGGTCAGCACGGCGACATCGCGCCAGTTCTTCGCCGCCGAGCGGACCATCGCCGGGCCGCCAATGTCCATGTTCTCGATCGCCTCGGCCAATGTGCAGTCGGCCTTGGCGACGGTCGCTTCGAACGGATAGAGATTGACGACGAGCAGGTCGATCGGCGCGATGCCGTGCTGCGCCAGCGCGGCGAGGTGCTCGGGCACGTCCCGGCGGGCCAGCAAGCCGCCGTGGATGCGCGGATGCAGCGTCTTGACGCGACCGTCGAGCATCTCCGGAAAACCGGTGTGCTCGGCGACCTCGGTGACGGGAATGCCGGCATCTGCCAGCAGCCTCGCCGTGCCTCCGGTCGAAAGGATGACGGCGTCGAGCGCCGCCAGCGCGCGCGCCAGCTCGACGACTCCGGTCTTGTCCGACACGGAGATCAGGGCGTGCATCTCAGCGCTGCGGATGACAGGCCGCCACGAGATCGCGCATCACTTGATGAGCTTGTGCTCGACCAGCTTGCGGCGAAGCGTGTTGCGGTTGATGCCAAGCCA
>JALYXU010000095.1 GCA_030946925.1 Pseudomonadota bacterium
CGGATATTGGCCAGACCGATCCCGGTGCCGCTGGTCTCGGCGATGCCGTCGCGAAAGCCGAGGCCGGTGTCGGCGACGGTGACGGCGAGGTTGCCATGGATGATCTCGGCACGGACATCGAGCTGGCCGCCATCGGCCTTCGGCTCGAGGCCGTGCTTGATCGCGTTTTCGACCAGCGACTGGATCATCATCGGCGGGAACTCGGCCGACAGCAGGCCCTCCGGCACGGCGATGCTCGATTGCAGGCGGTCTTCCATCCGCACCTTGAGGATCGCCAGATACGGCCGGATCACCGCCATCTCGCGGCCGAGTGTCTGCGCCGCCACGTTCGACTCGCGCATCGTCGGCATCGAGGCCCGCAGCAGCGCGATCAGGTTCTTCTGCATCTGGCTGGCCCGCGCCGGGTCGGTCTCGATCAGGTGATCGATCGAGGCCAGCGTGTTGAACAGGAAATGCGGCTCGACCTGCGCCTGCATCGCCGCCATGCGCGCTTCGACGACCTGGCGCTTCAGCTGTTCCGACTCGGCCGCTTCGGTGGCGACCGCGGCCTTGACCTCAGCCTGAACCGTTCCCTTGTAGCTGACCTTCAGGATCGCCGAAGCGAAGACGAAGAACCAGGCCAGCCCAGTGAACGGTGGCTTCGACCGCTCCGACCGCATGTGGCGAATCGTCCGCACCGCGTTGCGGTTCGCTTCGATCGACTGCCGTGCTTCGTCGGCCAGCTCCCGCGCGTGCTCGGCGGCCTGTTGCTGCGATTCGCGGATCGCCTCGACCACGGCGGTCCGGGCTTCGGCGACCGCTTCGCGGACCGCCTCACTGTCGGCGCCTGGCGGCAGCTTGATCTCGACACCGTCGCCCTGGATGCGCGCCGAGATCCCGTGCGGCAACGCTGCAGTTGCCGATGACGCCGCCGCCGCCGACCCTGATCCCGCCGCCGACCCAGACGCCGAATCAGACGAGGCCGATGCCGTGGGGGCCGGTGCTGCCGCAGAGGCCTTCGCCGCCGAACCGCGCGGCGAGAGGCGCACGCCGTTCCGGTCGATCGAGATCGTCACCGCGTCCTCGTCGGCGTTGCTCTTGTCGATGGCCGCCTTCGGCTGTCGCGGCGTGGCGGGATGTGGCGGCAGTGGCGACACCGGCATGGCCGGGGTGATCGTCACCTCTTCGCTGTTGCCGTTCGAGCCGGAGGCGGCGATGTCGGCGAAGATCAGCGAGGCGATCAGCAACACGATCGACCTCACCACGAAGCCGGTCCAGGTGATCCGGACCAGCCAGTTTCCGTAGACGTGGAACAGGCGCACCGCTTCTGCGCTCAGGCGCGACCACCAGTGCTCGGGCGGCAACGGCGGCCGGGGCGACATGGACGGTGGCGATTGCGTGGGCATGGAGAGGCTGAGGTCGGGCGAAGGCGCCCACTGTATGGGCGCCGCTGGGCGGAGACCAACGGCCGTGCGACCGGCCGGCGCCCGCGACCGACAGGCTGCGCCGAGCGCCGACCGACGTGAGGCCGCCCAGGGGTGACCCGCGTCGGCCCGCCGACCGCCAGATGCTCACACCTCGCTCCTCACGCCTCGCCTTGCGGCGAGAGCCCTGCCGACCTCAGCGTCGCGAGCCCGTCTCCATCGGCCGCGCCGACGGCTGGGTGTCGAGCAGCTGGCTGTCGAAGGGCTCGGTCGGACGGAAATCGGGCACCGGCGCCGACGGAGCGATCCGCAGCGGGCCGGCCCGCCAGTCGGCCATCAGGGCATCCCACTTCGGCCGTGCCGCGTCGAGATGACGGGCCTTGACGTGGCCGTAGCCGCGGATCTGCTCGGGGATTCGGGCGATCTCCACGGCGAGGCCGAGATTCGCAGGCCCGAGCGTGCGCAAGACCTCTTCGATCGACTCGCGATATTCGGCGATCAGCGCCCGATCGATCCGGCGCTCCTCGGTCCAGCCGAATGGATCGAGCGCCGTGCCGCGCAGCCACTTCAGCCGCCTCAGGACCCGGAACGCCTGCAGCATCCACGGCCCGAAGCGTTGCTTCTGCAGCTCGCCCTTGGCGTTGGGCTTCGCAAGCATCGGCGGCGCAAGGTGATAGACGAGCTTGAAGTCCTCGCCCAACTTGCCTTCGAACTGCGCCGAAAGCTTGTCGAGGAAGCCGGTGTCGCTGTGCAGACGGGCGACCTCGTACTCGTCCTTGTAGGCCATCAGCTTGAAGAGGTACCGGGCCACCGTCTCGGTCAGCCTGGTGCTCGGCTTGGCCGCATCCGGCCGGGTCAGGGTCCGCGAGAAGACCGCCTCCGCTTCGCGCGCCCGCACCGTCTCGACGAAGCTCTTGTAGCGGGCCGCGTAGGCGGCGTTCTGGTAGGCGGTCAGGAACTCGACGCGCCTGGCGATCAGCTCTTCGAGGTTGGTCGTGCGCTTGACCAGCTCGATCACCTGGCCGGTCCTGACCAGCGCCTTGACCGCCTGCGGCTCGCTGGCGGCGCGTCGGCCCCATTCGAAGGCGGTCTTGTTGTTGTCGATCTGCACGCCGTTGAGCTCGATCGCCCGCATCAAGGCGGCATGCGACAGCGGCACCCGGCCCTGCTGCCAGGCGAAGCCCAGCATCAGCGGGTTGGTGTAGATCGAGTCGCCCACCAGCTGCACCGCCAGCGCGTCGGCGTCGAGCTTGCCGACGTTGTCGGGCCCGGCAGCCTCGAGCACCAGCGCTTCGCATGCGCCGGCCGGAAACTGCCAGTCGGGATCGCTGACGAAGGCGGCGGTCGGCGTCGCATGCGTGTTCAAGGCCACGTAGGTGCGGCCGCTGCGCATCACCGCGAGCGAGGCGCGGTTCGCGGCGACGATGGGATCGCAGCCGATCACCAGATCGGCTTCGGCCGTGCCGACCTTGGTCGAGAGGATCGCGTCGGCGCGGTTGGCGATCTGGATGTGGCTCCAGGTCGCGCCGCCCTTTTGCGCCAGGCCGGCGGCGTCCTGGGTGACGATGCCCTTGCCTTCGAGATGCGCGGCCATGCCGAGCAGCTGGCCGATCGTGATGACGCCGGTGCCGCCGACGCCGGCGACGACGATGCCCCAGGGCTTCTCGGCCAG
>JALYXU010000125.1 GCA_030946925.1 Pseudomonadota bacterium
GTCGTGGCCTCGGTCGAATCCGCGGCACGGCCGGCTGCGCCATCGGCCCTCGCGCCCCGCGGCGGCGTGCCGGGCGGCGCGCAGGGCAACGCCGAGGTGCCGGTTCGGCCGTCTGCGTTCCCGTCGCGCGATGCAGTCCTCGCCCAGGCGCAGAACCAGGCGCGGGCGCAAATGGAGATGCAACGCCGTGGCAACCCGGCCATCGCCTCGCCGGGTGCCGGGCCGAGCCAGACGGCAACGCCACGGCCGTCGCAAGCAGGCACGGATGCGGCCTACCCGTGGGCGGTGGCAGGCAAGACGCCGCCGAGCGTCGTCGCGGTGGCACCGGCGGCGACGCCACCTGCAGCGCCACCACGCAGTGGCACGACGGCGCCGGCGAGCGCCGTCTCGGCGGGAACTGCGGTGGTCCCGCCGCCGCCGAGAAGCGCGGTGCCTGCGCCGGGCAGCTCGACTCAGGTCCCGGCGCCCGCCGCGGCCTCGGCGCCGAGCGTGTCGCCCGCTCCTGTCCCGGAGGCCACTGCCGAGCAGCCCGACTTCAATGCCCGTGCCAACGACCTGATGGTCAACCACGTGCCTCGGCTGGCGCAGCGTGCCGAGCGCGTCGTCTCGCGCGTGCTGTTTGCGGCCAGCCGCGCCGAGGACGTGGTCGGCGATGGCGAGGTCCTCGAAACGGCTGCAGCGATCGGCCGTCCGGCCGCCGATGCCGTCACCGCCATGCCGGTTTCGGCACGCGATGCGCAGCAATTCAACGACGCCGCGCGGGTCGAGTACAGCCGGCGCGGTGCGACGCCGCAGGCCCTGATGCTGCAGGTCCGCGCCTTCGGTGCGAACCCGCAGGATCCCGACGTGGTCGGCAACCTCGCATTCCTGCTGCTTCGGCAGCAGCCGGCACAGGCCGATGCGGCGCGCCGTCTGGCGCTGTACGCATTGACTCTGCACGGCAGCCGCTATCCGCAGGGCCGGGTCGAGGACTGGGCGACGCTGGCGATCGCCAGTGCGCTGTCGGGCCGCGAGCGCGACGCCAAGAACGCGCTGCTCGTGAGCCTGGCGGTGGCCCCGAACCTGGACCGGCAGTGTCGGGCCGCGATGGACACCTACACCATCTACGGCGAGCGGATGCGGGCGCCGGTCGAGGCGATGCTCTACAGCGCCCACGCGTCGCGCCGCGCGACCCAGGCGTCGGCCTGCGAATGGCCGCCGCGCTGGACCCTCACCAGCGGCCGGTGATGCGAGCCGTCGACCGCATCGAGCCGTCGGCCGCGCATGCTGATCAGACGTTCCGCCCTGCTCCGTGCCGGCGTCGCCGCGGCCTTGGCCAGCGCCGTGCCGCTGCGTGCGCAAAGCCGGCCTGAGCGGCTTCTTTCGTCGATGACGACGCGCGCCATTCCTTCGACCGGCGAGGCGCTGCCGGTGATCGGCTGCGGCACCTACATCGGCTTCGACCAGGCGCCGGGCAGCGCCGCCTACGCGCTGCTTCCCGGTGTCGTCGAGACGCTGCTCGCGGCCGGCGGCAAGGTCCTCGACAGCTCGCCGATGTACGGCCGCGCCGAGGCGACGACCGGCGAGCTGCTGGCCGCGAGCGGCCGCCGCGCCGACGCTTTCCTCGCGACCAAGGTCTGGACCCGCGGCCGCGCGGAGGGCATCAGGCAGATGGAAGACTCGCTGCGGCTGCTCCGCACCGACCGCATCGACCTGATGCAGATCCACAACCTGCTCGACTGGCGGACCCAGCTGGCGACGTTGCGCGCGTGGAAGGAACTGGGCCGGATCCGCTACCTGGGCATCAGCCACTACACCGCGTCTGCCTACGCCGAAGTCGAAGCGGTCATGCGCGCCGAGGCCCTCGATTTCCTGCAGATCAACTACGCGCTCGACGACCGCGAGGCCGAGCGGCGGCTGCTGCCGCTCGCCGCCGAGCGCGGTGTCGCCGTCATCGTCAACATGCCGTTCGGCGGCGGCGGACTGCTGCGCGGCCTGCTCGGCAAGCCCCTGCCGGCGTGGGCCGCCGAGATCGGCTGCGCCAGCTGGGCCCAGGTTCTGCTGAAGTTCGTGCTCGGCAACCCGGCAGTGACGTGCGCGATCCCCGGCACGCGGCGGCCCGAGCACATGGCCGACAACATTCGCGCCGGCCTCGGCAAGCTGCCGCCGCTGGCGTTCTGGGACGACAAGCTGGCGGCGATCGGTCGCTGATCGACGCGGCCGGCGCGACGAGACTAGGATGTTCGGACAGGCATCACGCGTTTGATTTGGAGATTGAAAGATGAACAGCGAAATGGCGCAAACGCTGACCCGGACCGGCCCCGGCACGCCGATGGGCAACCTGCTTCGCCGCTACTGGGTTCCGGTGCTGCAGTCGAACGAGATCGCCGAGCCCGACGGTCCGCAGGTGCGGGTGCAGATCCTCGGCGAGAAGCTGCTGGCCTTTCGCGACAGCTCCGGCAGACCCGGCCTGATCGACGAGTTCTGCACGCACCGCGGTGTCTCGCTCTTTTTCGGACGCAACGAAGACAACGGCATCCGCTGCTCGTATCACGGCCTCAAGTTCGCGGTCAGCGGCGAATGCGTCGACGTGCCCTCGGCGCCGCAGGCCTGCAAGAGCATGGCGATCAAGGCCTATCCGTGCATCGAGAAGGCCGGCCTGCTGTGGGCCTACATGGGCCCGGCCGACAAGCGCCCGGCGCCGCCGGAAGTCGAGTGGGCCGGCCTGCCGGCCAGCCATGTCTTCGTCAGCAAGCGGCTGCAGGAGTGCAACTACCTGCAGGCGATGGAAGGCGGCATCGACACCACCCACGTCTCGTACGTGCACAAGTTCGAGGTCGACGGCGACCCGATGCACATGGGCACCAAGGCCAACGACTACATCAAGGCCGACGGCAACGTCGTCTTCGACATCGAGAAGAACGACTTCGGCCTGACCCTGTACGGCCGCAGGAAGGGCGAGCCCGACTCGTACTACTGGCGCGTCACGCAGTGGCTGTTTCCCTGGTACACGCTGATCCCGCCGTTCGGCCACCACGCGCTCGGCGGCCACGTCTGGGTGCCGATCGACGACTACAGCTGCTGGGCCTGGAGCATCAACTTCCATCCCGACAAGCCGCTCTCGGCCGAGGAGCGCAGCAGCATGGAGGCCGGCAAGGGCATCCACGTCGAGTACGAGCCGGGCACCTTCAAGCCGCGCGCCAACAAGCAGAACGACTACCTGATCGACCGCGTCGCGCAGAAGGAAAAGCGCGCCTATTCGGGTGTCTTCGGCTTCTCGATGCAGGACGCGTCGCTGCAGGAGAGCATGGGCCCGATCCAGAACCACGCCGCCGAGAAACTGCTGCCGACCGACCGGCCGATCGTGATGGCGCGGCGGATGCTGTACGAGGCGGCGACCGAGCTGATCCAGGGCACCGAGCCGCCGGCGCTCGATGCCTCGAAGCAGCACGTCCGTGCCGCCGGCATGCTGCTGCCGTTCGATACCAGGCCGCAGGACTGGGCCAAGCAGCACCTCGCCGACGCCCTCAAGCAACCTGTCTATTCAATTTGACCGCCCGGCCACTGGAGACCACATGACCACCACCGCTTCGTGCCGCCGAGCTCTGCTGTCGTTTGCCGGCGCGATCGGCGTCGTTGCTGCCACCACCGCGGTCTGGCCGGCCGCGGCGCTCGCCGCCGACTGGCTGCCGAGCAAGACCGTGCGCATCGTCGTGCCGATCGTCGGCGGCACCAACGACGTCGT